>NZ_JAOQJW010000003.1:0-176373 GCF_025567265.1 Dorea amylophila | reverse complement strand
TTAGAGAGTCAGAAGCACCGTTAAAGGAACGAAGCGAACGTGTTTGAGGCGAACGCCGAGTTTGAGCGTAGTTCCTTTGCTTTTAGGTGATTCTGACTCTCTTAGTGTTTCTTATGGTATGGAACCTGAACAAGAAGCCTTATCTATTGTTTCCTTCAAGGACTGAGAGGCCGCTTCCCCGTTAATAAATTAAGTTCCAAATCAACTCAGACTCTGTCGTGATTGATCTCGCGATAAAATAACCGCGCAATCTCATCCTGTTTATCCGTCTGACCAAGAATCCACATCAGTTTTGCAACGATGGATTCTGTTGTCATATCATCGGACTGCAGGATTCCTTTATGATTACTGAATTTTTTTCCAACCTGATATACGCCAAGATCACAGCCTTCTTCCGGCACCTGTGTGGTGACAGCGATTGTCTTGCCGGAATCTACCCAGGAGAAGATCGCTTTTTCAAAGGAATCATCATATTCCGGGATGCCGCCGATACCAAAGGTTTCCAGGATGATAGCATCATAGTGACCACTCAGCAGATCAAAAATCTCAGCTTTGACTTCCGGTGTCAGCTTCAGCACAAAGACACGGTCATTAAGACTTGCGTAAGATTTCAGATCCTGAGGAGCGGGACGTTCTTCCGTATAGTAACGGATGATGCGGCTGTCACGGATAATGGCAAGTTCAGGGAAGTTCATACTGTCAAATGCATCAAAACTTCTGGTGCGCTGCTTACGTCCGCGGGTTCCGGCAACAACTTTTCCGTTAAATACAATGCAGACATTGCAGGAAAGATCGTCGGCAGCATACAGAATACTCTGGAACAGATTGATCTTTGCATCGGTATAAGGATTGGCCATTGGTTTCTGGGAACCGGTCAGTACAATTGGCTTTACACTGTCCTGGATCAGATAAGACAGGGCGGCAGCAGTATATGCCATGGTGTCTGTTCCGTGAAGAACGACAAACCCATCGTAGTTGTTATAGTTTTCCATGATCGCATCACGGATCATCAGCCATTGACGTGGACGCATATTGGTGCTGTCGATGTTCATAAGTTGAAGTATTTCCAGATGACAGATGTCTTTGATTCCCGGTACGCTGGCTGCAAGTTCTTCCCCTGTCACTGCCGGTGTCAATCCAAGATCCCCCTCTTTGGATGCAATCGTACCACCGGTTGCTATCATTAGTATGTTTTTCATGATCAGTTACCTCTCAATATATATAATATATTTTTTATACTTCTATAAGATTAGCTGTGATTGGAAGGCATGTCAAGAAAAAACAGGTATTTTGCAGAGTATTTTCAGATGGACATTAACCCTTAATATCAGATGGATTTTTACCGGAAGGCGGAGCCTGCTCCGGAGCATCATCTGCGGATGAGACCGGAGGAAGGAATGGATAAAGTTCCTCATACGAATCCAGTTCCGCAGGATTAAGAGGTGCAGAAGGAATCAGACCGGTACAGTCATGAGAAGAGGCAGCAGTTGCGAGATAATCGTAAGAATCAATGAGTTCCTGGTTGGATAATGGGTTTACATTTACAGTCTTTTTTTCATGTTTCTTCATAATAAAAACTCCTTTATAATTCAGATATATTAGAGGGGTGAATAAATGGTGGTTATTTAGTAAAAAAAGAGGAAAACCTGCTTTCCGCTATAGAATGGGTAGAAAAAAAGAAAATTATACGGTATAATACTTCATGTTGTGAAATATTAGAGCGTTAAAGCTGAAAAGAAGAAAAGTTACAATTTAAAATAATAAATAAAAATAACAGATAAAGAAGATCTGATGAAATACAACAGGAAGGAGAAGCAGGAAATGAGAGTAGAAATTGACACACATACGCATACGCTCGCAAGTGGACATGCATATAATACGCTGAATGAGATGGCGCAAGCAGCAGCGGATAAAGGACTGAAGGGACTTGCAATTACGGAACATGCACCAGAGATGCCCGGAACTTGTCATTTGTTCTATTTTCAAAATTTAAGAATTGTTCCAAGAAAAAAATACGGGATTGAGCTGTTATTAGGAACAGAACTGAATATCATGAATGCGCGGGGGGAGATCGATCTCCCAGATTCGCTTCTTGAAAGACTTGATATTGCAATCGCCAGTATTCATATGCCGTGTTTTAAAGATGAACGGACAATAGACAATGTAACCGCAGCATATGAGAAAGTAATGGAACATCCGTATGTGGACATCATTGGACATCCGGATGACGGGAGATTTCCTGTAGATATGAAGCGTCTGGTAAAAAAAGCAAAAGAAACCGGAACATTACTGGAAGTAAATAATTCATCACTGCGTCCGGAAGGATTTCGAGAGAATACAAAAGAGAACTGTCTGGAGATGGTAAAGGAATGTAAAGCACAGGGAGTGATGATCGTGCTTGGCAGTGATTCACATGTGGATGCAGATATTGCAGAGTATCCATATGCGGAAGAAATATTGAGAGAAACAGATTTTCCGGAAGAATTGGTTGCCAATGTTTCACTGGAAAAATTAAAAGCATGTATAAAACATGGGAAAAAACTATAGACTTTGCAATTTTAGTGTGTTAAAATGTAAAAGTAATGAATCTGCTACGAAGGAGATAATGCTATGAGTAAGAAAATCAGAACAGAGGCGGTTGATTATCTGTTTCAGGGAATTTTAAGCCTCAAAGATAAAGAGGAGTGTTATACATTTTTTGAAGATATCTGTACGATTAATGAATTGCTTTCATTATCACAGCGTTTTGAAGTTGCAAAGATGTTAAGAGAACACAAGACTTATCTTGAGATTGCAGAAAAGACAGGCGCTTCAACAGCAACGATCAGTCGTGTGAACCGTTCGCTGAATTACGGTAATGACGGATATGACATGGTATTCGAGAGAATCGGACTTGGGGAAGTCAAAGACGAAAAAGCAGAATAAAGTGCGAAAAAACAGTGCAGATGCATTTGGCAAGAATGCAGAAGCAAAAAAAGAAATAAGACGTGCGGTCTTATTTCTTTTTTTTGGCCGAATCCTTTTTGACACCGGTATTTTCAGAGTGAAGCAGATCGGGAAAATTATCCAAAAGCTTTTCTACAATCTGCTTTTTAACATAGATGTCAAAACTCAGGTTACAGATAAATGCAAACAACTGCAGAGAATCCCTGTCATCTTCCGGTGCTTCATCAAAACATTTTTTAGAAGAATTATAAGAACGGATAATTTCTTTTTCAAATTCTGGAATTCTGGACTTTTCCAGTTCGCATACTTCTTTATAGATAGAAGTGATATCAAAATCCTGATCTGTGTCAAAATACTTATCCGTAATCGGTTCTAACATAGTTTCAATATCTTTAATAGAAAGAAAATTTTTAAAATAATAGATAAAGATCATTATCAGCAGATGCTCTTTGGAGTACTTCTTCTTCACAGGTGGAGGGAGAAGATTGTTCTTGGCATAGTTGTTGATCATGGTCTTGGTAAGGATCTTATCATCTTCATGACGTTTACTGGATGCCAGTTCTTTTTCCATAAAGGTAGTAACCTGATCCATGTATAAATCTATATTCGGAATATCATCGGGTCTCACGTAATCAATCCGTGAGATGCTTGATAAAATGCTGTTCAGCATATCTTTTGTGTCTATTGTCATTTTTTATCACCTCAATGTAATTATTATATAGTTTTGAAAACTAGATGGCAAGCGTTTTTTTTATACACGTTGCAGAAAATGTCTGGAAAATACGGCGGAATATCGGAGAAGTTATTGACATTTTAATTGGATATGATAAAATAAGTTCGCTAACAAACAATTCGCTAACAAACAATTTGGATGCGAACAATTGAACGGAAAGGATGGTAATGTGGAAAGAAAAGGAAGAAAGATCGGACCGGAGATACACTGTGCGGATCTGAAATTGTCAAGGAATCTGTCTGCACATGTGAGAAAGTCCGGAGTGGATGAAGTGACGATGATGCATGGCTGGATCATACGGTATCTGTATGAGAACCGGGAGCAGGATATTTTTCAGAAGGATATTGAACAAAGATTTGCAGTAGGTAGATCTACAGTTACGAATCTGCTTCAATTGATGGAAAAGAAGGGATTCGTAAGAAGAGAATCGGTAAAACAGGATGCCAGGTTAAAAAAAGTAATCCTGACAGAAAAAGGAATTGCAAGTCAGGAATCTTTTGAGGATATTGTGGAGCATATCGAAGAAGAGCTTTCCGAAGGCATATCAGAAGAAGAACTTCATATTTTTTATAAGGTATTAGACCAGATTAATCAGAATGTGAAGAAATATGAAGTCAGGTAATCCGGAAAATCGGAGTTATAAATGTAACTATAAAACAAGAAACGAAACAGAAAGGGCGTAAATGGAATGATTAAGACATTAGCAAAACAGATTAAAGAATTTAAAGCAGCATCCATTGCAACTCCGCTCTTTATGATCCTTGAGGTATTGATGGAGATGATCATCCCATATCTGATGGCATCAATTATTGATAAAGGAGTCAATACCGGGGATATCCACCACATCTACAAAGTCGGCGGAATCATGGTTGTTGCGGCGGTCATCGGATTATTCGCCGGAATGATGGGCGGAAGATTCGGTGCAAAAGCATCGGCGGGATTTGCAAGGAACTTACGAGAGGCTATGTTTAACAATATTCAGACATTTTCATTTTCAAATATTGATAAATTCAGCACAGCAGGACTTGTAACCCGAATGACAACGGATGTAACCAATATACAGAATGCATATCAGATGATCCTGCGTATGTTTACCAGAGCACCGGCCAGTATGATCTGTGCGATGGTCATGGCATTTACGATCAATGCGAGACTGGCATGTATCTATCTTGTAGCGGTAATTATTCTTGGAATTTTATTGTTCCTGATCATGAGCCATGCGACAAAATATTTCCAGCAGGCATTTCCAAAGTACGATGATCTGAATGAATCCGTGCAGGAGAATGTATCTGCGATCCGTGTCGTGAAGGCATATGTAAGAGAGGAACAGGAGACATCTAAGTTACGAAGAGCAAGTGAGAATATCTATAACATTTTTGTAAAAGCAGAGACAAATCTGGTATTCAATGCACCGATGATGCAGACGGCGGTATACACCTGTATCCTGTTAGTGAGCTGGTTCGGAGCAAAGATGATCGCAAGTGATTCCCTGACGACAGGAGAACTGATGAGTCTTCTTACATATTGCATGAATATTCTAATGAGTCTGATGATGTTGTCGATGGTATTTGTCATGGTCGCTATGAGTATGGCAAGTGCGAGACGTATCTCCGAAGTGTTAAATGAGACGAGTGATCTTAAGAATCCAGAACATCCGACCATGAAAGTAGAAGATGGAAGTATTGAATTCCGTCATGTGGACTTTGTGTATAAAAAGGACAGTGACGAACCGGTACTGGAAGATATTGATCTGAAGATCCGTTCCGGTGAGACGATCGGAATCATCGGAGGAACAGGAAGTGCCAAGACGAGTCTGGTTAACCTGATCAGTCGTCTGTACGATGTGACGAAAGGCGAAGTACTGGTCGGTGGCAGAAATGTCAAAGATTATGATATGGAAGTGCTTCGTAATCAGGTATCAGTAGTCTTGCAGAATAATGTGCTGTTCTCCGGAACAATCCTTGATAATCTCCGCTGGGGAGACAAGGAAGCAACTTTGGAAGAATGCAGACACGCGTGTGAACTTGCATGTGCGGATGAGTTCATCGACCGTTTCCCGAAAGGATATGAGACCTACATCGAGCAGGGCGGAAGTAACGTATCCGGAGGTCAGAAGCAGAGACTATGTATTGCAAGAGCACTACTTAAGAAGCCAAAAGTACTGATTCTGGATGACAGTACCAGTGCGGTAGATACCGCAACAGATGCGAAGATCCGAAGAGCGTTTCGTGAAGAGATTCCAGATACAACGAAACTGATCATCGCACAGAGAATCTCAAGCGTACAGGATGCTGACCGTATTATCGTTATGGAAGACGGTAAGATCAATGGATTCGGTACACATGAAGAATTATTGGAACAGAATGATATCTACCGTGAAGTCTATGAATCACAGACCAGTGGTGGCGGCGATTTTGACGAGAAGGAGGGTGAATAAGATGCCGGGACCGGGAAGACAGCCGAGAGGAATGAAAGCACAGGTAAAAAATCCGGGTGAATTATTCCTCCGCCTTATGAAATATGTATTAAAAGATTATAAGTTTCACTGCATCAGTGTAGTCGTATTGATTGTAGTCAGTGTTCTTTGCAATGTGCAGGGAACGATGTTCATGAAGAACCTGATCGACGAATATATCACACCATTTTTATTATCAGATAACCCCAATTTTACACCGCTTGCACATGCGATCGCCAGAATAGCAGCATTTTATGCACTGGGTGTACTGGCAACATTTGGTTATAACCGTCTGATGGTCAATGTGACGCAGGGGACACTACGCAACTTAAGGAATGATCTGTTCTCTCATATGGAGAAACTACCGGTCAAGTATTTTGATACGCATGCACATGGAGATATCATGTCGGTATATACGAATGATATTGATACATTAAGACAGATGATCAGCCAGAGTATGCCGCAGCTTCTGAACAGTGGGATTACGATCATCAGTGTATTTGTCAGTATGTTGATCTTAAGTATCCCACTTACGGTCGTAACGATGATCATGGTCGGAATCATGGTATTCTGTTCAAAGAAATCTGCCGGACAGAGCGGGGCATATTTTGCAAAACAGCAGAAAGATCTGGGAACTGTGAACGGTTATATCGAAGAGATGATGAACGGACAAAAGGTGGTAAAGGTATTCTGCCATGAAGAGGAGAACATGCAGAACTTCAAGAAGCTGAATGATGAACTATATGTCAGTGCAGACAAAGCCAATACATTTGCCAACTTTTTAGGACCGATCAATGCACAGATCGGAAATATCAGTTATGTGATCTGCGCGATCATCGGGGGTGTACTGGCACTTGGAAAGGTCGGAGGTTTTACCCTCGGAGGTCTGGCAAGCTTCCTGACATTTAATAAGAGCTTCAGTATGCCGATCAACCAGATCAGTATGCAGATGAATGCAATTGTTATGGCGATGGCCGGGGCCGACCGTATTTTTAAGCTGATGGATGAAAAAGAAGAACTGGATGAAGGTTATGTAACACTGGTCAATGCGAAAGAAGAAGACGGAAAGCTTACAGAGTGTGAAGAAAGAACCGAACGCTGGGCATGGAAACATACACATCAGAATGATGGCAGTGTGGATTATGTGGAGGTGAAAGGTGAAGTCGTATTCAATGGTGTGGATTTCGGTTATAATGATGAGAAGATTGTATTGCATGATATCAAATTATATGCCAAACCGGGACAGAAGATTGCATTCGTCGGATCGACCGGAGCAGGTAAGACGACGATCACCAATCTGATCAACCGTTTCTATGATATTCAGGACGGCAAGATCCGTTATGATGGAATCAACATTAACAAGATTAAGAAAGCGGATCTCAGACATTCACTTGGGATTGTTCTGCAGGATACACATTTATTCACCGGAACGGTGCGTGACAATATCCGCTTTGGCAAACTGGATGCGACCGATGAAGAGATTGTGGCAGCAGCAAAGCTTGCAAATGCCGACAGCTTTATCCGAAGACTTCCGAAAGGCTATGATACGATGCTGACCGGAGACGGAGCAAATTTAAGCCAGGGACAGCGCCAGCTTCTGGCAATTGCAAGAGCCGCTATTGCTGATCCTCCGGTATTGATCCTTGATGAAGCAACCAGTTCCATCGATACCAGAACGGAACGGATCGTACAGGATGGAATGGATAAGCTGATGCGTGGAAGGACAACATTTGTTATTGCCCACAGATTATCGACAGTCCGCAATTCTGACTGCATTATGGTACTGGAACAGGGAAGAATCATTGAGCGTGGTACACATGATGAACTGATCGAAGAGAAAGGCAGATATTATCAGCTGTATACGGGAAATGCGATCAGCGCGTAAATGAATCGGATGATGAATGAAAAAGGGACAGGACATTTTTTTTAATTTGGGACGGAGGATTTTTTAAAATCCTCCGTCCCAAATTGTTTCTTGCAGAACCCGGACAAAGCAACTATAATGGAAACAGACATTCGAAAAGGGGTAGAATGCATATGAAATCAATCATGCTATGTTATAATCTGAAAGGCACGAAAAAGGGAAGAAAGATCGGCATGCTGGGAAGTTTTCTTGGTTTTCGTGTGAAATATGTGGAAAAAGAAGAGTATTCAAAGACAATCGGAGTACTGACCGGACTGAAAGAAGAAGTGGCGGAAGAGGCATCAAGGGAGGAAACTTCCGGGACAGACAAAGAAAAAAATGAAGAAATCACAGACTTTGAAGAAGAGATGCTTGTCATGCTACTGGCAGACAATCGGATATTGGATAAGCTATTATTCCAGATGAAAAAAGAAAAAGTACAGGTTCCGCTGAAGGCAATCGTTACCGCAAAGAATCAGAACTGGACATCAACGGCTCTTTATAGCGAAATAAAAAGAGAGCATGAATCCATGACGAAAGCAGAACAGGCCGGAAAGAAAAAAGAAGAATAAAAAACCGGAAAGAAAGGAAACCATAAGATTGAGTATATACGATACATTAAATGAACAACAAAGAGAAGCAGTGTTCCATACAGAAGGACCACTTCTGATCCTTGCAGGAGCAGGATCCGGAAAGACACGTGTTCTGACACACAGAATTGCTTACTTAATTGAAGAGCAGCAGGTGAATCCATGGAATATCCTTGCAATTACATTTACGAATAAAGCAGCCGGAGAGATGAGGGAACGTGTCGACAAATTGGTTGGATACGGATCAGAGAGTATATGGGTAAGCACCTTCCATTCCATGTGCGTGCGTATATTAAGACGCCATATCGATCTGCTCGGATATGATACCAACTTTACAATCTACGACAGTGACGATCAAAAGACACTGATGCGTGAGGTCTGTAAGCTTCTGCAGGTAGATACGAAGATGTTCCGGGAAAGAGCACTGCTGTCAGAGATTTCCAAAGCAAAGGATGAACTGGTGACACCACAGGAATACCGTATGCGTGCGGAAGGGGATTACAGCCGGAAAAAAATTGCAGAAGTATATGAAGAATATGAAAAACAGCTCCGATCAAATAATGCATTGGATTTTGATGATCTGTTGTTTAAGACCGTGCAGCTT
This sequence comes from Dorea amylophila, assembly GCF_025567265.1. Taxonomy (NCBI): domain Bacteria; kingdom Bacillati; phylum Bacillota; class Clostridia; order Lachnospirales; family Lachnospiraceae; genus Dorea; species Dorea amylophila. The sequence goes on along the minus strand of NZ_JAOQJW010000003.1, from coordinate 167,142 downwards.
TTCCAGACACAGAAAGATGTACTGGAATATTATCAGGAGCGTTTCCGTTATATCATGGTAGATGAGTATCAGGATACAAATACAGTACAGTTCGAACTGATCCGTCTGCTGGCATCCAAGTACCGTAATCTGTGTGTGGTTGGAGACGATGACCAGTCCATATATAAGTTCCGCGGCGCGAACATTAAGAACATCCTGGATTTTGAACATGTGTTTGATGATACTAAAGTGATCAAGCTGGAGCAGAATTACCGTTCTACCGGCAATATCCTGAATGCAGCCAATGCCGTGATCCGGAACAATCAGGGAAGAAAAGACAAGACGCTTTGGACAGAGAATGAAGATGGAGATATGATCCAGTTACGTCAGTTTGATTCTGCTTATGAAGAGGCAGAATATGTAGTCGGTGACATCAGACGCCATGTCAATAAAGAACTCTGCAGCTACAAAGATAATGCAGTTCTTTACCGTACCAATGCACAGTCCCGTATGTTCGAGGAACGTTTTGTCCGTGACAGTATTCCATATAAAGTCATCGGTGGTGTGAACTTCTATGCGAGACGTGAGATCAAGGATCTTCTTGCGTATCTGAAGACGATTGATAACGGAAGAGATGATCTGGCTGTCAGACGTATTGTAAATGTTCCAAAACGAGGTATCGGACTGACCAGTATCAACCGTGTGCAGGAATATGCATCAACCAGAGAATGCAGCTTCTATGATGCACTTCGTGCCGTAGACCTGATCCCGAACATCGGAAGAGGACAGGCAAAACTGGAATCGTTCGTTGCAATGATTGAGCATTTTAAGAATGATACAGAAGACATGAGTGTATTGGAACTGTTGGAGGAAGTTATCAAAGAAACTGGTTATATCGATGCGCTGATCCACGAATGTGAGAGTGAAGAGGCAACATCAAGAATTGAAAATATAGACGAACTCCGCAATAAGATCGCTGCTTATGAAGAAAGCTGTGCGCTACAGAATGAAGCACCGACACTTGGAGGATTTCTTGAGGATGTAGCTCTGGTAGCAGATATCGACAGTCTGGATGAAAGTACAGATTATGTCGTTTTGATGACATTACATAGTGCAAAAGGTCTGGAATTCCCACATGTATATCTGGCAGGAATGGAAGACGGACTGTTTCCGAGCTATATGACGATCACAGCAGACGACCCGGCAGAACTGGAAGAAGAAAGACGATTATGTTATGTAGGAATCACAAGAGCAGAGAAAGATCTGACACTGACCTGTGCAAGAAAACGTATGGTACATGGGGAGACACAGTATAAGAAGATGTCCCGTTTCTTAAAAGAAATCCCATTGGAACTTCTGGAGACAGGACCATCAGCAAAAAAAGAGAAGAAAGAAGAAAGTGAGCAGGTAAGGGTGAAGACCTCTTTCATGCAGGCGAAAGAAACATTTAAGACGAAGGCATTTACCGCACCAAAGCCGGTACAGCAGTTCGGGACACCAAAAGGCGGGAAGCTTCCTTACGGAGTGGGAGACCGTGTCAGACATATCAAATTCGGAGAAGGGACGGTAACTGCAATCATTGAAGGCGGACGTGATTATGAAGTAACAGTTCACTTCGACGGACCCGGAACGAAGAAGATGTTTGCCACATTTGCAAGACTTCAGAAAGTATAACAATCCGGAATCTATCCGGGATACAGGAGAAAAATCTGAAAAATAAGTAGTCATACACTACGTAAAGTGTTATAATAAATAAAGAATGATTTGCCGAAAGAGCAGAGGAAAGGACGTGGGAGCATGAGTAAAGTAGAAGATATTATTGCAGCATCCAAGCTTAGCGAACTGATGAATAAAAAAGAAGAGGACAAACACGGCAAGACCGTACTCTGGATTCTGGCAGTAGTCGGAGCTGTAGCTGCAGTTGCAGGAATCGCTTATGCAGTATATTGCTTCTTTACCCCGGATTACCTGGAAGACTTCGAGGATGATTTTGATGACGATGATTTCGACGATGACTTTTTCGATGATGACGATCAGGTATAAGAACCGGGCGGATGAATAAGTGAAGAAAGAGGCAGGTTAGAAACCGATCTGGTAAAAGAAAGGCGACTGGCCTGCTTTTCTTTTGCAATCTCAAGTGCGTCCGCATGGAAAATTCAGTAATATTTATAGAAAGAAGAGAGAAGGTATGCAGGAACAGTGTTATGCACTACTGATTGATGCAGATAATGTATCAGCAAAATACATCAAGCCGATCCTGACAGAATTGTCAAAATATGGGATCATTACATATAAAAGAATATACGGAGACTGGACGAGCACACAGCATTCAAGCTGGAAAGATGAACTTCTGACAAACTCGATCACGCCGATCCAGCAGTTTAGTTATACACAAGGAAAGAATTCTACCGATTCAGCTATGATCATTGATGCGATGGATATCCTGTATACGAATGATGTGGATGGATTTTGCATTGTATCCAGTGACAGCGACTTTACAAGACTCGTCAGCCGTCTTAGAGAGAGTGGAAAGATGGTTATTGGCATGGGAGAAAATAAGACTCCGGAGCCATTCAGGAAAGCGTGTGATAAGTTTACGATTCTGGAAAATCTGATGAGTGAGCAGAATCCGGGAACATCGAAGAGCGAGACAACACATGACAGACGAAGTAAAGAGAAGATTGAAGATGCGATCATTAAGATGATCATTGAGAATCAGGATATCAATAAGCCAACCGGACTCGGTGAAGTAGGAAGCCGTCTGGTCAGTCTTTACCCGGACTTTGATGTGCGGAGCTACGGGTATAATATGCTGTCCAAGTTTCTGGAGGAATTCACAAGAATCCAGATGGTAAAACATGGAAATATTGTGTCGGTTACTTTAAGAGAGGATCAGGATCTGAAGGAAAATATCGACGGCTACGTCGTACAGATTGTGAAAAAGTCGGGAAGATCCGGAGTAGAACTCAGTACACTGGGAAATAAAATGTATGAAAAATACAAAGACTTTAAGATCCGCGATTATGGATATTCCCAGTTCAATCAGTATGTGAAAAGTCTGAAACATGTGAAAGTGGAACAGGAAGGGACAATCCTGAAAGCAGTATATAAAGGATAGAAAAGCGGAACAAGAGACAGAACCAGAAATAGTAAAGATAATGAAATAAATTGCAATAGACAAAAGCTATGACAGAAAGGATAGATATGAAAAAAGGACAGGTATACGAAGGAATTATAGAATCCGTAGAATTTCCAAATAAAGGGCGCATTTATCTGCCGGAAGAAGACAGATGGGTAGTCGTAAAGAATGGCGTGCCGGGACAGAAGGTAAGATTTTCTGTCAATAAGATCAGAAAAGGAAAGGCAGAAGGGCGTCTTCTGGAAGTACTGGAACCGTCAGCCAGTGAGATTCCGTCAGCCTGTCCACATTTCGGACAGTGCGGAGGCTGTACTTATCAGAATCTTCCGTATGAAGAGCAGCTTGCCATGAAGAATGAGCAGGTGAAAAAAATGATGGATGAAGCGGTAGATGGGAAGTATATCTGGGAAGGCATCAAACCAAGTCCTGTCAGGACCGAGTACCGCAACAAGATGGAATTTTCATTCGGAGATGAATACAAAGACGGACCACTGGCACTTGGGATGCATAAACGCGGAAGTTTTCATGATATTGTAAATGTGACAGATTGTCAGATCGTAGATGAAGATTACAGAAAGATTCTGGCATGTACACTGGAATGTGCGGGAGAATCGGGACTTCCATATTATCACCGCATGCGTCATGTTGGATATTTCCGCCACCTGCTGGTAAGAAAAGCAGTAAAGACAGGAGAGATCCTGGTGGATCTGGTCACAGCATCCGATACGGCAGAACTCGGAGTTGATCCGGCAGAGGCAATGAAAAAAATCCAGACATTCAAGGCTGCATGGTTGGAAAAGATGACAGCAATGAATTTTGATGGAACATTAGTTGGAATCCTGCATACAAAGAACGACAGCCTTGCAGATGTCGTAAAAGATGAAGGAACAGAAGTCCTGTTCGGACAGGATTATTTCTACGAGGAATTACTTGGATTAAAATTCAAGATCACACCATTCTCATTCTTCCAGACTAATTCGCTGGGAGCGGAAGTCTTGTATGAGACAGCCAGAGAATACATCGGAGATACAAATGAAAAAGTTGTCTTCGATCTGTACAGCGGAACAGGAACGATCGCACAGATCCTTGCGCCGGTTGCGAAGAAAGTGGTTGGTGTGGAGATTGTAGAAGAAGCGGTAGAAGCAGCAAAAGAAAATGCGAAGTTAAATAATCTGGACAATTGTACATTCTGGGCCGGGGATGTATTGAAAGTCATTGATGAACTGGGGGAAGTTCCGGATCTGATCATGCTCGATCCGCCGAGAGACGGTGTGAATCCGAAGGCACTTATGAAGATCCTGAATTTCGGAGTGGAGCGTCTGGTGTATATCGCATGCAAACCGACCAGTCTGGCACGGGATCTGGAGATGATACAGGGACGTGGATATAAAGTGGAGAAGATCAGCGGGGTGGATTTGTTCCCGGGAACTTATCATGTTGAGACGGTCTGTCTCCTCTCTAAGAAATGCCTAGTTTAAGCGGGGTTGAGGGGTATATCTGCTAGAACATATTATGAAAATAAGCCTATAAATTAAGAAATTTATTGTTGGATGAGAAGAATGAACTTCATAATCGTACGATGCACATTAGTGGAAGGTTTGCAGAAGTGGACATTGAAAGAGTAAAAGTGGACATTGAGAGTGGAGAAGTGGACATTGAAAGCACAAAAGTGGACATTCGAAATAAATTACTTTCTTTCTCAGATACGATTTCAGAAAAAACAATAAATCATACAGTAGAAATATTTTCAAAATGTGGAAAAGAAAATTGTTTCGGAAGAACGATAGTTGAAGAAATTACTGGATTAAAGCCATCAGGAGCTTCCAAGTTAATAAAACTGTTGGTTGATAGTGAGGTAATCGTACCTGTAACAGGACATGGAAAAGGAAAATATCGGTTTCAATAAAAGTGAACATTGAAAGGGTGTTAATGCCATTCGCAAAAATGTCCAAAACAAATCGGCGTACTCGCCACACGTTTACAAAGTTAAACGGTCTGTACGCCATGTCTTAACCTTATGATTGTAGATATTAGCAACCTGTCAAAGGGTGTAAAAACTCAGTAACTATGCGGGTTCGCGTACTGTTAAAGCAGTGAAAAACGACACCGCACGTTGAGACGGTATGCCTTTTATCCAAACTCCATGAAGCGAAGCATCATGTGAATGTGAGACTTGACATGGACGAGATGGATTTAACGGCGGCTGAGAGGCGCTAAAGGTCCAGGGGACCTTTGCCCAGCGCGGACCGAAGCGGAGTGTAGACAGGCTACTTATGAGGAGATAAAGAAGTATGTGGCAGAGCATAATGATGGGATGAAGGTATCTAATCTGTATATTGCACAGGTGAAGAGAAAGTGTGGAATTGAATTAGCGGAGAATTTTAATATTCCTAGGTCAGAGGGAGCAAAGCAACCATAATGTCCGAAGGAGAAAGAAGAGGCAATTATTGGGGTACTGAAAGCATTTCAGATGATTTAAAATCACAAAGAGGAGTGAATTACATGATGTATAATCCACAACTTGATACATTTATCTGCGTTGTAGAAGCTGGAAGTTTTAGTAAAGCGGCAGAAGAATTATATATAAGTGCACCTGCGGTTATTAAACAGATAAATTCTTTGGAAAACAGCTTGGATTTGCAATTATTTGAACGAACACACAGAGGTCTTATTATTACGGAAGCTGGTAAATCGCTCTATCAGGATGCAAAATATCTGATTCAATATTCAAAAGAATCGTTGATACGGGCGCAGGAAGCAATGAATCATAATGAAGAAATCATTCGTGTTGGAATATCTCCGATGACGCCACCGGAAGTTTTTGTGGAACTTTGGCCTAAGATACAGAAAATATATCCGGAGATGAAGTTTAAATTGATTACATTTGAAAATACACCAGAGAATGCAAGAGAGATACTGGCTAATATGGGAAAGAATATTGATGTGATAGCTGGAATCTTTGATGAAACAATGCTTGAACTCAGAGGCTGTGATGGCACTGAGATTTCAAGAGAACCATTTTGTGTGGCGGTATCAATTCATCACAGGCTGGCAAAAAAAGAAAAAATAACACTTGATGATCTGGCTGGAGAAAATCTTATGCTCATGCGAAGAGGATGGAGTTATTATGGCGATATGCTAAGGGATGATATAATGAAAAATCATCCTGAAATCAATATTGTAGACTTTAATCTGTACAATGTAGAAGCATTTAACCGATGCGAAAACAATAATGAGGTATTACTGGCATTCAAGAGCTGGGAAAGTGTTCATCCACTGATCAGAATCATTCCAGTAGAGTGGGATTATACTATGCCGTTTGGAATTCTTCATTCGAAAAAACCGTCCATTAAGGTCAAGCGGCTGATAAATGCTATTAACAAGGTAAAATAAAAATTGAATACATGCGAGTAGAAACCTAAAGGTTAATACTGAATAACAAAACGAGACTTCTAATGGAGTCTCGTTTTGTTATACTTTAGCTGAAGTGAAAATGGAGGATACTATATGCAGATAAAGAGGATAGCTCTTGGAGGAATCATCATGACTGTTATCATGTTCAGTGGGTGTAGCACAACAGTCCGGAACCTGGCAATCGGGGAAGAAAAAACGCTGGAAACAGGAAAAACAGAGCAAGAGAGCGTGACAGAGAGGATATCAATATGAATGAAAAAGAAAGTTTTAATGCAGAGAGTAATATAAAGAATGTTATTCACACCGGTCACTTATCAGCATGGCGGTGGCTATCTGTTTTGTCGTGACAAAGAAATTATGGGATGGCTGTTCAATCAGTAAGAACCAGAATAAACCGAAAGGTTAAGACTGAAAAACTTATCGAAACTTCTCAAAGGAATCTATCAGTATTATAGTATGAATGTAAGATGAATGAAAGAAAACAAGGAGGATACGACAATGGAATATATTTCATTAAATAATGGTGTAAAAATGCCAATACTGGGATATGGCGTATATCAGGTAACAAAAGAGGAGTGTGAAAGATGTGTGCTTGATGCTTTAAAAGTTGGATACCGGGCGATTGATACAGCACAGAGTTATTTTAATGAGGAAGAGGTTGGGAATGCAATCCAAAAGTCAGGCATTCCAAGAGAAGAAATCTTCCTTACAACAAAGGTGTGGGTTGAACATTATGGATATGAAGATGCAAAGAAATCAGTTCTTGAATCCATGAAAAAGTTAAAGACAGATTATCTGGATCTGGTATTGCTTCACCAGCCATTTTCAGATGCTTACGGTGCTTACCATGCATTGGAAGATCTGTACGATGAGGGAAAAATCAGAGCAATCGGAATTTCCAACTTTTATGTAGACAGAATGGTTGATTTTGCATCCTTCAACCGCATTAAACCTATGGTAAATCAGGTGGAAACCCACATCTTCAATCAGCAGAAAGAGATGAAGGAATGGGCAGACAAATATGATATCCGGTTAGAAGCATGGGCACCATTCGGTGAGGGCAGAGGAGGCACCTTTGAGAATCCTGTCATCGCAGAGATTGCAGAAAAATATCAGAAGACTCCGGCACAGGTTATGCTTCGCTGGCATATTCAGAGAGGGGTAGTGGTTATTCCGAAATCAACACACATTGAGAGAATGGAAGAAAACTTTAATGTTTTTGATTTCACACTTTCTGATGAAGATATGAAGACTATTGCAGAACTGGACAAGAAGACAAGCTCCTTCTTCTCGCATCAGGATCCGAATATGGTGGAATGGTTCGTGAAGATGGTTGAGGAAAGAAAAAAGAATAATGACAGTTCAAAAGAAAAAAAGAACTGGTAAGCATAAGAGGAAAAATCAATGAAAGTATTACTTGTCAATGGCAGTCCACACAAAAATGGCTGTACTTATACAGCTCTTTGTGAAGTATCCAGTGCATTAAATGAAAATGGCATAAGTACAGATATTTTCTGGATTGGAAATAAGCCGATTTCAGGATGTATTGCCTGCAGAAAATGTCAGGAAAAAAATAAATGCATCCTGGATGATATCGTGAATGAATTTCTGGAAATAGCAGGGGATTATGACGGATTCGTATTTGGAACTCCGGTACACTGGGGTGGTGCAGGCGGTGCAATCACATCCTTTATGGACAGAGTCTTTTATGCCGATTTAAACGGTGGCAGCGACAGATTCCGCCTGAAACCTGCCGCTGTGGTAATTTCAGCAAGAAGGGCCGGAACAACGGCCACATGGGATCAGGTAAATAAATATTTTGGTCTGATGCAGATGCCGATCATTACATCAAGATATTGGAATATGATACATGGGACGAATCCGGATGAAGTAAAACAGGACCTCGAAGGAATGCAGGTTATGCAGATCCTTGGAAACAATATGGCATATTTCATTAACTGTAAAAATGTTGCGACAAAAATGGGAATTGAAATGCCAAAGGCACCGGATTTTGTATTTACCAATTTCATCCGATAAAAATTAGCGTGACAAACATTTTATACGACAGGAGGTGACCTTAGAATGAAAACAAAGAAAATAGCAGTAGTACTCTTAACATGCATCATGGCAATCGGTTTGATGGCAGGATGTGGAGCAAGCAATACAAACCAGTCTGCTTCTAATACAGAAAATACATCAACAGGAAATGGAAAAACATTGGTTGTATATTATTCAGCTTCAGGAAATACAAAAGATGTTGCTGAAAAGATAGCAAAAATTACAGAGGCAGATCTGTTTGAAATAGAGCCTGTGGAGCCATATACAGATGATGACCTTGACTGGACAGATGATGACAGCCGGGTGTCAAGAGAACATGATGATGAGAGCTTAAGAGATGTGGAACTGGTGTCTACAACAGTTGATAACTGGGATTCATATGATACGGTATACATTGGCTATCCTAAAATGGAGTACAGTTTATAGTAGTGTATAGCGTGTACCAAGTTATAATTATGGGGTTGAAAATAACAGTATACACAGATAATGTGGAAAAATGTGTATGACGTTTATATAGAAAATAACATTGAAAAAGAAATTCAAGAATGGGTAAATTCATTAAATTTAAAATAGAATAATAATTACATGAGTGACAGAAGATAAGAATCTGAATTCCCTGTCACTTTTATATTATTTGATAAGAAAAAAGAACTGGTTTATATCCGATAAGAATATAGACTGGTTCTTATTTTTAATATGCTATTATATACACAGGGAGTCGGGGAATGTCGAACTATAGCAAGCCGGAAAAGAAAGCATTGATATCGGTATGAAAGAGTTTTGCAAGTGCAACTAATTCAGATGCCTTAATGTTCATGCGATTTGTTTCCAGTTTGGCATAGGTACTTTTGGTGATGGAGATACCCATAAGATTTAATTTTGCAACTACTTGGTCTTGAGTCATATTGTTTTTATATCGAATTGCTTGGATATTTTTACCAATATCCATATCTGGTCTAATCTTTTGCATAATGATGAACTCCCCTTATAAAATAAAAAGATTCGTAATACAGAAATATATATATTGATTCTAAAGAATTTAAATTTTATAATGTTTCGTAATAAGGAATTATTTTTAACAGGAAGAGGTAAAAGTATAATGGATGTGGAGATGGAAAAGAGAAAATTTTTAAATCTATGTGGCAAAAGAGATCGAGCATTATTGTCAGGTGAAAAAAGAATGACATTGGGGGATATGGAACGATTGACATATCTGACAGAATTTTTTGAACTGGAGAACTATGGAATCGCCTTATGGAAAGAATTTGGTGATGATGTAAAAGAGCCATTTGAAGCGATGATGAAAATGTTAGATGAGCCGGAGTGCATAGAAGATCGATGGCTTGATGACGAAGCAAAAGGGGAAAAGTGGTTGTTAGAATTTCAGGAACTGGCATTAACGGAAGAATACAGGGAATGGATTCGAAATTATATCGATAAAAAATATGAAGAAAGAGGATTACCATATCCGACAGGAGCAGACTTCGATTAAGAGGTCTGCTTTTTTCTGGTCTTTTGGGAGGTGATAAGAGGTGGAAGTAAGTATTTATGAACTCTTGGCGGCAGCAAGAGAATCGGCTAAATCTGATTATATAAAAGGGGACAGCATTTTGTGTGAGAAGAGATTTCATCCAGATACCCATTACATGGTAGAAATAGAACTGCTGAAAAATGATAACAAGCTGGGAAAAAAGGGCAATTATATACGGAAGTTTTTGACAGAACCGGAGTATCTTCCCATTTTACAAAAGCAGGAAAAACATCTCATAAAAATAAAAAGACAGGCAATTGTTCAAAAAGGAAACTTGCGATATATCCCTCCCCCGGACAGGCTGGACCGCCGCCGGGAGAGGGATCTTTTATAACCGGCTGGGAAGGAACAGTAGTGTTCCTCTGGCGATAGTGGTATAAAAAAACCAGATTTTCCGCAGGTTTTGGGACGCTGGAACATAGAAAAGTGTTCACGAATGGCACTTTTGCAACGATCCGTTGCAGCAGTGACAACATTTTTGACCTTACGTTAAACAGAAAAAATGAAAGGATGTGATTGCGATAATCATAGGAATTGATCATGGCTATTATGCCATTAAAACAAGACAAGTGTCTTTCCCAAGTGGAATTATTGGGTATGATTACGAGCCGTATACCATGCAGAATGTTCTGCAATATCAAGGAAAGTATTATGTCTGCGGTACGGGAAGACAGACGCTGGTAAAAAATAAAACGTCCAATGATAATTATTATCTGCTGACGTTGGCAGCCATTGCAGAAGAAATCAAGCATCGGAAAGCGGAACGAAAGACAGAGGTAATTCTGGCTGTTGGACTTCCGCTTTCAAGTTTTGGAAGAGAGAAACAGGGATTCAGGGAGTATCTGTTGCGGAAAGAGCAGCCAGTGCGATTTTTATATGAAAGTGAGTTATATGAGATAACAATAAAAGATGTGAAACTGTTCCCACAGGGATACTCTGCGCTTGCTCTGCATCCAGAGTATCTGAAGAATGAACCGTCTGTTCTGCTTGTTGATATTGGTGGCTGGACCGTTGACCTTATGAGGCTGGACAATGCTGTTCCGAATGCAGCAACGTGCAGAAGTCTGGAACTTGGAGTAATCCGATGTATTGATGAGACAGCAGAACAAGTGCGTAGAAATACCGGACTGTCTGTGACAGAAACTCAAATTGAGCGTGTGCTTCGGAGGGAATCTTGCAGTATGGCAGAGGAGGCCAGACGGATCATACAGGAAAACGGACGGAAATATATAGAAAGAATACTGTCTGCGGTGACAGAATCCGGGTTTGATCTCCGGGCAGTACCCACCGTATTTATGGGGGGAGGCTCCGCAATTTTAAAACGCCACGTGACCGCACAGGACGCGATTTGCCGCCCCGTTTTTATAGAGGACGTCCATGCCAACGCAACAGGGTATGAACGGATTGTAGAGCAGATGTGGACGAGATGACACGCCCGGTATATTCGTTCCGCCCGAACCTGAAAAATCCAGAACACCAGAGGGCATGGGAGAAATTTCAAAGTGTTCCAGAAGGGCAGAAAAGCCAGTATCTGGTTCAGGCAATTCTGGAAAAAGAGGATCGGAAATGGATGGAAGAAGTCATTCAAAAGACGATAAAAGAAAGTGTTCGGGAATTAGGAATATGTGGCACTACGGAACAATTGAAAACGAAACCATCATCGGAAGAAATACCAGATCAGATGATGGATTTTCTATCTCAAATGGAAAATTTGTAAAGGGGGTGAGGCCTATGATTGCACGATACATACATTGTTGGATCTGCTAGGGGTAAGGCAAGAAATGCATCGATATCTTTGGTGGGTATTGTGAATAGCTTTCCATGCGGCTTTGGAGTATGTTGTGTGTAGCAAAAGTGAAAGGAGAAAGGTTATGGCAGAGATGAAAAATATCTGCGGAAAGATCCCGATGGACTTACATGAGAAAGTAAGAGAAGAGATTGAACTCACAGAAAGCAGCACACAAAAATTTTTACAACAGGTCATTGAAGAACATTTCAACAGAGTGGAAGGAAAAGGAGAAATAAGCATGGGAGCAGTAAGAACAGTAGCAGTACAGGTATCAGAGGAATTATTCCAGAGATTAAAAGTAGTCATCGGAAAGAAACACATGAAACAGAAAGACTTCTTAATTCAGATTATAGAAGAAGCACTGGAAAAGGTAGAGGTCGAATGGCAAAGCAAAGAGCAGCCTGAAGAATCCGAACAGACAACTGGAGAATTGGGAACAGAAGAAACTCAACCGGAAGAAAGAACTGAGCCGGAAAGGGAAAGTGAACCAGAAGAGGAAGCCGAACCGGATGGAGAAAGTGAACCGAAAGAGGAAAACAAACCAGAAGGGGAAAGTGAACCGGAAGAGGAAACTGAACCAGAAGGAGAGACTGATCCGGAAGAATCCAAAGCAGAAGAACCAACAGAATGGTAACCAATTGATACAGAATAACGAAGGGCGGTATGAGAGATCATGCCGCCTGTTTTTATCAGCAAAAAGGAGGTTGATAGCCGCAACCATTCAATTTTTTGATCTCTTTAGCGGAATCGGGGGATTTCGTGAAGGCTTAAGACGGGCAGGAAACTTTGTCTGTGTCGGACATTGCGAGGTGGATACTTATGCGGATAAGAACTACCGATTGCTGTTTGATACGGAAGGGGAGTGGTATTGTAATGACGCAAGAACAATCGAACCAGAACGAATGCCAGATTTTGATTTACTCTGTGCAGGATTTCCTTGCCAGGCATTCTCTATCGCCGGAAAGCGAGAAGGATTTGCAGATGCAAGAGGAACTCTCTTTTTTGAAATTGCCCGGATTCTTGAAGCTAAAAGACCCTCGTATTTTATCCTTGAAAATGTTCCCGGTTTGTTATCGCATGACAAAGGCCGGACGTTTTGCACCATCCTCAGTACGCTTTCTGAACTGGGGTACCATGTCGAATGGAAAGTGCTTAACAGCAAGGATTTCGGAGTCCCCCAAGCAAGAAAACGGGTGTATATTGTCGGATATTTTGATTTCCGATGTGCCGGAAAAGTATTACCTGAACCAGAAACAAATGGAGCAGCTCTTGTTCAAGTCCGGGCAGGAAGTCAGGGGAAAAGAGTCTACAGTCCCAAAGGACTAAGCTGTACCCTGACATCACAGGCAGGTGGAATGGGCGGCAAGACAGGATTATATGATGTAGGTGTTCCAATCAAAGAGAATACAAAGCTCGGCTACAAACTTGCAAGAGAAGGGGACAGCATCGATCTGGGTTATGCGAATCTCAACAGCAGGAGAGGAAGAGTCGGACACCAGATCGCACATACCCTGACAACAGGTGTTCAACAGGGAACGCTGCACTTTGTCGATCTTTCACCTCCGCCGGTGGTAACGGAAGAATGCAGAAGCCTGAATACCAGACAATGCGGTGTCCACAAATACAAAGGAGAATGTTCTGGTGTATTAGCAGAGGATGGAGCAAGAGCAGTCTTAACACCAGCAAAAGAGAATGTTCGTCAGAACGGCAGACGTATGAAAGAACCCGAAGAACCGATGTTTACAATTACTGCAACCGATCGTCATGGCATCTTGTATCACGGCAGAATAAGAAGGTTAGTTCCGAGGGAATGTCTGCGACTGCAGGGTTATTACGACTGGCAGATTGATAAGATCATAGACAGCACTTCTGACGCACAGCTTTATAAACAGGCTGGAAACGGAGTAACTGTCAATGTTATCGAGGCAATTGGCAGATTGTTACAAAAGGCAGACTCCGAACTTAACACACAGAAAGTGTCTGAGAAAGGAATCCATTAGGCATGATCGGAATAAAAGACCAATACTTTGGCACAGAAATCGAAATGACAGGGATTACCAGACAACGTGCTGCAGAAGTTGTTGCTGAAATGTTTGGAACAGAAGCATATTATGACGGCACTACTTATGGAGTCTGGTCAGTGATAGATCTGGAAGGAAAAAAGTGGAAATTTATGTCTGATGGGAGCATTTATACACAACGGAAAGTATACGGTCGAATTGTAGACGCAGGTGGAGAATATTCAACAGAAATGGTATCACCGAAATTATCCTATGATGAAATGGGAAAGTTACAGGAAGTAGTACGATGTCTGCGACAGCATGGAGGTTTTGTAAATGAGTCCTGTGGTCAGCATGTTCATGTAGATGCATCGAATCATACACCGCAGAGTCTGAAAAATGCACTGACAATTATGTATGCAAAGGAAGATATCCTGTTCAAAGCACTGAAAGTGCAGGAGAGAAGAGCAAATAGTTATTGTCAGAGGGTGCGACCGGAGGTATTGGAGAAAATCCGAAAAATACCAAATAAATCAATCACAATGGACCGAGTAAGAAATGTCTGGTATGGAGGCAGGGATGGAAGTCATACCCATTATGATCATACCCGTTATTATGCTCTGAATCTTCATGCTGTGTTTTCCAAGGGAACTTTGGAATGGCGTTGTTTTGAAAGCACACTACATGCAGGAAAGGTGAGAGCAAATATTACACTGGCATTAGCCATTTCCGCACAGGCAATCAATCAGAGATCGACACAGATGAAAAAGACACTGATATCAGAAAACCCGGCATTTACATTTCGTACATTTTTATTGAGACTTGGGTTAATTGGAGACGAATATAAAAATGTTCGAAAACATCTGCTGGCAAATCTGGATGGTGATCTTGCGTGGAGATATGATAAAAGCACGTATGAGTGTCTGAAGAAAAATCAAAGGACAGAAGGAGTCAGATAGAGGTGAGAAAAAATGAAAGATAGATATTACTTCGCTTATGGCAGCAACATGAATCTGGAGCAGATGAAGTACAGGTGTCCGGCTGCGGAAGTTGTGGAAAACGTCCGGCTTGAAAATTATCGGCTGGCATTTCGGGGAAGGGCTCCGGGCAATGGGGTAGCAACGGTTCTGCCGGAAAAAGGAAGCTATGTCGAAGGAGTCTTATGGAAAATCACAGAAGCGTGTGAGAAGAGTCTGGATTTTTATGAAGGATTCCCAAGTTTTTATGGGAAAGAATCGATTCGGGTAAAAAATCAGGATGGTGTGGAGAAAGAAGTGTTTGTATATATGATGAACGCTCCGCACAAAGATGTTCCGGCAAAGCCATCGAAATTTTATCTGGATGGAATTCTGGAAGGATGTAAGGATAACCAGATTCCAACGGAGTCTGTCATGGAAGCGGTAAAACGTACCAGACAGGAAGTAAAAAAAGAAAAAAATCGATATGCAAGATAAAACGTACCGCAGAGGAAACATCTTCTGCGGTATTTTACTGAAAAAATCTATTTATAATAGGAAGGAAAAGCACATGAAGGTTAGAAAATTAAAGACCAGAATTGCTGCTTTTGGACTGGCTGTCCTGATGGGCATCAGTACCTTGAGCAGTGCGAATGCGTTTGCGGCCGAACAGACAGGCTCGGAACAGCAGACGGAAGTACAGGCATCTGAACAGGCGGTAACAAGCCAGAAAGATACATCAGTTACAGCAGATGATATCACAAAAGCAGTTTCAGATGATACATTTGCAGTGGAAACCAGTATGGAAGGAATCCATTATGATGCAGAAAAAGAAGATGTTACGCTTGTAAGTATCAAAGATGAGAATGGTGGAGAGTATCATTCAGACAAAGCAGGAACATATATTGCCACTTATATGGTCGTTCCAAAAGATAAGAGTGACAGCTATACCATCACCCGTAAAGTGACTCTGACGGATACCGAAGGACAGGCACATTCCGAAGAAAATGGTGGAGAGAAACAGAAGTCAGATACAGAATCTGAAGATGATTCGGATTCGCCTGTGCAGAACTACACAGATGTAGAAATTGAAACATCCGAAGAAGATGCATCTGCACAGGCAATCAAAGAACTGAAAGAGGACATCGAAGAGGGAAATGTGATGGTATTGTCTGCGGCTGAAAGAGCTACAAGCAGCGGTTCCACAGTTACATTGACAAAGGGGAGAACTATTTATTATCCAAGTTATATTGGAAATTATCTTACTTGCCTGTTTACAGTCAATGGAAAAATTGCATACTGCCTTCAGTCCCAGAAAGCATCCCCACCGAGTGGAAGTTATGTAGCACAGGTACTGGACAGCAATAAAAATCTGCAGAAAGTCCTTTATTATGGTTATGGCGGGGCAGGAGATCTGACAGGAAGTTATCTGTCTGGAAAAACGGAAGATGAAAAGTATGTGTATACACACATTGCAGCCAGCTATGCTTATGCAGGAGAAGCCGGATTTACAGGGTGTAATTATAATGACCTTGTAAATGCAGGGGTTATCGCATATATCAATTATCTGTTTGGACAGGAAGAACCGCCAAAAGGTGAACTGAGCCTTTCAAGCACAAAGCTGAATGCAGTACGGGATGGAAACATCCAGAAAACACCAAATATCACACTGTCTGGAGATCACAGAAACTATGTGACACTGAGTGTACCAGAAAATGTGACAGCACATAATCTTTCCAAAGGAACAAGTGTTACAAATGGAAAAATCCAGATTTATGGTGGAGATACATTCTATCTGTCCGCAGATTTATTACTGACAGGCAGTTATGCTTCCGGCAACTTATATGGTTCTGTCGGAAAGACATGGAGAACACTGGTGTTGACAACCGGAGATTCCAAGCAGGATATCGGTGTATTTGAAAGCGAAACAGCAGCGCCGGTAAGCTTCAGTGTACAGTGGCTGAATATGACACGCATTGAACTTATGAAGAAAGATGTCAATACACAGAATCCACTGTCAGGAGCAGTTTATGGTATTTATACTGATAAGAAGTGTGAAAATCTGCTGATGACAATGTCAGCAACCGGAACAGACGGAAAAGCAGTCAGCGATTATTTTGATTCTGCACTGAAAACAGTGTACGTGAAAGAGATCACTGCTCCGACAGGATACAAACTGAATACAGAAGTATATAAAGTGGCTGTTACTGCCGGAAAGACAATGACTGTAACAGCAACAGATGAGAGAGTCACCGGAAAGGTGAAAATCGCAAAGATCGATAAAGAAACACTTGCATTTAAAGCGCAGGGGGACAGTGTTCTTCGTGGTGCTGTGTATGGTCTGTATGCAAAAGAGGACATCGTGCATCCGGATGGCACAACAGGGGTTCTGTATAAACAGGACAGCCTGATTGCACAGGGAGTCATCGGAGATGACGGAACACTGGAATTTTCAGAATTATACCTTGGAGAAATGTATGTAAAAGAGATCACTCCACCGGAAGGATATACACTGGATACTACCAAATACGAGGTATCAGTAACTTATGAAGGTCAGGATGTTGCCGAAGTGACAAGAGACCTTACGGTAAAAGAGCAGGTAAAGAAACAGGCATTCCAGTTAATCAAAATCAGTGAAGATGGAGAGCAGACAGAAACAGACCTGGTTGCAGGAGCAGGATTTAAGGTATATCTGATCAGCGACCTGACACAGGTAAAAAATGGAAAACTGAAGCCAGCCAATGGAGAAAGCTATACAGCAAGCGATTTCAAAAATTATGACTTCAGCAAAGAGCAGGTTGCAGTTACTTACGAGAATGGAACAGCCGTACCAGTACCAGAACTGATCACTGATACAAAAGGATATGCAGTCAGCCCGGAACTGCCGTATGGAAGTTATGTTGTAGTGGAAAGTACTACCCCTGAGAATTTGAAAACCATTGATCCATTTGTTGTAAATGTGGAAAATGACAGCAGAGAGCCAATGCAGTGGAGAGTATTTGATGACCGCCCGTTTGAATTTTTGCTGAAAATTGTAAAGAAGGATGCACAGACTGGAAATACTGTTTTAAAGGCTGGTGCTTCTTATAAGATTTACGATGTGACAAATAAGAAATATGTGGAACAGGTTGTTCAGTATCCGAAGAAAGAAAAGATCAGTGTATTCGAAACAAACGAGGAAGGATATCTGATCACACCGCAGGAACTGAAGTGCTCTACCTACCGAATCGAAGAAGTGAAAGCACCGGAAGGATTTGTAAGACAGGGAAGCGAGGAGTCCCTGTATGATGGAACAACGATTATTTCACCATTAGAACAGACTACAAAAGGAACATATAAAGAAAATCCACAGAGTGGTATTGTAATTACAGTATCCTCAAACACTGCACATCAGATTGATCCAGATACAGGAGCTGCGATTGTAGAGGTAGAACAGAAAAACGATGAACAGGTAGGAAGCCTGCTCCTGACGAAAAAGGGAGAACAGCTTACCGAAGTAACCGGAGATTCTGTTCTGGCAAAAGTAAAAGCACTGGTTTCAAAAGTAAGAAATGCCGTATCTGGAAAAGAAGAAACAGGTATTTATAAAGGCTTTAAATATGAAGAAACCGGAGTAGAAGGCGCTGAATTCGAAATATATGCCAAAGATACCATCTATTCACCGGACGGAGCAAAGGACGAAGCAGGAAATCCAGTTGTCCGATATGAGAAAGATGACCTGGTAGCCAAACTGACTACAGATGAAAATGGAACAGCAGTTATCAACAATCTGCCACTGGGAACGTATTATCTGAAAGAAGTTGTAGCAGGAGAGAATTTTGTCCTAAATACAGAACAGAAAGAATTTACCCTGACAGCAGAGGATGATACACAGGCAGTTGTTTATGAAGGCGTTACCTATAAAAATGAAAGACAGAAAGTTTTCGTATCAGTAGAAAAGAAAGATTCTGTCACAGGCGAAAAGCTGGAAGGTGTTATTTTTGGACTGTATGCTGCAGAAGATATTCTTTCTAATCAGGGAGAGGTTCTCGTAGAGAAAGATACCTTGCTGGAAAAGAAAGCAACGGATGCAAAGGGAACACTTACTTTCGACAGTGATCTTCCACATGGAAAATACTATGTCAAAGAGGAAGTCAGAAAAGCTGGATATCTTCCAAATGAGGAAGTATGGAATGTAGATGCAACTTACGAAAATCAGAATCTTGCAAAGATTGAACTGAACAAAGAAGTTGAGAATCAGCCGACAGAAACACGCATTACAAAAACAGATGCAACTACCGGAAATGAGCTGGAAGGAGCCAAACTGCAGGTCATTGATAAAGACGGAAATGTTGTGGAAGAATGGGTAAGCAGTAAGGAAGAACATGTCATTTACGGACTGCCGGAAGGAAGTTATACCTTACATGAGGAACTGGCTCCTTATGAAGATGGCTATGTGTCTGCCAGCGATGTGATGTTTGAAGTCAAAGAAGATGGCAGTGTGACAAAGGTTGAGATGAAAGATGAATATTCCAAAGTGGAAATTTCAAAAACAGACCTTACAACCGGAAAAGAACTGGAAGGGGCAAAGCTTCAGATTATCCGCAAAGACGGAACTGTTCTGGAAGAGTGGATTACAGATGGAAAACCACATTCCGTTGAAAAACTCCCAGTCAATGAAGAACTTACTCTGCGTGAGATCACAGCACCGGATGGTTACGAGATTGCGGAAGATGTCACATTTACATTGAAAGATACAATGGAAGTCCAGAAAGTAGAAATGAAAGATGCCAGAACACCGGAGAAAACAACAGAAAAAACAAATGCACCAAAAACAGGTGATAACCAGAAAATATGGGCGTTTGTTCTGCTTGCACTGGCATCTGCTGGAACAGCTACAGGAGTGACTGTATACCGCAGAAAGAAGTCAAAAATGACAGACAACAAAAAAGAAACAGAAGAAAAATAAAATAAGAATTACAGGATAAACCAATCTGACAGGGCAGGAGATGTGCATAAAGCAGCTTCTGCCCTGTCTGTATATAAGGAGAAGAATGATGAGACGTTTTTATACAGCAGAATCAGTAACAGAAGGACACCCAGACAAAGTATGCGATCAGATAGCAGATGCAATCTTAGATGAATGTCTGCGTTACGATCCATCTTCGAGAGTGGCGTGTGAAGTCCTTGCTACAAGAGGAAATGTGTTTGTAGCAGGAGAAATCACCAGCGGATATGAACCACCAGTGTTTGATGTGATCCGAAAAGTTTTAGAAGAGTGTGGATATTGTACAGATGGGATAGAAATGGATACGTTTGTACACCAGCAGAGTCCAGATATTGCGAAAGCAGTGAGTGTGTCGAAAGAATTTCGGGATAATATCGGCGCAAAATTAAGAGATAGAAGCAGGGGAGCTGGAGATCAGGGTGTTATGGTCGGATATGCGTGTGATGATACTCCGCAGCTTATGCCAATGCCGACTGTTCTGGCACACCGGATCACACGTGAACTTTCGGCTTGCAGAAGAAGCGGATATATCAAAGATATCTTTTCGGATGGAAAAGCACAGGTAACCGTAGAATATGAAGATGGAAAGCCAGTGAGACTGGAAAGTGTTGTTGTTTCCTGCCAGCATGGTGCAGAAAAGAGCCTGAAGAAGTTAGATGCCGAAATCAGAGAGAAAGTGCTTCGCTCAGCACTCAGATTACTGCCGCCGGATGAGGATACGAAGATTCTGATCAATCCGTCAGGAAAATTTGTGTGTGGAGGGTTTGATGCAGATACCGGACTGACCGGAAGAAAGCTGATGGTGGATACTTATGGAAGTATGGTTCCGCATGGCGGCGGTGCATTTTCAGGAAAGGACTGTTCGAAAGTAGACCGTTCGGCAGCTTATATGGCAAGGTATATCGCAAAAAATATAGTAGCTGCTGAGTTTGCAAGCAAGTGTCAGGTGTCTCTGGCTTATGCAATCGGAGTAGCAGAGCCGGTTATGATTGAGGTGGATACCTTTGATACAGGGAAAGTGTGTGCGGATGATTGTCTGGCGGCAGCAATCCCACTGGTGTTTGGAGTGACACCTGTTCAGATCATGGAATCCCTTCGACTGAACCGTCCGATTTTCCGGCAGACGGCAGTTTTTGGTCATTTTGGAAGAAAGGAGTTTCCTTGGGAGCGGACGGATAAGGTACTGGATCTTCAGGATGCAATTCTGTAATGCCCTGGGTAACGGAAGAAGAGATTCAGGCAGCAAAAAATATGACTGCGTATGAGTATTTGCGGACGCATCAGGCACAGCGGTTGCAAAAGACAAGAACCAGAAATGAATGGCAGTTGACGGACCATGACAGTTTTAAAATCAATGAACTGTCCAGCAAATGGCATTGGAAATCCAGAGATATCGGTGGCGTGTCCGCACTGCGGTTCCTGATTGAAGTAGATGGAATGAAATTTACAGATGCCGTAAAACTGTTGTGCGAAGAGAGTCCGTCTTTTATTCCGACACAGTCTGCGAAAAAGGAAAAACCACCCTTTAAGCTGCCGGAGAGATATTGTAATTGCAGACGAATCAGGGCTTATTTAAACCACAGAGGAATCAGCGATGAAGTGATCACGTATTGCATTTCGCATGAAATCCTTTATGAAAGTGTCCCGTACCATAACGCTGTTTTTGTTGGAAAAGATGAATCCGGAAAAGCAAGATATGCATTCCTGCGAGGAATCTATGAAAAAAACGGGAAAGGATTCAAGATGGAGCAGACCGGGAGTGAAAAAAAGTACAGCTTTTGTATTCCACCTGAAAGAGAAACAAAACGAGTTGTCGTATATGAAGCGTGTATTGATGCACTGGCCCACATGACACTGGAAGAAGGAAAGAGGGATAAATATCGTCTTTCCCTTGGAGGAATCGCTGCTCCGAAAGAAAACACACAGATACAGAGTGAACGTTTTAAAAAGCTGCCGGATGCACTGGAAGAGTTTCTGAAGAACCATCCGGAAATCAAAGAAATTGAAATCTGCACCGATAATGACTTTGCCGGGAGATGGGCGAAAGAACAGATGAAAAAACATTACGAGGGAACGTATCAGATTATTTGCAATCTGCCGGAAAAAGAAGGGGCAGATTATGCAGACCTTGCGAAAGAAAAAAAGCAGACAAATAAATGCAGGGACAGACCATTAGAAAGAAGGTGATAGAGAATGGAAGAAAAAGGAACGATGCACGTACATCTGTTGACGGAGCTGACTGGAAATCTTTATTCAGAAGAATCCGAATGGGAAGAAGAGTGGTCGGAGAGTGATGAATATGGAATGCCATTAGATGGAACAGAACTTGCCGATTATGAAGAAGTCATCCGAGAAGAACTGGAACGCTATGGGGAAGATGATCTCATGCAGTATTTTGACGGAAGTGAGTCCATTCAGGAAAAGATACAAAGTGCAGTTGTTACGATAGAAAACAAAGACGGAATCCTGTACGGCTGTACCAAACTGGAATTAAATGAATTTTTAAGTCAGGAAGAACTACAGGAATTCACCGAATACATTACAGGGCAGTACAGTGACGGGTGGGGTGAAGGATTTGAACAGAGGGATATCAAGGTAGATGGTGGAACGATGAATGTGCATTTTTGGCATCCTAATATGGAACAGCCGAAAATGTATGAAAAGAAAACAGAGCAGATTCCGACAAAGCCTGAGAAACAACGTCCCAAGTTACAGCTCCTTGGACATGATGGGAATATTTTTTCCATTATGGGCGATGCCTCAACTCTTTTGAAAAAGAATAAACAGACAGCAGAAGCAAAAGAAATGCGTAAAAGGGTATTGGAAAGTGGGGACTATTACAAAGCACTTTTGATTATCAGCGAATATGTAGAAACTGAGTTGAGTCCGCCGCCCAAAGAAAATAAAAAGACAAAGAAGAAAAATCAGCCGGAACGCTGAGAAAAGAAAGGATGATGCCTATGACAAATGGCCTGAGTTTGGAAGAACTTATGAAAGAGGGAACATACCCGGAGGAATATACTGAAGGGGAAAACTGGAAAATATTACATGGAGATACATTAAAACTGGTCAAAGCATTCCAGCCGGGAATCTTTGATGCAGTTATTACCGATCCGCCGTATGCATCCGGTGGAACAAAACAGAATGAAAGAAATCGTACTACAAATCAGAAATACAGCAGTATGAGTGCTGCCAATGCACTTCCGGATTTCGATGGGGATAACAAAGACCAGAGATCTTGGACGCACTGGATGGCTGAATGGCTCTATGATGTGCGGAAAGCCTGCAAGAAAGGTGCTCCGATCTGTCTGTTCATTGACTGGCGTCAGTATCCATCGATTACCGATGCATTGCAGTGGGCAGGATGGATCTGGCGAGGAACAGCGGTGTGGGATAAGGGAAACTCCCGTCCACAGAAAGGCCGTTTCCGCCAGCAGGCTGAATATATTGTGTGGGGCAGTAACGGACCGATGCCGATCAACCGTCCGGTATCTTGTCTGCCGGGCGTCTTCCGATATGGCAATCCGCAGAACCGGATTCATGTGACAGAGAAACCGTTGCAGCTTATGAAAGATGTTATCCAGATTTGTGAACCGAGAGGGCTGATCCTGGACCCGTTTGTCGGAGCAGGAACAACTGTCCTTGCAGCGGTTATGACAGGTTATCGTGCAGTGGGAATTGAGGTAACAGATGCCTACTACAAACTGGGAAGTGACAGAGTGAAAATTGCATTAGAAGCAGAGCAGAAAGAGGATGAAAAGTAGCCGGGATGTCCAATTGGACATCTTGTTTTTTATAGAGAAAATGAGTGGCATCCAACTGGATGCAGGAAGGAGATGGAGCGTATGGAACAGGCGCTGGCTTATGTGTGCTGTTCAGCAGAAGAAAGCCGGGTAAAAGTGCAGAAATATTGCAGAAAAATCTATGAACTTGGGTATGTACCAATCTGTCCGAGATTTGTATTCTCACCATTCTTGGAAGAGTCCGATGCAGAAGATATGCAGGGATATGGAAGAATGTCACATATCCTTTTGCGGAGATGCCGGATGGTAGTCGTATGTGGAAAAGAAGTGACAGGAACAATGAATACCGAAATCAGTATGGCAGACAGACTCCATATCATTTGTACGACACTCGATGGACTGGTACAGATAAAAGAATCAAAATAAATCAGAATCGAGTCAATCCAGTGCTACAGAAACTGGCGGTACTCGTATTGCAAGCATAGCGTTTGGATATCCAAACGCACTTTGGGGAGAACCCCAATCCCCCAGACACAGACGGAAATGGAAAGGAAGGATCAAGTCATGTTAAGAAACGGAGTAATAATCGTAATCGCATTGATGAGCGGAGGATTTATAGGAGTGGTAGTGACCTGTTGCATGGTTGCAGCGAAAAAATCCGATGAGGATCTTGGCGGTATGATGAAAGAGGAAGAGAAAAAAGAAGGGACGGTGATGCAATGCGAAAACGAAACCATGTGATCCCGGTACGGCTTAACGCAAGGGAAGTCAGGGAACTGAATGAGCAGGTCGAAAGAAGCGGTCTGAGCCGGGAAGAGTTTATGCGTTCGTTGATTTTAGGAGCACAGGTACATGCGAAACCCTGTGAGCATCACCCAGAATTGCTCCGAAAAATTGCAGGCTTATGCAACAATGCCAATCAGCTCGCCCATGTTGCCAATGCTTCTGGAATGGCAAGTGAGCAGAGCATTCAGGAAATGCTGCGTCTTACCAAAGAAACATGGCATCTGGTAAAGGAAGAGTGGTAATGCCGGATGGCTTATACAAGTGTTATCCCCGTCCACCGCCTGGACCGTTCTATCGAATATGTGAAAGACAAAGAAAAGACCACACAGAAAGCAGACTCTCTGGAGGCTGCCATCGATTATGCAATGAATCGGACCAAGACAGAACAGGCGGTTTTTGAAGATACCATCGGATGTACCAATGAAAATGCGTATGAAGATATGGTGGCAACGAAAAGGAGATTCCATAAGATGGGCGGTGTAGAAGGATATCATCTGGTACAGAGTTTTGCAGAAGGTGAAGTGACACCGGAACTGGCACATCTCATCGGGCAGGAACTGGCAGACCGGCTCTTAAAAGGACAATTTGAAGTAGTCATAACGACACATCTTAATACCAGACACTATCATAATCATATTGTCTGGAATTCTGTAAGCATGGTGGATGGACATAAGTACCATAGTAATGCCAAGAGTTATTATACGGAGATCCGCAAGATTTCCGATGACCTGTGCAGAAAATATGGTCTGTCTATCATTGAATCCAATCAGAAAAAATCAATCCCTTATGTACAGTGGAAAGCAGAACAGGAAGGAAAGCCGACATGGAGAACGGCGATCCGTTTGGATATCAGGGAATCGGTACAGGAAAGCTACTCCTGGTCACAATTCCTAAAAGAGATGGAAAAGCGGGGATATACATGGAAACTGAACCGGAAATACATCTCTTTAAAAGCTCCGGGAATGGAACGGTATATCCGTCTGCGTTCTCTTGGAAAAAACTATTCCGAAGAGGAAATACGTGGGCAGATACTACAGCCCAAGGTGAAACGAGTCTATCAAAAGGCAGTACAGATTCATCCCAAAAAGAAACTGACCGGGATTCAGGCACTGTATTATTCCTATTTATATCAAATGGGGGTACTGCCAAAAAGACCGAAAAGGAGTCCATACGCTGTCAGAGAGGATATCCGGAAACTGGACCGCAGGATTGAACAGATTGAATTTCTAATGAAACATGACATCATAACCAGAGAGCAGCTTGCCGCATACCGAGAGCCATTGCAAAAGCAGATTGCGGAACTTATGAAAGAACGCAGAAGATTGTATCGGAATGGGGGCAGGGAGACTGGGGAAGAACGATTGTCCGAAATCAATGAGGAATTGAAGCGACTCCGTAAGGAAGTTCGTATGACCGTTCAGATTGAGAAACATTCCTTGGAAATCGAAGCGAAACTTCAGAAAGCAGAAGAACAGAGCCAGAATGAAAAACGTGTGGAAGATAAAGAAAGAATGCAGAAGAGTCAGGAGGTGAGATAAGTATGAATTATGGAGCAGAACCGGCTGATCAGGTGGTGCGGTACAGTCTGGAAGGAATGGAATACTCTTTGAAGATTACCGGAAATGTGGCAAAGCACGTGGCAATCTTTATTGCGGCCGCATTAAAGGATCAGAAAAAGACAAGAGGGAAAACAAGGCTTACCAGAATGTTAAAGGAACAGCGCCCGATGAAATTTTTTACCGTTCCGGGTGACCGTTTAAAAGAATTTGCAAAAGAAGCCAAGGCGAGAGGTATCTTATATGTAGTTATCAAAGATAAGGTGAATCCGGACCAGACAGAAGTCATGGTATTTGCAGATGATGCAGCGAAGATGAACCGGGTATTAGACCGGATGAATTTGGATTTTGTAAAAGCAGAATCAGGCTCTATGGTTACGGAAGCAGTGGAAAAAGAGAATGCACCGGAAAAGGCAGAAAACCAGATGGAAAAAGAAACCGGGGAGAATGTACGGACAGAGACTGTTGTCCTGCCGGAAGGCAAGATAGAATTTGAACTGGACGATGCGGAAGAAATGTTCCAGATCGGGGATGAGGCTTTTCCGGAAGGAAATTTTACACAGGCGCAGGAGGGGGAAGAAAAGAATCCATCCGAACCTTTCTCGCGCAACAGAAATACTTCTTCCGGTCGGAAAACTAGCTGGGAAGAAAAGAATGAAAAACCATCTGTGCGGAAGGAACTCGGAGATATCCGCAAGGAACAGGAAGAGAAACGTAAACGTCCGGACAGACGGAAAAATGCCAGAGAGAGCCGGAAGAAACGTAAGAATATGAAAACGAAAGGCAGGTAATGTATATGGATTTAACAGATATGATTTCAGGTGGAACGGAAGAACAGCAGGTTCCAGAACAGAAGTTGACCAAGGAAGAATATGCAGCCAAGAAACAACAGGAAAGAGAAGAGGTATGGGCTGAAGTAGATTCACAGGCACAGGGAGTTTTTCAGGATGGAGAAAAACTGAAAGGCTTTCTGGATTTTATGGCAGAGTGTAATACCCAGAGAACACCGAATCTGCTTTTGATCTATGGACAGCATCCGGATTTTAAGGTGGTAAGGTCTTATGAACGATGGAGAGAAGAACACCGTTCAGTAAAAGCAGGGGAGCATGGCATTACTTATATGATTTCCACTGAATATGAAAAAGATGGAGAAATGCGGAGAGGGTATACGATCGGAAAAGGATTTGACATTAGCCAGATGACAGGGAAGCCATTGGAAGAACGCCCTCAGCGAAGTCTGACAGAACTGATAGGAACTGTCTTAAAAGACCAGTCGGTACGTGTGCAGATTGAGGATGATCTGCCAGACAAAGTGCAGGCTCAGTACAATCCGAGATACCGTACCATTTATATCCGCAACGGAATGAGTGAAGTAACGACATTCCATGCACTGAACAGAGAACTGGCGTGTGCAGCGATGGATCAGCATACCGGAACCTACAGCCGACAGAAAGTCAGCGCACAGGCTTATTGTGCTGCCTATGTGATTGCAAAACGTTATGGTGTGGATGTCACCGGATTCAATCTGGAGTATATTGCACAGAGGAATGAATGCGGAAAGAAAGATCCGCAGGAACTGAGAGACTTTTTAAATGATGTCCGTCAGGCTTCCTACAGTATCCGAAACCATATCGAACGCAATTTTGGTGCAAAGGAACAGGAGTATGTAACCGATGAGTTCGCAATCGGAGACCCTGTAAAAACACCGGAAACCAAGGATGAAAAAGCATCTGGAAAAGAGAAAAAAGCAAAGAACCAGCCGGAACGATAAAAGTTGGACGGTTGGAGTAGCTATTACGGAGGTCTTGTGATATGGTTGGTGTAACAAAAAAGGAGGTCAGCCAGATGACAAAATACTATTTGAAGATGGATAATATTATGAAAAATATGTTCGTGGTGGCACTGAATGATGAGCTGCAGGCACAGAATGAGCAGGACGAATGTTTGGAAGAAACGAAAGCCCTTCTGAAAAAAGTAAGTGAATACGACCTCGCCCAGAAACGGCTGCAGATTACAGCCGGGGAGCAAAGGCAGATCCGTAAGGCACTGAACAGACTCAGAAGTAAATATCTTGCAGCCGGAAGATACAGTGATGGAATAGATAAAGTCATCCTTCAGGTTGCAAAACCGAATACCACCAGACACATGTTCTGGTAGAGAAAGGAGTGGTTGATTGGTCATTTATTCAAGAGAAAAAGTGGCACGACTTAGAGAACAGTATCCGGCAGGAACAAGAATCTGTCTGGATTCGATGGACGGAGAAGCGGGTATGCCGCAGGGACTGGAAGGAACTGTGCAGTATGTGGATGATGCAGGTCAGCTCGGCATCAGTTGGGACAACGGCAGAAGTCTCTCACTGATACCGGGAGTGGATTCCTTTCATAAGAAAGAAGGACAGGGACATCCAGAAGAAAAGCCACGAAAGAAAAGAGAATCTGACTTGCAGAGATAAGTATAAAAAAGCAGGACTTGGTTCTGTATCTTGTCTTTCTGCCATTTGTCTGGTGGGCGGCAGCGATTACCGCTTGTGCCATTGCACCGGATAAGAATTTTATTCAAATCTTAGAAACGCTGAGCGAAAAACTCGAACAGCCGTTTTTTATCACGTATACACCGTATACGTTCAAATGTATTCTGATATTCACAGCAGCCTATTTCTTAGGCATTGGTATTTATGAATCCCAAAAAAGAAATTATAGAAGAGGTGTGGAACATGGTTCCGCAAAATGGGGCAACGTGTCCGAAATCTGCAGACATTACTGCGAAAAACAGTATACGCAAAATTTGCTTTTAACACAGCATTTTCGTATGGGACTGGACGGTTATAAGCACAAACGAAATCTAAATGTGCTGGTAGTCGGAGGTTCAGGAGCAGGAAAGAGCCGGACGTATGCAATCCCAAACATCATGCAGTGCAACTGTTCGATGGTAATTACTGATCCCAAGGCAGAACTTTTGCGTAAAACCGGAGGTGTTCTGGAACGGAATGGATATGAAGTCCGGGTTTTTGATTTGATCAATCCGGAGACTTCCTGGTGTTATAATCCGTTTGCGTATGTCCGGGATGATAAGGATGTACTGAAGCTGATCAATAACCTGATCCGCAACACAACACCGAAAGGAGCGCAGAGCTCAGACCCGTTTTGGGAGAAGTCTGAGACTGCACTTTTACAGGCACTTATGCTGTATTTATTGCATGAAGCTCCACCGGAAGAACAGAACTTCCCGATGATCATGGAAATGCTTGGAAGCGCACAGGTCAAAGAAGATGATGAGGATTACCAGTCCCCATTGGACATTTTGTTTGAAAGACTGGAAATGCGGGACCCGGAGAGTATTGCGGTCAAGCAGTATGCCATTTATAAGCAGGCAGCCGGAAAGACTGCAAAGTCTATTTTGATCTCGGTTGGTGTCCGTCTGGCAGCTTTTAACCTGAAACAGATCGCCAATCTGACCTGTACAGACGAACTGGACTTATACAGTATCGGGGAGAAAAAAGTAGCACTGTTTTGCTGTATTCCGGATGCCGACACCAGCATGAATTATCTGGTCGGCATGATTTACAGTAATCTGTTTCAGACACTGTATTATGTGGCAGACCGAAAGTACGGAGGAAGGCTTCCGATTCCGGTACACTGCATTATGGATGAATGGCCAAACGTAGCCTTGCCGGATGATTTTGACAAGATTCTGGCAACCATGCGTTCCAGAGGGATTTCCTGCAGTATCATCATCCAGAACATCGCACAGATGAAAGCCTTATTTAAAGACTCGTATGAGAGTCTGATCGGCAACTGCGATGAATTTTTATATCTGGGTGGAAATGAAAAAGAAGGACATAAGTATGTCTCGGAATTATTGGGAAAAGAGACATTGGATACCAATACCTACGGACAGACAAAAGGGCGTAGCGGCAGCTATTCGGTGAATTATCAGCAGACTGGAAGGGAACTTTTAACACCGGATGAAATACGGCTTTTAGATAACCGCAAAGCGATTTTGTTTATTCGTGGGGAGCGTCCGATTATGGACGATAAATATGATTTAAAAAAGCATGTGAATTTCAGATACACAGAGGACGGTGGTGCATCGCCTTATGATTATGCGAAAACACCACTGGCTCACGACGACCTAAAGATTGACATTAACAGATTAGACGACTACGAACTGCTGTCTACCGAGGACATCCTTGGTGAATAGCAGTTTTTTGATGGATTGGAGTGATGTGTATTGAAGAAATTTCTCACAGGAGAAAAGAATAGAACAAAAAAGAATACAACTGAAAAAATGACAACCCCGATGCCGATGGAGAGAAAACAGAAAAAGTGGATGAGCCTTTATATGGCGCTGGTACTGACCGTAACGGTTGGAGCAACGACCGCATTCGCAGCCGGTGATCCGTTGTCCGTTATCAATAACCTGTCTACTTTTATTTTTTCCCTGATTCGTGCAATCGGTTTGATTTTGCTTGGATTTGGTGTTGTACAGGTTGGCCTGTCTTTAAAAAGCCATGATCCAAGCCAGAGAGCCAATGGATTCCTGACACTGGCCGGAGGGGTCATCATTACGTTTGCTAAAGAAATCCTGGATCTGATTATGGCGTAAGCCTCTTTGGAAAAGTATATCAGGAAACAGCAGGAGTGCCGGAAGGTACTCCTGCATTCAAAAGTATGTTCAGGGAGGTGAAAGTTTTTGAGCGATAACTGGATTGTACAGAATCTAAACTCTGCGTTGTCTACATGGAGTGAAAAGATGGCAGAACTGTGGACTCTGCTTACTGAAAATCCGGCAACTTTTAAAGGCGGCGGCATCTGGCGGATTATGACCAATATCAATGATGCACTGACAGCCATTGCCTATGGATTACTGGTGTTGTTTTTTGCAGCCGGAATCATTAAAACGTGTGGCAGTTTTACAGATCTGAAAAAGCCGGAACATGTATTGAAAGCATTTATCCGGTTTGCACTTGCTCAGGGAGCAATCACGTATGGAATGGAACTTATGCAGGCATTGTTTTCCATTGTGCAGGGAATCGTGACAACCGTAATGAGCGGCTCCAGTATGGCAGGAAGCGTGACAGAACTGCCAACGGAGATTGTAGATAAGATTGAGAGCGTGGGAATGCTGGAATCCATTCCGTTGTGGATTGTTACACTGCTTGGCAGTCTGCTGATCACTGTATTGTCATTTGTAATGATCCTGACAGTGTATGGCAGAATGTTCAAAATCTATATGTATACGGCAATCGCCCCGATTCCGATTTCCTCATTTGCAGGAGAACCCACGCAGTCCATTGGAAAGAACTTTATCCGTTCTTATGTAGGCGTATGTCTGGAAGGGGCAATTATTGCACTGGCATGTATTATCTTTTCTGCTTATGCAGCAAGCCCTCCGGCTGTCGGAGATACGGAGTTGAGTGCAGTTACAATCGTGTGGAACTATGTCGGAGAACTGGTATTTAATTTACTGGTGCTGGTTGGAGCAATTAAGGCATCTGACCGTATTGTCAGAGAAATGATGGGACTTGGAGGTTAAAAATATGGATATAAAGAAAACATTAAGATATAACTGGGAATTTGGACGTGAGACAGTAGCAATACGAGTGAGCTCTTATCGGAACAATGGAAATTTATATGTAGGACTCTGCCATAAGGAAGGGAGAGAATGGGAAGATTTTGGAGATGTAACCATTAATCTGCCCTATCAGTTCTTAGAGCCAAATGAGGCTTTTATAACAGGAGATTTTACCAAGGATATGCTTCATTTTATCAAGGAACATAAACTAGGAAAAGTGTTGAATGAAACAGGAAGATCAGGATATGCAACCTATCAGAAGGTAGCGTTTGATCTAGCAAGACTTGCGGAATTTGATCCGGAAGGCGTTGCAGAACACTGTAGATTTGCCGGGATAGAAGTACCGAAAGAAAAACCACAGAAAACGAAGAAACAAAGCAGAGGAAAGGAGCGATAAGTTATGGAAGTCAAGATGAATAAAGAAATCCGGGACTATCAGGAATCCATGTTTATGGGACTGGACCTGAGACAATGTGTGTGTTCTGTTCTTGCGATTCTTACAGCAATCGGAATTTACTTTGGAATGCGTGAAATTACCGGACAGGAAATAACCGGATGGCTGTGTGTGCTTGGTGCTACTCCATTTGCTGCCTGTGGCTTTTTCAAATATCATGGTATGACAGCCGAACAGTTTTTATGGGCAGTGATCAAATCCGAATTGCTGTATCCGAAGAAACTGGTGTTTCAGTCGGAAGATATCCACTACTCCTGCATGCAGGAGACCATCTCGCTGGGAGAAAAGAATCAAAAGGATGGAGCGGAAATCATAAAAGAGCGGGAGCAAAGAGCAGAAGCAAAACAGAGAAAGAAACGCAAGGGAAGGAGTGATGCCTTTGATTAAAACCTTAAGTCAGGCACTTCGGATGGATAAGGAACGCTTCAAAGTTCCGAAATCAGTCCAACAGGCAATTCCCATCCAGCGAATCTGGCCGGATGGAATTTTTCAACAGGGAACGAAATTCTCAAAAACATATCGTTTTACAGATATCAACTATTATATTGCGAGTAAGGACAATAAGACAGAAATGTTTCTGGATTATTCCGAACTCTTAAATTCACTGGATTCCGGCATTTCTGCCAAAATTACCATCAATAACCGGAGAATCAATAAAGAAGAATTTGAAAAATCAATCCTGCTTCCAATGAAGGAAGATGGACTGGACCACTATCGGGAAGAATACAACGAAATGCTCCTGTCTAAGATTACAGGAACAAACAACAGCATCTATCAGGAACGGTATCTGACTGTCAGTGTACATAAAAGATCGATTGACGATGCAAGAACCTATTTTGCACGTATCGGAACAGACATCGTAACACATCTGGCAAAGTTATCGTCCACAGCAGAAGGACTGGACGCAGAGAGCCGGCTCCAGATTTTCAGGGACTTCTTCAAGGGAGATGTCCCACAGGCATTTCCGTTTGATCTGAAACAATTTGCCAAGAAGGGAACAAGTTTCAAGGACTGGATGTGTCCGGATTCTATGGAATTTGAACGTGACCATTTTAAAATCGGTGACAGGTACGGAAGAGTCCTGTATATGCAGGATTATGCAAGTTATGTTAAAGATGACATGATTTCAGAACTGTGTGACTTCAGCCGGAATCTGATATTGTCGATTGATATCCTGCCAGTCCCTACGGATGAAGCGGTAAGGGAAATCCAGAACCGACTGCTTGGTGTGGAAACCAACGTGACCAACTGGCAGAGAAGGCAGAACGCTAATAATAACTTCTCGGCAATCGTACCATACGATATGGAACTTCAGAGAAAAGAAACCAAGGAAATGCTCGATGATCTGACAACCAGAGACCAGCGTATGATGTTCGGAATTTTGACAATGGTACATCTGGCAGACAGTAAAAAACAGTTGGATTCCGATACGGAATTATTATTGTCGATAGCAAGAAAGCATCTGTGCCAGATGGCAACATTAAAGTGGCAGCAAGTGGACGGACTCAATACAGTGCTTCCTTACGGACTGCGAAAGATCAATGCCCTGCGTACATTGACAACGGAATCAACGGCTGTTTTAATCCCGTTCCATACACAGGAAATCCTGCAGCCGGGCGGTATCTATTATGGGCAGAATGCAGTCAGCAAGAACCTTCTGGTAGCCGACCGGAAGAAACTGATGAATGGAAACAGTTTCCGGTTGGGCGTCAGTGGATCAGGAAAGAGCTTTTCGGCAAAAGAAGAGATTGTGCATCTGGCATTGAGTACCGATGACGATATCCTGATTCTTGATCCGGAGTCCGAATTCACAAAATTAGTAGAGGCTCTGGGTGGACAGGTTGTAAAAGTATCTGCGACATCAGACAATCACCTGAATGCAATGGATATGGACGCAGCCTACGGCAATGAAAAGAATCCACTGATTGAAAAATCGGAGTTTATTCTGTCTGTATTTGAACAGTTGGTTGGAGCAGGAAACCTGTCAGCAAAAGAAAAGTCAATCCTGGACCGCTGTGCTGCAGATGTGTACCGGGATTATATCCGAAGTGGTTATACCGGAGAAGTTCCGACATTGAAAGATATGTACCGACAGTTGATGTTACAGCCGGAAGAAGAGGCAAGGGGACTTGCACTGTCATCCGAACTTTTTATCAATGGAAGCCTGAACACCTTTGCACAGCCGACCAATGTGAATAAGAAGAACAGGATCATGGATTATGATATCCGGGAACTGGGGGAACAGCTTATGCCACTGGGAATGCTGGTTACCTTAGACAGTATTTTCAACAGGGTAATTCAGAACTGGAAAGAAGGAAAAACGACATGGATATTTGCCGATGAGTTCTATCTGTTATTCCGCTATGAATACAGTGCAAATTTCTTCTACCGACTGTACAAGAGAATCAGAAAATACAATGGATTCGTGACAGGTTTAACCCAAAATGTTGAGGAACTTCTGAAATCGGACACTGCAAGACTGATGTTGGCAAACAGTGAGTTTTTGATTCTTTTGAATCAGGCAAGTACAGACAGGGAAGAATTGGCAGCTCTTTTGAATATTTCCGAAAACCAACTGTCCTATATTACAAATGTATCGGTTGGCAGTGGCCTAATCCGTTGCTCTGGGAATATCGTACCATTTGAGAATACGTTCCCAAAGAATACAGACCTTTATAAACTAATGACAACAAAACCGGGAGAATCATAATGAAGAAAAAAGAAGAAGTAACGATAACTTTTTATGCTGCAGAGTGCGGTGAGTTCCATGATTTAGGAGAATATACAAAATGCAGAACGCTGGAAGAGGCATATAAAAAGTACCAGAAATATTGTAGAACATCTGCCAATATGTGTCCGGCTATTGAGTTTTCTATTCATGATCCAGAATCAATTTATTCAGACATGGAATATCCATTACCGTTGTCATCAAAAGACAGGGGAGACTTGGAACTTGTGCCATATTACAACGAACATCCACTGGTAAATGAGGCAATCAGACAGGTGGAGCAGTTGCAGAAACAGCAGGAAAAAAAGAAACATCGGGATGTTGCCCGATGAGATAAGAGATACGGAAAGAGGGTGACCGGATGAAAGATATCAAGGAACGGGTAAGGGATAAGAATCCGAAGATTCGAAATCCGGCTGCCCGACTTCCGAAAGAACTGGTTCGCTCAGCGGTTCTGGAAGCAAAAGAAAAGCCAAGGGAACTACATGAAAAAAGCAGTGGGCAGTCAGAATCCCCAACACAGTATGGAACTGAAAAAATAGAATCCGTACAGTACAGAGCGGCGAGTGTGGCAGGAAAAAGTATAGGGAAAACCACATATCAAGGTGGAAAAAAACTTGCTGGAGTGACCTACAGGAAGATAAAGGAAAGAAAAAGCAGACAGGAAGAAGCGAAAGCTGCCGAAGAAGCAATGGAGCAGGGGGCAGAAAGCGGAAAGAAATTAATCAAGTTGAAACCGGAGCAGGCAGCACTTGCCAAGGAGAATGGTAAACGGCAGGTGAAAGCAGCACCGAGAGTGGTAAAAGTATCCGGTCTGTCTCAAGAAAAAATAAAGACACAGGCATCCATGCAGAAACAGCAGATGGAAAAAAGTCTTCAGGCGATGCAGAAAGCAAGAGCAGCCCAGATGGCAAGAAAGTCAGCACAGGCATCGGCAGAAAGTGGAAAAGCAGTCCTTCAGGTAACTGGAAAGGGTTCAAAGTTATCCGTACAGGGAATTACAGCAGCGATTCAAAAAGGGGTAGTAGCTCTTGAAAAAATGGGAAAATGGATTGCTGCCGGAGGTAGTGCATTTCTTCTGGTATTTATTCTGATTGTGGGAATCATTGCAGGAGCAGCTTTCAGCAGTAATTCGGAAAGCTCCGAATCCCTAAGTGAAGAAGTGCTTGCGTATACTTCTGTGATACAGCAGTATGCATCCCAATACGGCATTCCGGAATATGTGTCTGCGATACAGGCCATCATGATGCAGGAATCTGGAGGCAGGGGAACAGACCCGATGCAGTGTTCGGAAAGTCCATATAATACAAGATTCCCACACACTCCTGGTTCTATTACTGATCCGGATTATTCGATAGAGGTTGGAGTACAGACCTTTGCAGACTGTATCAGACAGGCAGGATGCAGCAGTCCACAGGATCTGGACAAGCTGAAACTTGCATGGCAGGGATATAACTATGGAAATGGCTACATAGGATGGGCATTGCAAAGAGGCGGTTATACAGAAGCCAATGCATTGCAGTTTTCACAGGAACAGGCAGCTTCGCATGGATGGAGCAGTTACGGAGATCCCCAATACGTTCCCCATGTGATGCGGTATTATTCCGGTGGCAGCCTGTTTGCTGGTTTGTTTGGTAATCAGCAGATTGTGTCGGTTGCAATGGGGCAGCTTGGAAACAGTGGCGGTCAGAAGTTCTGGAGCTGGTACGGATTTGACAGTCGGGTAGAATGGTGTGCCTGTTTTGTAAGCTGGTGTGCGGATCAGAGCGGTCTGATTGCAAGTGGGAATGTTCCTAAATTCTCATTGTGCAGTGATGGAGTGTCCTGGTTTCAGGGAAAGAATAAGTGGCAGAGTGGCGGAACAACTCCGACAGCTGGAATGATCATCTTTTTTGACTGGGATCATGATGGAACATCGGATCATGTAGGAATAGTAGAAAAGTGTGAAGGTGGAAGAGTTTACACGATTGAGGGAAATTCCAGTGATCAGGTACGGCAGAGAAATTATGCAGTAGATTACAGTTCTATAATGGGATATGGGGTGATAAATTGATGGTTTCTTTCATAATTTGTTAAGGATTTTATAAGGGAGTTAATGAATCCTTTGGAAAATAGTCACAAAATAGACACAGTTGATTGATAAATTGTTATTGTATCTTTTAGTGATAGACATATAAAGAGTTAGAAATCTTTATAATTGACTTGAATTAGGAGGTAGTGAATATGAGTGATCAGAATGTAAAAGCAGCACAAAAATATTTAAATGCGATGTTTGGTGGACATAAGGATTGGGTAAAACTGGATGAAGATGGAAAGACCGGAACAGCCGTGATGCAGGGAATCATTCGTGCATTTCAGATTCAGAATGGAATCTCAACGATTACAGGAACGGTTGGACCACTTACTATTAATACCATGAAGAAGTTAGCCATTATTACAAAAATGGATCCGAATGATACTCCGCAGGTTAATGTATGCTTGATTCAGTGTGCTCTGTTTTGCAAAGGATATGCTGCTGGAGGAATTACTGGAATTTATTATACATCAGGAGTAAATGCAGTTAAAAAGATGCAGGAAAATGCAGGACTGGAAGTTACGGGCAAAATTGATTGGAAAGTTTGGTCTGGATTGTTATCCCTAAACTGGTTTACAAAGGTTTCTGGTGGGGATTCCAATATTGTTCTTATTCAACAGCAATTAAATAGTGACTGGTCAGATGTTATTGGTGTTGGACCTTGTGATGGAATTGCCTCAAGACAGACAATTTTGTCTTTAGTTGGTGCATTGCAGGCGGCTGAAGGAGTTACAACTGAATTAATTACAGATTTGAATTCAGTTAATTTTGGCGATGCAACAACAAATGCGTTTCCGGGTACATTACAGAACGGACAGAACTCGACGAAATATGTTCCATTTAATAAGATTGCTCAATACGGACTATATTTTAACGGATATAATCCGGGAAGATTCGATGGCGTGTTTGATTCGACTACAGAGTCAAAGGTGTCAGAATTTCAGGAGTTTTATGGTCTGACAGGAATTGGACTTGTAACAAAAGGAAAAGTAAATGTTTCTACTATGAAATCATTGCTTACGAGTAAAGGCGATACAAACAGGGCAGCAAAAGCGTGTGACTGTGCAACAGTATTAAATAAACAACAGGCATTAGATATAAAAAATGCAGGGTATACTCATGTAGGACGTTATCTGACAGGTTCTGTTGGAAAAGAACATACACCGAAATATTTGACATCAACAGAAGTGAAAAACATTGAAAATGCAGGATTATCGGTATTCCCGATATATCAGGATGGAGGATATGAATTAAACTATTTTAAGGATCCGTCCCAGGGAAGTGTTGATGCACAGACAGCAATTTTAGCAGCCGAGAGAATCGGTATACCAAGTGGAACGACTATATACTTTGCAGTGGATTTTGATTGTTATTCATATCAGATTGATACATTTATTATACCTTATTTTGAACAGATTCACATGATCTTTTTCAGTTCGACAAATGATAAAAATTATAAAGTCGGCATTTATGCACCAAGATATGTATGTACTAAAGTTTATGAAGCAGGATTGGCAAGTAAATCATTTGTGGCAGATATGTCAACTGGATTTAGCTGTAATTTGGGATATTCGATGCCGAAGAACTGGGCATTTGATCAATTTTGTGAGTTGAACTCATTTTCTTCATCACCTTCGTTCCCACTGGATAAAGATGCATATTCAGGGAGAGATACTGGATTTAAAAAGTTCGATGCCGTATCGACAAAAACAGATGAGGAAATAGCGCAAGAAAATCTTCGGGCAAAGGTAAAAATAGCACGAAATCAATATGTCTATAATGTAATGGAGCCGCTTGGTTATCTGAATAAAATTATGGATGTGGGTGTGGAGTATGATAAGGAAATTTCACTGGGAACAATGATGAGTCCTCAAGGAGCAATTGATATTTCTACTAAAATATCCACATCGCTTGAAAGTTCAACTGGTAAAATTTATAATATAAAAGTGGATATAGGAAATGATGGAGAATTGACACAAACTTGCAAAAATCAAATTATGGAGATTTCATCAAATTTATCAGATACAGGTATAGAGGGAGCAGATAACTTTGGAAATACGATAGAAAAAATTGCTTTATCGGTTAAATCTGGTAATATTGCTTTTGAAATAAATAATGTTTTTGCCAATAGTGTAGAGTTTTCCATTGTATTTAGTACATCAGATTTGCTGCCAGAAGAGGAAAAAGAGTGGACAATATCGGTTGCTTTGATTTTTACAATGACATTAAATTCTAATAGTGGTCTTGAATTTAATGTTGTAGAATTCACAAAAGAGCATAGTAATATACTGGCAGGAGCCGTAATATTAGTTCTTGCGGGTGCATTAGTTGTAAATGCAATTCCGTCAATTATTGCTTTATTTTCAGCTGGAGCAGGTACTGTTTTTGGTTTGTTGATTCAAGCGCTGTAAATTGTAAAAGAATAAAAGAGACAATGGCCAGAGGTTCGATTTTATAAAGAGGACCTCTGGCAAAAGGGGGATTAAGAAGAATGCATATTAAATCAATTGTGTCAGATGAGGATAGGGAAGAATTAGAAAGAATGCTTTCGCTTGGGTTTATAATTCCTAATCAATTATTTAAAACAAGACAGAAAAGTAGAATGATTATCTATATTTTTACACCTGTAGAATTTTTACTGTCGATTAATTGTTATCTGTCGGAAAGTTATTTGATGTTTGGAATAGGGATTGGAACTTGTGTGGCTTGTGTGGCTTGGATTATTTGGTATCAAATGATTGGTAAAAATTTTGAAAAAAATGTTCATGAATTTGTCTGGGGTAGATCAGGATATGAAACGGTGGATATCGATGAAAACGCAATTAAAATAGATGAAGATCAAATTTATGAATTTAAAAATATTGATA
Source organism: Dorea amylophila (assembly GCF_025567265.1). Taxonomy (NCBI): domain Bacteria; kingdom Bacillati; phylum Bacillota; class Clostridia; order Lachnospirales; family Lachnospiraceae; genus Dorea; species Dorea amylophila. Next base: position 127,507 of record NZ_JAOQJW010000003.1, on the reverse strand, counting down.
GAATGTTCTTATATAAAAACTTCTTTTTTTTCATAACAAATGAAAAGAAAATATTTATATTTAAAACGACAGATATGGAGTCGGATGAACTTATAAAAATTATTAAAACAACAGGGATTTTATTTGAAAAAAAAGAAAAACCATTTAATATTTATAAGTATTGTAAAAAAGGAAAAAGTTTTTAAAAATAAGCAGAGGATGGTGGATTTATCATCCTTTTAGAGAAGAGCATGTATTTTAAAGGGAATCTGGTTTTGCAGGTTCCCTTTTTGCCATCAAAAACGTTGATGTTTTATCAAATGACGCTAAAAATAAAAAGAATAATGCAGGGGGTGACATTATTAGTTATCGCTGTAATATTTGGATAAAATATAAATAAAACATAAAAAATATAAATAAATTATAAAATGGCGACAGTTTTTTCTTGTTCAAGTGTTTATTATATAGAGGACAAAATAAGACAGCAAAGGAAGTGGTGCTGTTGCATCGGAAAAATGACACAAAATTAGTGATGTCCATTCGGGAAAAGAATTGAAGGGGATTCTTTTCCCCATTTGTCGTGTTACGAAAGACTGAGGGTAAGAAAATATGCTAGAACTTGCAATCTGTGATGATGACATCATCCTATGTAATTGGTTAGAACAGAAGCTGCTCCATTATGGGAAAGCGAATGACTGTCAGATATCTATAGAAATATACTATTCTGCGGAGCAGCTTCTTAACAGGCTGGAAGAAGAATCCTACGATATGTTATTCCTTGATATTTGTCTGGAACATGAGAATGGAATTGATATCGGAACGGAGATACGAAAGAAAAATTATGGAAAAGAACTGCGGATTACCTATATTTCAACATATCAGGAATATGCTATGAAATTATTCCGTATTCATCCATTTGATTTTCTTGTAAAGCCAATCCGAGAGGAAGAACTTTTCCGGGTGATAGGTGAATTACGGGAACTGTTAAAAGAACGGAAGAAAATATTTGAATATACGGATACAAAAGGAATCCACAAGATTTCTTATGACAAGATCCTGTATTTTTATAGTCTGGGAAAAAGAGTACATATCGTGACATCGGAAAAAGAATATGAATATCGAGGAAAATTAAAGGATGTAGCGGATGTAACAGAAGAATATTTCTTACTGATTCACAAGTCCTATCTCATCAATATGGAACACGTGGAGCATTACGAATATGACAACGTGGTTATGAAAGACAAGACACGTCTCAGTATCAGTAAAGCAAATCGCAAGAAGGTCAGGGAAAGACCATTACAAACGGAGAAGAAAAGATTATGAATATCCATTTGATCACTTATCTGACAAGTAAATTATTCTGGATTTATACTGTGTTCCGTTACAATACCATCCTGTATCCAAAAAATGAGGATACACAAAAGCTATTTGCATATTTTTGTGCATATCTGCTTTCATGCTGGGGAAGCATGCAGTGGGGAACGATGTACGGAGATCTGATCTTTGAGCTGATAGCTCTGTTAATTATAACAGTGGCATATCAGGCAGACTGGCAACATCATGTCTGGAATACACTTATGGTATATATTATGGGAATTTTATGTGATGGGATTCCAATCGTGTTCTTTCAACGGTATGCGGTAGCAAGAAATCCGGTGCATCATCACATGGGACCGGGAACTATTGTAATGGGAAATTTTATATTCTTTTTACTGGAAGTCATTATTGAAAGAAAAGTAGGTGTAAAGAGAAGTTATTATATAAAGAACCGTCATTGGCTTGCTATGCTTACAGAGCGAAAGATTTCGATTCATACCACAGCAACGGATAAGAACGGTAAGAAAGAAATCGAAGCCGGAAAAGATCTGACGATTGTGGATACAGTTACATTAGAAGGATTGGAAATCGGTACAAAGTATAAATTGTCTGGTTGGCAGATGATTAAGGAAGAAAATGCAAAGCTGATCATTGATGGCAAAGAAGTTACCAATGATTATGAATTTACAGCGGACAAGGAAAACATGGAAGTGCAGATTGAGTTTACTTTCGACGGCAACACTCTTGGAGGGAAGCAGCTTGTAACCTTTGAAGAACTGTATGATATGACAAATCCGGAAGAACCGAAAAAGGTAACAGAGCATAAGGATATCAACGATGAAGGTCAGACCGTAACCATCAAAGAAGTACCGGAAACATCAACCCCAGAGACACCGGGTACTACTACAAAGACCAGTAATCCTCCGAAAACAGGAGACACAGCAAATGCAGCTTTATGGATAGCCATTCTGGTATTATCAGCAGCCGGAATCACAGGAGTTCGTATCTGGAATAAAAAGAAACAGGTTAAGAGATTAGGAATTGAAGAAAAGAAAGAAGAGAAGGAGTAAAACAAAGGGTGGCGATAAGCTGCCCTTTGATGATGAAATGGGAAAAAATCAGAAAGCAATAAAAGTATTACAGCGTTTATTTGATGCTGGATACGGAACGGAAAAAGAGATTGTCAATATGACGATGGATGAGATGCTTGCTTTGCCGGGAGTGAATGTGGCAGATTTGTGCATTATCAGTGAGCTACAGAAAAGCATTAAGGCAAACAAAGTGATAAGCTATTTGTCAGAGAAAACGGAAGCAAGGGAAGAAACGAAAGGAGCAGATTATGGTGGAACAACCTAAATATTTGGAAATGACATTATCACAATTGAAATCATATCTGGAATCTTCAGAGAGTAATGTCCTTCTGGTTGTAGAATTTCCAAAAGGAGATCAGAACAATGGAGAATAAATTGGAAGTTGTGAATATCCGTCTGGTAAAAGAACCATCTCTTTATAGTGAGCAGACATTGAATAGTCCACAGGCTGTTGTAGAATTGATGGCGAAGGAGTTATCGCAATATGACAGAGAAGTATTTTGCATCCTGAATATGAAAAATAATGGACAGGTAATCAATATGAATCTGGTCAGTGTTGGAACAATCAATGCTTCGCTGGTAATTCCGAGAGAAGTCTTTAAGAGCAGTATTCTGGCAAATGCTTCTGCAATCATTGGACTTCATAATCATCCCAGTGGTAATGTGAAACCATCAAAAGAGGATATGATTGTTACGAGAAAGCTGCAGAAGTGCGGACAGCTATTGGGGATAGAATTGCTGGATCATATCATTGTCGGTGGAACTAATGGAAAGATGCTCAGCTTCCGAGAAGAAAAGATGTTGAATGTGACAGGAAGGATGGATTGGGAGAGATAGAAGAAAAAAGAATTAGAAGTTTTTATTTATTGTAATATTTCATGTAGCGGCATTAGTAAAATAGTGTCGCTACAAAAAGCTGACTTATACATTGATATTATATGCATAACTCAAAATAAAATTGTTAAAAATAGAAAAAGAAACAATATATAACGAAAAAATCTCTAAATAAGAAAATTTACATTGACTGAGAGAAGAGTAAAACATATAATAAAGGTGGAGGTGTATAAGAATGTTAGTAAAAGTAAGTGTTGAAAATTTTAAATCTTTTGATAAAGCAGCAGAGCTGACAATGATTTCCTCAAATAAAATACGAACAAATGCAAATCACAGGTTAAAGATAAAAAGTACCCAGTTATTAAAATATGCAGTCGTTTATGGAGCAAATGCATCTGGAAAGACGAATCTGGCATTGTTCTTTAAATTTTTTAAAGATAGTGTCTGCAATGGTATTCCGATAGAAGCTACACAGATGTTTTGTAAGAATCGGCAGGAGAATAAGGAACGAGAAAGTAGTTTTGAAATTCAGATTACTGTAGGTGACAAATTTTATGCTTATGGTTTTTCTGCAGTTTTAAGCAGACGAAAAGTAACCGGAGAATGGTTATATGAATTATATCAGAATGGTTCAGCAAAATGTCTCTTTGAACGAGAAGGAAGTAAACGTCCGGTGTTAAATGATGGTATTACGCTGACAAACACAGAAAAAAATAAATTTGAAACCTATGCAGATGATTTTGAAGGAAATGAAACATCTTTGTTCCTGACAGAAATGAATCGTGGAAAAAAATATAGCACACGATCTAAATTATTGTTCTTCCGGGATGTATATGATTGGATTCAGAATCATATTTCGATTATCACACCGGATACTCCATTGATTGATTTGGAATATTATTATGATGATAATTCGCTGAAGCTGATTAACAAATTGATCAAAACATTTGATACGGGTATCAGCCAGGTGAAAATTGAAGAAATTACATTGGATGAGTTATCAAATGCATTGCCGAAATCAGTATTTGATAAGATGATGCAGCATGTAAAAAATAGAATGGAAGAGCAGGAAGAACCATCATTCAGAATGACGATGAGGTCGAAGGAAACTTTCTTTAATATCGAAGTTGAAGGACATTCTGAACCGAAGGTCACAACAATCCGGTTGCATCATAATAAGTCATTTTATGAGTTCGGTTTTGATGAAGAGTCTGATGGAACAAGAAGATTATTCGATTTGATGGATATGCTGTTGAATAAACGAGAAGATGTTCTTTATGTTGTGGATGAATTGGAGAGAAGCTTACATCCGAAGCTGACAGAACGATTTTTGCAATTGTTTATGCAGCTACATGATGAGCAGCGTATGCAGCTATTGTTCACTACACATGAATCATCCATTATGGATCAGGCTATTTTTAGAAGGGATGAAATCTGGTTTGTAGAACGTAACGCAGAAAATGCAAGCTCTATTTATTCCTTAGATCGTTTCAAGGAGAGGTATGATAAGGTGTTGAGCAAGGCATATCTGGAAGGAAGATATGGTGCGATACCGGTATTTTCAACATTCGACTTTGCGCGAGCAACGAGTCAGACGGATGTGCTTGCACAGACACCTGACGACTGCCGCGACAGTGCAGAAAGGATTTCTGCACCTAGAGAGGAGGAGTAGCCTTGGCTCCAGTAAGAAGTTATACGAATTGGAATAGCAGAACTACAGATGATGAAGAACAGATTGAGCCTTATCGTAAATATTTCTTCATATGCGAGGGTGCTAATACTGAAACATGGTATTTCAAAAAGTTAATTGATATACGAAAAGAGTTAAATATTCATCCATTGATTGATATCCGGCTACTTGAAAAAACAGAGGGAGACAGGGACATTTCATTTCCAAGACGTTTGATTGAGTTTGCAGAAAATCAAAAAGAAAATCCGGAAATAGCATTTGATAAAGAACGGGATAAGATGATTGTTGTATTTGATGGAGATATTTTTGAAGAGAAAGTACTTGATTATGATGAATTGGTAGCAGAAGGTGAAAAGAATAATATATTAGCGGTTAGCAATCCGGCATTTGAACTGTTCCTACTGTTACATTATAAAAATTCATACGAAGATGATATTGAACCAAATGCTGAACAGATTATCCAGAATGAAAAAGATGGACATCAGACATTTATCTATAAATTGTTACTTGCTAGAACAGGAATCAATCCAAAGAAGAATTCAGCGATTGGAGAACTGGCAAAGAATATAGAGATTGCTATTGAGCAGGAAAAGAAAATCAATGAGGATATTCATCAGTGTAAAGGACAGATTACGTGTAATATAGGTCGGATTATTGATGAGATTCGGAAGGATGACGGAAAATGATAATTAATAAAGCTTGATGGAGAGTTTATGGGAGAAGAAAAGCAAAAAACAGAAGATGAAGAATTGGAAACTGAAAATGGGGAAAATAGGGCGAGCCATTTTTTAGAAACCAATAAAATATGGTTTACAACAATAATACCACTATTAGTTTCAATAGCAGTTGCAGCGGCTGGAATTGCATCGTGTTGGGCAGATATTCAACAGGCAAAACTAACAAAAATGGAAATTGAAAACATAAATCAAGAAAAACAACCATTTTTTTCAATTGAACAAGAATATAATCAAGAAAGAGATCAATATATTTATACGATATATAACACGGGAGGAGAGGTCAGATATAGTGATTTGCAAATAATGCCAATTCTTTATGTTAAACAATATGGTACTGATGGAGAAATTAAAAATCAAGCTTTTAAAGGCTTGGCTGGCTTTTATGAATATGAAATTACAGATGATGGATTGATATCGTTTAGTGATACGTGGTTAGATATAGCTATGCTAGAAGAATATAGTTTGGAAAATAATGACTCGGATAAGATTTTAGGCAATGACTATTTAACAGGTTTATTTAGCAGGAAGAATTCGAATAAGAGAAAAGAATACATAACGAGTGAGTTGATATATTGGGTTCAAGTAAGTTATTATAATTATAGAAACGAGGAGACATATGAAAATATATGGCTAGGAAGAGCTAGCGATAGATCTAAACGGACAAGTGGAAATAATATCTTATTTTTGCAACCGTCATTGGAAGAAAGATATTATGATGGGAATAATACAAGAAGTGAAGCAGTAATAGATTCTTTGAATTTATCAGGAGAAGAGACTGCAAAACAATGTGAAGAATATGCAGAGGAACTTTTTGAAAAATGGGATTTTTAAGGTGTTATTAATTGAAGTGCAGATTGTTTGAAAAAGTACAGAACAAACATTCGGTTTGTTCTGTACTTTTTTTATCCTGAATGATATACTAGACAAGTAACATACTAAGAACACAACTACTATTTCTAAAATATCACCGCCAGATTAGAGCGGCTCAGGAGAAATCACATGGATCATTTTGAATTAGTGTCAGAATATAAACCAACCGGCGACCAGCCACAGGCAATCAAAGAACTAGTCGAAGGTTTTAAAGAAGGCAATCAGTGTCAAACATTGCTTGGCGTCACCGGATCTGGTAAGACATTTACCATGGCGAATGTCATCCAACAATTGAATAAACCAACGCTGATTATAGCACACAATAAGACACTGGCTGCGCAGCTTTATGGGGAATTTAAAGAGTTCTTTCCAAATAACGCAGTGGAATATTTTGTCTCCTACTACGATTACTACCAGCCGGAGGCTTATGTCCCATCTTCAGACACCTACATTGCGAAGGATTCCTCCGTAAATGAAGAGATTGATAAGCTGAGGTTATCGGCAACGGCAGCATTGATCGAGCGCAGGGATGTGATCGTAATTGCCAGCGTTTCCTGCATCTATGGTCTCGGTGAACCGGAGAACTTTGAACAGATGATGGTATCGCTCCGACCGGGGATGGAGAAGGACAGAGATGAAGTGTTGCGCCAGCTGATAGATATTCAATATGACAGAAATGATATGGATTTCAAGCGGGGAACATTCCGTGTACGAGGCGATACTGTAGAAGTTGTACCGGCAGACCGGGGCGATACGGCTATACGGGTGGAATTTTTCGGAGATGAGATTGACCGGATTTCAGAGATAGACATGCTTACCGGAGAGATTAAAAATACATTGAATCATATTGCGATATTCCCGGCTTCCCATTACGTTGTACCAAAGGAGCGTATGGAGAAAGCAATTAAAAATATCGAGATTGAACTGGAAGAACAGGTGAAATATTTCAAAGAAGAAGGGAAGCTTCTGGAAGCACAGAGAATTGCGGAACGAACGAATTTTGATATAGAAATGATGCGCGAGACCGGATTCTGTTCAGGGATCGAGAATTACTCAAGGCATCTGGCAGGACTTGCTCCGGGGCAGCCGCCGAATACATTGATGGATTATTTCCCGGATGATTTTATCATAATGATCGATGAGTCGCACAAGACGGTTCCGCAGATTGGCGGTATGTATCACGGCGATCAGTCGAGAAAGCGTACACTGGTAGAGTATGGATTCCGTCTGCCATCGGCACTGGACAACCGTCCGCTTAGTTTTGAGGAATTTGAAAATAAGATCGATCAGGTCATGTTCGTGTCTGCAACACCGGGGAAATATGAAGAAGAGCATGAACTTTTAAGAGCCGAGCAGGTGATCCGGCCGACCGGACTTCTGGATCCGGAAGTAGAAGTGCGGCCGGTAGAAGGACAGATCGATGATCTGATCGGAGAAGTGAATAAAGAGATTGCCAATAAACACAAAATACTGATAACAACGCTGACCAAGCGTATGGCAGAAGATCTTACCGACTATATGCGTGAGCTGGGAATCCGCGTGCGCTATCTGCATTCGGATATTGACACGCTGGAACGTACAGAGATCGTGAGAGATATGCGCCTGGACGTATTCGATGTTCTGGTCGGCATTAATCTTCTGCGGGAAGGACTGGATATTCCGGAGATCACATTGGTTGCGATCCTGGACGCGGATAAAGAAGGATTTTTGCGTTCCGAGACGTCTCTGATCCAGACGATCGGCCGTGCGGCCCGTAATGCAGAAGGGCATGTTATCATGTACGCAGATACGATCACAGATTCCATGCGTGCAGCACTGGATGAGACGCAGAGAAGACGTGAAGTGCAGATGGCATATAATGAAGAACATGGTATTACACCGAAGACGATCCAGAAAGCAGTCAGAGATCTGATCTCAGTATCCCGGAAAGTGGCGGCTTCTGAATTACAGATGGAAAAAGATCCGGAATCCATGAGTGAGAAAGAATTAGAGAAGCTGATCAAAGAGCTGGAGAAGCAGATGAAGAAAGCTGCGGCAGATCTGAATTTTGAGGCGGCGGCAGAACTCAGGGATAAGTTAATAGAGCTTAAGAAGACATTGCAGGAAATAAAGATATAGAAAAAGGAGATCATAGACTTACATGCCACAGGAAAAAGATTCAAGACAATATATCAAGATCAGAGGAGCAAATGAACACAATCTGAAGAATGTAGACGTAGACATACCAAGAGACAAACTGGTGGTATTGACCGGTCTTAGCGGATCAGGAAAATCATCACTGGCATTTGATACAATTTATGCGGAAGGACAGAGAAGATATATGGAATCATTGTCTTCTTATGCCAGACAGTTCCTGGGACAGATGGAAAAACCGGATGTAGAAAGTATAGAAGGATTGTCTCCGGCTATTTCCATTGATCAGAAATCTACGAACCGCAATCCAAGATCTACCGTAGGAACGGTAACGGAAATCTATGATTATTTCCGGTTATTATATGCAAGAGCAGGAATTCCGCATTGTCCGAAATGTGGGCGCGAGATTAAGAAACAGACGGTTGATCAGATGGTAGAACAGGTGATGGCATTTCCGGAAAGAACCAAGATACAGCTGCTGGCACCGGTCGTAAGAGGCAGAAAGGGAACCCATGTAAAATTACTGGAGCGCGCCAGAAAGAGCGGATATGTCCGAGTCAGGATCGATGACAATATGTACGAACTGTCGGAAGAGATCAAGCTGGATAAGAACATCAAGCACAATATAGAGATTGTTGTAGACCGTCTGGTAGTAAAAGAGGGTATTGAACAGCGTCTGACCGATTCCATTGAAAATGTACTGAATCTTGCGGAAGGACTGATGACCGTGGATGTAATCGGCGGGGAACCGGTCCAGTTCAGCGAAAGCTTCTCATGTCCTGACTGCGGAATCAGTATTGAAGAGATCGAACCGAGAAGCTTTTCGTTCAACAATCCGTTCGGCGCATGTCCGGAGTGCTTTGGACTGGGATACAAGATGGAATTTGACGAAGACCTGATGATTCCGGATAAACGTCTCAGTATCAGTGAAGGTGCGATCACTGTTATGGGATGGCAGTCCTGCACGGATAAGAAGAGCTTCACGTATGCGATCCTGGATGCGTTGAGCAAAGAATATGGCTTTTCATTAGATACACCGTTTGAGGACTATCCGAAGGAAGTCCATGATGTCCTGATCCATGGGACAAACGGCAAAGAAGTGAAAGTATATTATAAGGGGCAGCGCGGAGAAGGAGTCTATGATGTGGCATTCGAAGGTCTGATCCGCAATGTAGAGCGCCGTTACCGGGAGACTTCGTCGGAAACGATGAAAGCAGAATACGAAGAGTTTATGAATATCACACCGTGTTCTGCGTGCAAAGGCCAGCGCCTGAAGCCGGGAGCACTTGCTGTGACGGTAGGAGATAAAAATATTTCCGAACTGACAGGAATGTCAATTGAAAAACTGCAGACCTTTTTAAAAGAACTGAAACTTTCGAACCAGCAATTGCTGATCGGCGGACAGATTTTAAAGGAGATCAATTCCAGAATCCAGTTTCTGATGGATGTCGGACTTAATTATCTGACACTTGGAAGATCGACCGGAACACTTTCAGGAGGAGAGGCACAGAGAATCCGTCTGGCAACACAGATCGGTTCCGGACTCGTAGGTGTGGCATATATTCTGGATGAACCAAGTATCGGACTGCATCAGAGAGACAATGATAAATTGCTTGGAACTTTAAAACATCTGCGGGATCTCGGGAACTCCGTGATCGTGGTCGAGCATGATGAGGATACTATGAGAGAAGCGGACTTTATCGTGGATATCGGACCGGGAGCGGGAGAACATGGCGGTGAAGTAGTTGCAACCGGAAATGCGGAAGAGATCATGCAGAATGAAAATTCTGTAACCGGAGCCTATCTGAGCGGGCGGATCCGGATCCCGGTTCCGGAAGTAAGAAGAAAACCAACCGGATGGCTGAAAGTACTCGGAGCACAGGAAAATAACTTGAAGAACATAGATGTGAAGTTTCCGCTTGGCGTGATGACCTGTGTTACCGGTGTGTCTGGTTCGGGAAAAAGCTCACTTGTGAACCAGATCCTCTATAAACGTCTGGCAAGAGACCTGAACCGTGCAAGGACCATTCCGGGCAGACACAAAGGCATCGAGGGACTGGAACAGCTGGATAAGGTGATCAATATCGACCAGTCTCCAATCGGGCGGACTCCGAGATCCAATCCGGCAACCTATACCGGAGTATTTGACCTGATCAGGGATCTGTTTGCAGCAACACCGGATGCAAAAGCAAGAGGCTATAAGAAAGGAAGATTCAGTTTTAACGTCAAAGGAGGACGATGTGAGGCCTGCAGCGGAGATGGAATCATCAAGATCGAGATGCATTTCCTGCCGGATGTCTATGTTCCATGTGAAGTATGTAAGGGAAGACGTTACAACAGAGAGACACTGGAAGTGAAATACAAAGGAAAGAATATCTATGATGTTCTGGACATGACCGTAGAAGAAGCAATGCATTTCTTTGAAAATGTACCAAGTATCCGCAGAAAGATGGAGACCTTGTATGATGTCGGGCTTTCTTATATCCGTCTGGGACAGCCGTCTACGACTCTGTCCGGCGGAGAAGCCCAGCGTATCAAGCTGGCAACAGAGCTGAGTAAGAGAAGTACGGGAAAGACAATCTATATTCTGGACGAGCCGACGACGGGACTGCATTTTGCCGATGTGCATAAGTTGACAGAGATTCTCCACAGATTGACAGAAGATGGGAATACAGTCATTGTGATCGAGCACAATCTGGATGTGATAAAGACCGCAGATTATATCATCGATATCGGTCCGGAAGGCGGTGACAAAGGCGGAACCGTGATCGCAGAGGGAACACCGGAAGAAGTTGCGGAAAGTCCGGTATCCTATACCGGAAAGTATATAAAACCAATGCTGGAACGGTAGAAATATGACATTTTGTTCAATGCATCGTCCGGATTCGTCATATTGTAATATTTATGTAAAAAGGTTCATAAAGATTTAAGCAAAATGGGTCTTTTTATTTTAAATGATTTTGATTATAATGGGAACATGCTCAAAAATAGCATGTGATATAATCATATCTCACCAAAGATAGGAATATAGACAGCTTGATGAAGGGAGAATTGGGAATGTCAGTAGATCTTGGAATTGATTTGGGAACCGCCAGCGTACTGGTGTATGTAAAAGGAAAGGGTGTTATTTTAAAAGAGCCTTCTGTTGTAGCGTATGACAGAGATACGAATGCAATCAAGGCGATCGGAGAAGAAGCAAGACTGATGCTTGGAAGAACTCCGGGAAATATTGTGGCAGTCAGACCTTTGAGACAGGGCGTGATATCAGACTATACAGTAACAGAAAAAATGATCAAATATTTCGTGCAGAAAACACTTGGAAAGCGTACATTCAAGAAGCCGAGAATCAGTATCTGTGTACCAAGCGGGGTTACAGAAGTGGAACGCAAGGCAGTGGAGGAAGCAACTTATGCAGCAGGAGCAAGAGAGGTACATCTGATCGAAGAACCGGTTGCGGCAGCAATCGGTGCGGGAATCGATATCTCAAAGCCGTGTGGCAATATGATCGTTGACATCGGCGGAGGTACATCCGATATTGCCGTCATTTCACTTGGCGGAACGGTTGTAAATACATCCTTAAAGATTGCCGGAGATGATTTCGACGAGGCAATCGTCCGCTATATGCGAAAAAAACATAATCTTCTGATCGGTGAAAGAACAGCGGAAGATATTAAAATCAAGATCGGTACAACCTATCCAATGATCGAAGATGAGACGCTGGAAGTCAGAGGAAGAAACCTGGTAACAGGACTTCCGAAGACGGTAACGGTAACTTCGACAGAGACAGAAGAAGCACTCCGGGAGACAACGGGACAGATCGTAGAAGCTGTTATCAGCGTGCTGGAGAGAACACCACCGGAGCTTTCCGCAGATATCCTTGACAGAGGGATTATGCTGACCGGAGGCGGATCTATGTTACGTGGTATGGAAGAACTGATCGAGGAAAAGACAGGCATCAACACGATGACGGCGGATGATCCGATGAAGGTTGTTGCCATCGGAACCGGAGAATACGTAGAGTTTATGGGTGACAGAAAAGGAATCTAGATTCAGATAGGAATCCGGGTGAGTGAAATCGAATGGAAGAAATAAAAGGATACGTAGAACATATTGTTTACCGCAATGAAGACAACGGGTACACGGTATTCCATCTGAATAATTCAGATGGAGAAGTGACCTGTGTCGGAAGTTTTCATTATATTGAAGAAGGTGAACTGTTAAGACTGAAAGGAGGCTATACAACGCATAAGATGTATGGCCTTCAGTTCGCTGTGGAGGAATCGGAGATATGTGAGCCGGAAGATCTGGTATCCATCGAACGGTATCTGGGTTCCGGTGCGATCAAAGGAGTCGGAGCTTCTCTGGCGGGAAAGATAGTGAAAAAATTCAAAGAAGATACCTTCCGGATCATCGAAGAGGAGCCGGAACGACTGGCAGAGATCAAAGGAATCAGTGAACGGAAAGCAAGAGAGATCGCTTCACAGGTAGAAGAGAAGAAGGATATGCGGCAGGCAATGATCTATCTGCAGAAATTCGGCATTTCTACAACACTGGCAGCAAAGATCTATCAGCATTACGGACGTAATGTCTACCGCACGATAGAGGAGAATCCGTATCATCTGGCAGACCATGTGCCGGGAGTGGGATTTAAGACTGCCGATGAGATTGCAATGAAGATTGGCATACACACAGATTCTGATTTCCGGATCCGCAGCGGAATCTTTTATACCTTACAACAGAGTGTGAATGAAGGACACGTCTATCTGTATCAGGACGTGTTGCTGAAAGAGACGGGAGACCTTCTTGGAGTACAGATACAAGATATGGAAAAGTATCTTATGGATCTTATGATGGAAAAGAAGATCGTCATGAAGCAGTCAGAGCAGGGGGTGAGAGTGTATACTTCCCATTATTATTATATGGAGTTGAATACTGCGAAGATGCTGCATGATCTGAATCTTGATTTTGAAGCAGCTGATGTGACACTTCTTCACAGGATCAATCAGATTGAAAAGAACACAGAACTGTATCTGGACGAGATGCAGAAAGATGCAGTAATGGAAGCAGTCAGGCATGGTCTGATGATACTGACCGGAGGACCGGGTACTGGTAAGACAACGACCATCAATGCGATGATTCATTTCTTCGAAAGCGAAGGACTGGACATCTATCTGGCAGCACCGACAGGGAGAGCAGCAAAGCGTATGACGGAAGCAACCGGATGCGAGGCACAGACGATTCACCGGCTGTTGGAAGTGTCCGGTAATCCGGATGATGAGACAGTTGGTGGTTTCCAGCGCAATGCAGAGAATCCGCTGGAAGCAGATGTGATCATCATAGACGAGATGTCAATGGTAGATCTGCCGTTGATGTATGCACTTTTGAATGCGATCGTGCCGGGAACCCGTGTGATTCTGGTGGGAGATGTGAACCAGCTTCCGAGTGTAGGACCGGGAAGCGTACTGAAAGACATTATTTCATCCGGATGTTTTCCGGTGGTAAAGCTTACGAAGATATTCCGGCAGGCAGGCGAAAGTGATATTATCGTCAATGCCCACAAGATCAATCGGGGTGAACCGGTTGTGTTGGATAACAAAAGCATGGATTTCTTCTTCCTGAAACGTGATGATACAAATATGATCATCAGTAATATCATCACACTGATCCAGAAGAAACTTCCCAAATTCGTATCTGCATCAGAAGCAGACATTCAGGTTCTGACGCCGATGCGAAAGGGCCTGCTCGGAGTGGAACGGATCAATAAGATCCTGCAGGAATATCTGAATCCGCCGAAGCCTGGCAAACAGGAAAAAGAATATGGAGATCATCTGTTCCGTGAGGGGGATAAGGTGATGCAGATCAAGAATAATTACCAGCTTGAGTGGGAGATCACCACCCGGTACGGAATGACGATCGATAAAGGGATCGGTGTATTTAACGGGGATATGGGGATCATCAAAAAGATCAATACATATGAAGAGACCGTGACGGTCGAATATGATGAAAAGAAGCAGGTAAAATATCCATACAATCTGCTGGATGAACTGGAACTGGCTTATGCGATCACAATCCATAAAGCGCAGGGAAGCGAATATCCTGCAGTCATTATCCCTTTGTTACAGGGACCAAGACAGCTTTATTATAGAAATCTGCTCTATACGGCTGTCACAAGAGCGAGAAAATGTGTGACGGTGATCGGAAGTGAAAGCGTATTCCAGGAGATGATACAAAACACAAACCAGCAGAACCGCAATACGAGTCTCGCAGAGCGAATCCGTGAATTTAATGAATAAAAGTATCATACAAGATATCAAAGAAAATATAATTGTTCTGTTCTGGCCGGAAACCTGTCCATTCTGTCAGAAAGTCTGTAAAGAGGGCATCTGTACAGAATGCAGGGAAAGGCTGGAATTCTTAAGAATCAGAGAACCAAGGTGTATGCAATGCGGCAAGCAGATCCGTAGTATGGAAAAGGAATACTGTTATGACTGTATGCATACACATCATTATTATGAGCAGGGATTAAGCTTATGGAATCATAAAGCTCCTGTGAATCAATCTATCTATCAGTTCAAATACCACAATCAGAGAAGATACGGGGAACTGTACAGTCAGGAACTCGTGAAAAATTTTCAGAAAGAAATCCGGCGATGGAACCCGGATGTGATCATACCGGTTCCGCTGCACCGGGCGAGACGTAGAAAACGGGGGTATAATCAGGCACAGATTCTTGCAGAAAACCTGGGAAGGTTGCTGTGCATTCCAGTGGACAGTAAAAGCCTGGCAAGAAGAAAGAAGACCAGTCCGCAGAAGAAACTTGGACATAATGAGAGAAAAAAGAACCTGAAAAATGCATTTGCGGTAACACCGGCATTTCGCCCTGTCCGGAAGGTGCTGCTGGTGGATGACATATATACGACCGGCAATACACTGGATGCGGCGGCAAAAGCATTAAAGGAAAAAGGCGTGGAGAAGGTTTATTTTTTAACTATAAGTATTGGACAAGGGTACTGATATTTGTTATACTTAAAATGATGTTTTTAATGGAATTAATATCATGTTGAGGTGGATATATGTTAGATGAGAGAAAAGTAAAATTAATGACAAAGCTTGCTCTCTATGAAGAGACTTATGGAAAAGAAGATTTTAAGATCAGTTCCTATTATAGAAAAGATTATGCAAGCCTGCACGTTATATATGCATTTCTGAGCGTATCAGTCGGTTATGTGTGTCTGGTGGCGCTGCTTTTACTGGCCGGTGTGGAGGATATAATGAGTAATATGTCGAATGGTCTGATCCTGTTCCTTTTTCTGATCATTCTGGCAGGCTATGTGGGTGTGGTGATCGTATATTGCGGAATTGCCAGTCACATTTATAATGAGAAACACAAAAAGGCAAGGAAAAGAGTGAAAAAGTATAATCATAATCTGATTCAACTGCTGAAAATGTATGAAAAGGAGAAAAGATAGATGGACAATATATATGTAATACGTGAAAGAATAGAAGCGGTTTATGGGAAGCATTCCAAATCGTTTGATAAAGCCTTTCAGTTCATACTGGCAATGATAATATTTACAATGATCAATCAGAATACAGGATTTATGAAATCACTTTCCTCACCGGTGATCTCTCTGGGGCTGGCTGTGGTTGCTACTTTCCTGCCGCCGGCGGTTCTAGTGGTACTTGCAACGATACTGCTGCTTGCACATACACTGGCAGCGTCCATAGGTATATTCGCAGTGTCTGCACTGATCTTCCTGATCATGTATATATTTTATATCAGACTGGCACCGAAGATGGCATTTGTTGTGCTTCTGACACCAATTGCATTTGCACTTAAGATACCGTTTGTGGTACCGGTTGCATGTGCATTGATCTATACACCGGTAAGTCTTGTACCGATGGGATGTGGAACTGTTGTATATTATATGATGGAATATCTTAAGAAAATAAGTGCGGCATCTAAGACGTCTGGAAGTAAGGCAATGCTTGCCGAGATCAGCACATACGTACAGAAAGTGTTCCAGAATAAAGAAATGTGGCTCTACATAGTTGCATTTATCATTGGATTTTTTATCATTTATACCATCCGCAGACAGGAACTGGATCATGCCTGGAAGATTGGGATTATTGCGGGAGCAATTGCCAATGTGGTCGTAACGGCAATGGGAAGTATTGCACTGGGCGTAAACACCTCCTATGGTCCGCTGATCATAGGAAATATTGTGGCAGCCGTTGCAGGACTTGTGCTGGAATTATTCCTGTTCTCGGTAGATTATGCAAGAAGTGAACGTCTGCAGTTTGAAGACGATGAATATTATTACTATGTAAAAGCAATACCGAAGGTTGCCATGACAACGCCGGAGAAGACTGTGAAGAAAATCAATGAACGTCAGGAGACGGAGATCATCGATGCAGAAGCGGTAAAACGTTTGTCGCAGGATACGGCGGAAGAAGAGACAAAAGCCATCGATCTGGAAGTACATGCGGGACATGGACAGAAAAGAGAAGCAGAACGGAAGCCGTCATATGGTGATGCAGACTACAGAAGTCCGGCACAGATCCGGGCAAGTCAGGCAAGAAAGCATTCGCCGAAGAGAGGACCGGCACCGAAAAAGCATGACATGAAAGATGTAGATAAGATGCTTCTGACACAGAGTCTGGAAAATGAATTTCATGCAGGCAACCGCAGAAAAAGATAGAAAGACAGAAAAAATCATTAAAAACCATGCAGGGAGGTGAGAGGAATGGGACAGACAATTGCAGATTTTATTGATAAATATGGAATTGGACTTTATATTCCGAGAGTGCATATCACAGATATCATAGAAGTTCTGATCCTCACTTTTCTGATCTATCAGATCATCATATGGATAAAGAATACGAAAGCATGGATGCTGCTCAGAGGAATCATTGTACTTGCGGGCTTTATTCTTCTCGCAGCTATATTCAAGATGCATACGATCCTATTTATCGCGAGAAATTCACTGACGGTCATGGCTACAGCGGCAATTGTAGTATTTCAGCCGGAACTGCGGAGGGCATTGGAAAAGCTTGGAGAGAAGCAATTCCTGACATCAGTTGTTCCTTTTGAACAGAACCGGGAGATACGTTTCAGTGAAGAGACAAGAGAGGATATTATCCGTGCATGCTTTGCTATGGGAAAAGTCAAGACAGGGGCTCTGATCGTCGTAGAACAGGCAATACGGCTTACGGAATATGAAAGTACCGGAATCCAGATGGACTGCCTGGTATCGAGTCAGGTGCTGATCAATATTTTCGAACATAATACACCGCTTCATGATGGTGCGATCATCGTAAGAGGTGACAGGATCGTCTCGGCAACCTGCTATCTTCCCCTCTCGGATAATATGGGGATCAGCAAGGATCTGGGCACCAGACACCGTGCGGCAGTAGGAATGAGCGAAGTCAGTGATGCACTGGTCATTACGGTATCAGAAGAGACAGGAGCTGTGTCAGTCGCACAGGGAGGAGAGCTTACAAGAAGTATCAATGAAGCAGAACTTCGTGCGAAGCTGGAAGAAGTACAGCATAAGAGCAGTGAAACCAACAGAATAAAGGCAATGTGGAAAGGATGGCGGAAGCATGCGAAAAAGAATAACTAACAATCTTGCGCTGAAAATACTGGCTTTCCTGATTGCGGCATTCTTATGGCTGGTTGTAGTGAATATCGATGATCCGGTGGATGACAAGACATTTTCCAATATCCCGGTGCAGGTAACGCATGAAGAAGTGATTACAGACAATAATAATACGTATCAGATCGTGGATAACACACAGGAGATTAATGTAACAGTTACGGCACAGCGGTCGGTACTGGATAAGATCAGGACAGAGGATATTGTTGCGACAGCGAACATGAAAGAACTGACGCTTCGTACACAGGTGCCGATTGAAGTAACGGTCAAAGGATATACAGGAAAATATGAAAAGGCAACGGCAAATCCAAGAAACCTGCAGATCCAGATCGATGAGGAAGCGAAGAATAATTTCCCAATCACACCGACAACAACAGGAACGGTAAGAAACGGATATGAAGTGGGAAGCCTGAAAGCACTTCCAGAAAAAGTAACACTTCGCGGACCGAAGAGAATCATTAACAATATTGCAAAAGTAACAGCAGAAGCAAACGTATCCGGATTATCCGAAGATGAGACAGTAGAAGCGAAACTGGTACTGTATGATGCCAATAATAATGTGATCGACCAGACACTTCTTGCAAACAACCTTGGAAAAGAAGGTGTCAGTGTTGAGGTAGAACTGCTTCAGGTAAAAAGTGTGCCGCTTAAAGTGGATACATCAGAGGTGTCGGCAGCAGAAGGGTATAAACTTGGCAAGATTACGGTAGAACCGCAGGAAGTGGAAGTGACAGGTGATAAGAGTACGCTTGCCGAGATCTCGGAGATCGATATTCCACCGAGTGCCCTGAAATTGGAAAAACTGACACAGAGAACGGAGCAGACCATTGATATCTCATCTTATCTTCCGAGCGGTGTGTCCCTTGCGGAAGAGAATGCGAATAAGGTGGTAATATCCATCCAGGTACAACAGCCGGGAACAAAGAGCTTTGAGATATCGACAGGATCGATCATCCTGGAGAATATAGCGGACGGACTGAGCATCAATTACGGATCTACCGTTGATCTGGAGATACAGGTGAAGGGACCGAATGATGTGCTGAATCTGTTCTCACCTGCGAAGAAAGTCAGCATTGATCTTAAGAATTATACAGAGCCTGGTACATATACTGTTCCGGTGTCTGTCGAACTGCCGGATGGCTGCACACTTGTGAATGAAGTGAATGTGGAGATCACACTTGAAAATTCAAAGCAGAGCAGTAAAACACAGGGTGAAAGCCAGAACAGCAGTCAGTCAAAGACAGATGAAAACAATCAGAACGGCCAGAGCGAATAACAGACAGAAATGGGGAGAATACATTATGATCAGACAGAAAGTTACAATAACAAATCCGACGGGACTGCATCTCAGACCTGCAGGGATGTTCTGTAACATAGCAAGCAGATACAAATGCAAAGTAGAATTCATGTATAACGATGACACTGCAGCAAATGCGAAAAGTGTATTGAGTGTCCTTGGAGCATGCGTGAAATCGGGAGATGAAATCGAGCTTATCTGCGACGGGGAAGATGAAGAAGAGGCCATGAAAGCAATGATGGATGCGGTCGAAAGCGGGCTTGGAGAGTAAGAAAAAGTAATAAGGAAATATGACAGGCGGCTTGTGTGTGACATAAGCCGTTTGTTGTGTCTTGGTCTGTAATAATATATGATTCATAATAAGAAGTTGAATACTGTTATGAACATTAGAAATGTGAAACAACGAGAAGGGAAGAATAGGTAATTATGAAAGAAAAAATAAAAAATATGCTGGATATTACATTCTGGAAATTTGTATTGGTGGGAATTGTGAATACTCTGGTGGGTACAGGGGTAATGTTTGCTGCTTATAATCTTTTGCATCTGAGCTACTGGGTATCTTCTGCATCGAATTATGTGGTGGGAAGTATTGTGAGTTATTTCCTGAATAAATACTTTACGTTCCAGAATAAAGAAAAATCCTGGAAGCAGCTGGGAATGTTCGTGATAAATATTACAATATGTTATCTGTTGGCATATGGGATGGCGAAGCCGGTTGTGTCATGGATCCTTCATAATCAGAGTAAGAGTGTGCAGGAAAATCTGTCTATGCTGGTTGGAATGGGAGCATTTGTGGTATTTAATTATGGGGGGCAGAGGTTGGTTGTGTTTAAAAAGTAATTTGTATAAAGTGTGAAAAAAAGATGAAATTTTAATGATTTTGGTTGTAACACTTGTAAAAATTGTATATAATGTTTTCCGTCTAAAAACGAAAAATTAAGTGAAAAGAGAAGAATAATGAAGAAAAAACATAAGATAATCTTAGTTGCAGGGCTGGTTTTAAGCACAATACTGGCGTTGTTAGCATCGCTTCTTGCATTCAGTGCAAAATGGATGTTTAAAACATGGACAAATCTGACAATGGATGAACTGGTATATCATCTTACAGCACCTTTAGAGGGTACAAACACCGATATGATCAAAGACTATTGTAATGAATGTGCAGTTCCGGCGATATTGATTTTGGGATGTATTCTTTTTGTAATAGCGGCAAATAGAAAGCATGCAGGAATCTTGAAGAAAATTGCTATAGTATGTTTTGCAGGAGCTGTTGCAGTGACAGGAATTACAGTAGGTGTAACATGGAATGGATTAGATGTTTCGAATTATATGAAGGGGCAGAGTACATATTCTACATTTATTGATGATAATTATATAGATCCGTCAAGTGTAAATATTACCTTTCCGGAGCAGAAGCGTAATTTGATATATATTTTCCTGGAATCAATGGAAATGACGTATGCAGACAAAGAAAACGGTGGTGCATTTAAACAGAATGTAATTCCGGAACTGACACAGCTTGCTCAGGAAAATGAAGATTTTTCAGGGAAAAGCAATAAATTGAATGGCGGCTATTCCATGCCGGGGACGACTTGGACGATGGGGGCGATGTTTGGGCAGACATCGGGGCTGCCGTTGAATACCTCGATTGATGCGAATGGTATGGATACGCAGGATTCATTTTTCCCGGGAATAACAACGTTGGGAGATATTCTTCAAAACGAAGGATACTCACAGACACTTTTAATCGGTTCAGAAGCAACATTCGGTGGACGAAAATTATATTTTACAGATCATGGTCAATATGACATCATGGATTACGATTATGCACATGATAATGGTCTGATTTCGGAAGATTATAAAGTCTGGTGGGGATATGAAGATGAAAAATTGTTCGGATTTGCAAAAGAAAAATTATTAGAACTGTCTCAGCAGGATAATCCGTTTAATCTTACGATGCTGACAGTGGATACACATTTTGAAGATGGATATGTATGTGATATTTGTCCGGATACATTCGGAGATAATCAGTATGCGAATGTAATGGCTTGTTCAAGCAGACAAGTAAAAGAATTTGTTGACTGGGTACAGCAGCAGGATTTTGCTGCAGATACAACGATCGTCATATCAGGAGATCATCCAACGATGGACAGTGACTTTTGTGAGGATGTGGATAAGGATTACGAAAGACGGGTCTACACCACATATATTAATGCCGGAGCAGAGAAACAAACTAATGAGAAAAGAAATTATACGACCTTTGATAATTTTCCGACAACACTTGCTGCAATGGGAGTTGAGATAGAGGGTGATCGTCTGGGACTTGGAACGAATTTATATTCGACACAACAGACTTTAACAGAGCGGTTTGGAATCGAAAAAGAAGAAAAAGAATTGAAAAGAAAGTCTAAATTATTGAATCAGATGGCACAGATAGATAAGAAAAAATATGAAGAAGAGATAGCTGCGCAGACGGATCCGACAGCGAAGGCTAAGGCAGGAAAATACAATGCTGAAACAGAAGAAATTCCAATCACAGTAAAAAAAGTACAGTATGCGGATAAGGGAATACAGTCTATCATGGCGGCAGTTTGGAAATATGATGATCAGAGTGATCTTCAGTGGGTACCATTGGCGATGTATGATGGAGATGTATGGAAAGGTAATATCAACATAAGTGGATATGATTCACCAGAAGGGGCATACAATATTCATTTATATCTCGTGGATGGAAATGGAGATCTGTATAATATTGCATGTACATCGAAAAATATAAAAATAAATAATGAATAAAATGAAGATGCCTTTATCGGTGAAAAAACGATAAAGGCATTTTGTCTTCTCTAAAATTTGAATTTTGTGAGTAAATCGTGTATACTAGATGAGATTGTAATGGAAAGAAGGTTCATAATGAAGAAAATAATAAAAACAGGAATAGCAGTTGGAACTGTGATGATTTTTGTACAGATTGGAAATCTGATATATGCAGAAGAGAATCCAATACAAAACACAGAATATGTCGTTGAAAGTGAGAATGTATCAGAGAATACAGAAAATGTAACTGAGAGTTATACAGAAGATGTTGCAGGAACAGATGAATATGCAATAAAAAAAACGGGCTGGAATTTGGAAGGGAACGTATGGTATTATTATAATACAGATGGGACACAGAAAACAGGCTGGTTAAGATATAATAATAACTGGTATTATCTAGATACAGCAAATGCAGGGGCTATGCTTACTGATTGTAAGAAATACATAGGTGGTGCAACATACAGCTTTGATACAACCGGAATTATGCAGACAGGCTGGATCAAAAAGGCAGAAGGCTGGTACTGGACAAATTCAAGTGGGATTATGCAGACAGGCTGGCAGTTAATAGGGGGAGTTTGGTATTATCTGGACGAAAATAATACAACGTATCCGGGGTTGATGGCAGCGAATCAAAAATGTACAATAAACGGAGCCCGATATAGTTTCAATGCGAGTGGAGCAATGCAGACAGGCTGGATCCAAAGCGCAGAAGGTTGGTATTATGCCAATGAAAATGGAGTAATAGTAAGCGGATGGAAACAAATTGGCAGGACATGGTATTATTTGGATGGAAATAATACGACATATCCGGGGCTGATGGAAGCGAATCAAAAATGTATAATAAACGGAACCAGATATAGCTTCAATGCAAGTGGAGCAATGCAGACTGGTTGGATTAAAAGTGCAGAAGGCTGGTATTATGCCAATACAAATGGAGCAATAACAGAAGGCTGGCAGAAAATTAACGGAAAATGGTATTATTTGAATCCGGAAAAAGCTGGTATTATGAGCACTGGCTGGATTCGATTAGGAAATAACTGGTACTGGCTGGATAATAGCGGAGCAATGAAAACTGGTTGGAATAACGGTTACTATTTGGGTAGTGACGGAGCAATGCGGACAGGCTGGCAGTTAATTGATAATAAATGGTATTATTTTTATAAAGCGAATGATCCGAACACATCAGGATATAAAGAAGGACTAATGGCTACAAATACTGAGATCGATGGCTGGACGATTGGAAACAGTGGCGTTGCTGTTGAAAGTATCGAAAAGAAAATTGAAGAAATAAAAAAATATGTAACAACCCCTTACCTTTATGGAGGAGCTACAACGAAAGGCTGGGATTGCAGTGGATTTACACAATGGGCATTAAAATATCTGGGAATAACGATTCCAAGATCTTCATATGATCAGGCAACAGAAGGAATTGCAATCAGTAAAAAGGATAAGAGCTTATGGAAATCAGGGGATATTTTACTGTATGCTGACAAATCTGGAAGTATCAGCCATGTTGCGCTGTATCTGGGAGATGGAATGTTGATGCACGCACTTAATTCCAAGTACGGAACACTGATTCAGGGAGTAGACTATTATGAAACCTGGGATAAAGGGAATTCCTTAGTTGGAGTAAGAAGATATTTATAAGGACAAGGAGGAGTATTATGAAAAAGAGAAGGAAGGTTCTGGTTGCGTTGGCAATGGCTGTAACTATGCTGACACCGACAGGCATATCGGCAGCAGAATACGGTCAGGTGTCCGGACTGCCAAATGCACAGGAAGAGGTACAGGATGCAGACGGGATCACTAATGATTCGAATGAATTATCGATTGTTGATGAAAAAGATCAGGATAAAGAGAATCCGGATGAACCAAAAGACAATGAAGAAAAAGAACCAATTCATATCGGATGGTATCAGGCCGAAAGTGGAGAGTGGTATCTGTATGACGAAGCAGGAAACCTGAAAACAGGGTGGTGTCTGCAGGGAAATACATGGTATTATCTGGACGGTGAGAATCCGGAACATCCGGGAATGATGACAGCAGACCAGATTAAAGAAATCAATGGAAAGTATTACGGATTTGATGCAAGTGGAGCAATGCAGACCGGCTGGATTCTGAAAGAGGAAGGCTGGTATTATGCGCAGACAGACGGAACATTTGTAAACGGCTGGAATAATATTGGCGGAGCATGGTATTATCTGGATGGAAATAATGCAGAACACCCGGATCTGATGGTTGCAGGGCAGCAGAAAGTCATTGATGGAAATACGTATTTCTTTGCTGAAACTGGAACTATGAAAAGTGGTTGGCAACAGTATCCGGAAGGTTGGTATTATGCGACACCGGATGGTGCAAAAATCTATGGATGGAGAAATATCAACAGAGAGTGGTATTATCTGGACGAAAATAATATAGAATACCCGGGACTGATGGTTAATGATCCTGAGAAAATAATTGATGGAACCACTTATTATTTTAATGCAGATGGTGCAATGGTAAGAGGATGGAAACAATATCCGGAAGGTTGGTACTATCAGGATCCGTCAGGGGTCAGAGCGACAGGATGGAGAAGAGTAGCTGGAGCGTGGTACTATCTGGATGGAAATAATACAGAATATCCGGGGTTGCTTGTGACAAATTGCTCAAAAGTGATAAATGGTGTTACATATCATTTTGACAAAGCAGGAGCTATGCGTGAAGGATGGTATGCAGAAAATGGAGCGTGGTATTATTATAACGAATCAGGTCTGCCGGCATCCGGTTGGAAAAATGTGAATGGAACATGGTATTATTTAGATCCGCAGAATAATAATAAGATGGTATCCGGCGGCTGGAAAGCAGTCAATGGAAGCTGGTATTATTTCAATGGAAGCGGAGCAATGGCTAAGAACTGGCTGGCAGCAGGATCTGACTGGTATTATCTTGGCGAAGATGGTGCCATGAAGACTGGTTGGCAGTTAGTAGGTGGAAGATGGTACTATATGTATTACCAGAATGATTCGCATGGCGGAATCTGGGGTATGATGGCAAAGAACAGATATATTGACGGATACTACCTTGGAGCCAGCGGAGCAATGGTTCCGACAGACATGGCTATGATGACTGCAAAGGCACAGGCATATGCAAGTAATACCAATTATCTGATTCTGGTTAACAGGGCAACCTGCAGAGTTGGAATATTTAATGGTCGTTTAGGAGCATGGAATATGAGTAAATTTTGGCAGTGTGCACCGGGAGCAGCAGCAACACCGACCGTATCCGGAACATTTACGGTTCAGTCAAAGGGATATTATTTTGATTCCGGTTCAGCGAGATGTTACTGGTATACACAGTTTTATGGAAATTATCTGTTCCATAGTGTACTGTATAACAAGCGTAATGGAAGCCTGATGGATGGAAGAGTTGGAATTCCTCTGTCACATGGCTGCGTAAGATTGGAAATCCAGAATGCAAAATGGATTTATGATAATATTCCTGCTGGAACAAAAGTTGTTGTATATTAGAAGTAAAAAAGGGATCGCTACACATTTTTGTGTAGCGGTCCCTTTTTGTATGCTATAGATCAAAAAAATTAGTTGTTATTTATAATGAGGAGTTTCAGGAGTGGCCACACCGTTCTCATCAAAAGTGTAAATGACACCATCGATCTTATATCGAGTATTGGTTAATAAGAAACCGTGGGAAACATAGTATTTCTTTCCGTCTTCTTCATACCATCCTGTGATTGCTTTTCCGTCCTTGTCAAAACAAAGCAACCGATTGGAACCGGTTTTTGTATTGACATATTTATGACGACCAATCAGCATAATGCCATTTTCATCAAAGCCATATGTGGAACCGTCTATATCGCGAAGTGCGATATTTTCACCGATGTGTGGATCACTTGGATCACTTTTTGCTATATAACCATAGCTGTTGGCCCAATATTTTTTCCCATCGACAGAAAGCCATCCGGTATGTAATGTCCCGTCTTTGTCAAAATATAATTTACTGATATAGTCGGAACCATCATCTGCCCATCTGCTTTTTTCAGTATACCAACCAGTCAACATGCTTCCATCAGAATTGAAACAATACTCTTTGCCATTAATTGTCGATCTTCCGGTATACATATATGTATAGTCTTCATCAAAATAATATTTTACATTATTTAGAGTTAGCCATCCTTTATGTGCTTTTCCGGATCCTTCGTCACAATAGTGCCATAGGCCTGCTTGAAACCAACCGGTATGCATGGTGCCATCGGAATTGAAACTATAATAGTCACCATCTATTTCTGCCAGTGAGTCGCTATATTTCCAACCTTCTTCTTTATGGAAATAGTACCAGTTTCCATCAATTTTTTTCCAGCCAGTGACCATAGCACCGGACTCATCGTAATAATACCAGGTATCCAGCCATCCAGTATGCATGCTGCCGTCTTCGTTGAAATAATATTTTTTATTGTCAATTGTTTGGTTACCGGTCAGCATGATGCCGTTTCCATCAAAGTAATACCATGATCCACCGACTTTTTTCCAGTCGTTTGTTATCAGATAACCGGCAGAATCAAAATAGTACCAGTTATTATTGATTTCTTTCCAGGTATTTGCCGGATAAGATCCATCTTCGTTACGGTACCACCATTTCCCGTTTGTCTGCATCCATTTCGCAGGTTGGTAGTTCGTAAGCCAGACACCGTTAGAATCAACATAATAGTCACCAATCCAGGTATTGGTCAGCATGGTTCCATCTTCACCCATATAATAATATTTTCCGGATGATACAATCCAAGTATTGCTCTGCATTATACCGCTTCCGTTAAAATAATACCATTTCCCATTAATGATCTGCCAGCCGGAAGCCATATAACCAGAATTGTCAAAATAGTACTGCGTTCCATTGATTGTTTCCCAGGTGCCATGCGGATAAGATCCATCTTCGTTGCGATACCACCATTTCCCGTTTGTCTGCATCCATTTCGCAGGTTGGTAGTTCGTAAGCCAGACACCGTTAGAATCAACATAATAATTACCAATCCAGGTATTCGTCTGCATAGACCCATCTTCGCCCAAATAGTAATATTGACCGCCTGATGTAATCCAGGTATTTGTTAACAGAATACCGTCTTTGTAGTAGTACCAGGTGCCATCTTGAAGTGACCATCCGTTTTGTGTTGCGTTAACATCTAAAACAGTAAGGGTATCTTCTGCGTATGCATTTGTCGGAAAGCCTGTTAATAATGACGTTCCAAGAATGCTGGCTGCAAAAGTTAATTTTAGATATTGGGGAATCTTTTTGTTCATTACCATTTCCTCCTTTGATTTCTATTACATTATTATACAGGATAATAACATTTAATTAAAGAATTTTTTGCGGTAAAAATAGAATTATGAAAAAGTATGAAAAATATATGGAATAAGTGTGGAAATAAGTTAAAAAAAGATAATTTGTATGATAAAATGAGACATAATCATTTATACTATTAGGAGGAGAAGTGAATGAAACGGAAAAAGGTATGTGCATTGTTATGCATAACGGCAATCAGTACAGCAACAGTAACACCTGTTATGGCAACTGAAGGCAACACGGCGCAGGTGCAGAACGAAGCCAATCAAGAACAGAGGAATGTGACAGATGGAGCGGAGAATGATGAAGTGTCGGAGAATGCCGGGATAGGTAACAAGGAGACGACTGATCATACGGATCCAGAAGAAGCGATAGAGAATTCCGAACAGGCAGATGAAAACCAAGACAGTGTACAAGGTCAGAAGGATCAGCATACAATAATAGAAGAAGTGCCGGAACAATCAGAAACCCAGAGCGCAGATGAGGAAGAAAAAAATATTCCGAAAGAAGGGTGGTATGTTGATCAAAAAGGCAATACATATTATTATGAATATGGTGTGGCACTTGAAAATACAATAAAAGAAATAGCTTCGGAAGATGGCGTGAAGGCATTTTATTTTGATTATAATGGTATTATGCTGAAAGATACGTGGAGACAGATAGCATATTTGAAAGACGGGACATGGGTATCGGGATGGATTCGTGCAGATGAAAATGGATGCTTGCAACATGGATGGTTTAATGGTGATGATGAGTACTACGGAGAAGATTATTTCAGATATAATGATAAATTCCTGGAAGAAGATGGAAAATTATATTATTTCAATGGAGATGGCCGTCTGATTAAGAATACAGAGATTATTATTGAAGGGAAAAGATATAAGGCAGATGAAAATGGAATCTTAACGCTTGTTGATACGTCTAAGGAAAATGGATGGCGTTTAGCTGGAAATAACTGGTATTATTATGAGAACGGAGCATTAATCAAAGATTCTTTTAAAGAGATAAATGGAGTTAGATATCATTTTGAAAAAGATGGTAAGATGTCTACAGGAGCATTTTATCCAGATCCGATGTCTCCAATCTGTTATCTGGCAGAACCAAATGGAGAAGTTGTGAATGGTAAACATGGATGGTATCATTCTAGCCAAACAGATAAATGGTATTGGTTTAATGGTGCTGATTCATTGATATTGAACAGTTTCGTGAAAGATGCAGGAAAGAAATATTATGTTGGCTATGATGGAGCAATGCAGACAGGAGTATTCTGGATTTCTACATATGACGAAGATAAAAAAGAATATGTAAGTAAACAGATATATGCGGATGGATCGGGAATTATTAATGAACAACAGGGATGGAAAAAGGATTCTGCTGGAAATTGGTATTATGTGAAGAAAGATGGATCGGCAGCTATAAATGAGATCGTAGAGATAGGAAGTGAAAAATATTATCTTGATTATAATGGACAGATGGAAACTGGAAAGATAAATATATATGACAGTGAATCTGGAGATTATAATTATTATGTTACGGATAGCAATGGGGCGTTTATAAAGGATAACTGGGTAAGAACAGACCTGGAGTGGTACTATGCCGGAAAAGACGGAAAGTTATATCGGAACCAGTGGGCAAAGGGCTATTATTTCATGGATGATGGCAGTATGGCAGTCGGAGCAGCTGAGATTGATGGAAAGACATATGTTTTTGATGAAAACGGAAAAAAAGAAGGCATTGTCGGAGAGAAAGACGGATGGCAGCTGTATGACGGAAACTGGTATTACACAAAAGACGGAGAAGCCTATGATGGATGGCTGGATGGAACATACTATATATCTGATGGGAAAATGGCAACTAATATAGAAGTTCCGGCAGAAAATGCAGAAGATAGATACTGCTACGTTGGAGCAGACGGAAAAGTGCAAAAGGGATGGCGGTATGACAGTGGTCTGCATGAATGGCAGTACGCAGACAAAGATGAAAAAACAAAGGAATATCTGCTTGCAAAGCAGGAATGGAAACAGATAAATGGAACCTGGTATTATTTTGATGAATATTCAATTATGGTATCAAATACGATAAAAAATATAAATGAAAAATTATACGAATTTGCTAACAGCGGAGCATGGATTCCAAGAGATCTTTCAGCACAAGGGTGGAAACAATCAGAAACAGGAGCATGGTATTATGTTAATGCAGATGGTTCTCTGAATACAAAGGAGAAAAAGAAAATCGGTAATCTGACGTATTATTTTTATAATGATGGCGAAATGATATCTAATTCATTATATTCAGAATATTCCAGCGATGGATTTAAATATTACTGGATTAATTTAAATGGAAACATAGATGAAGGAACCGGATGGAGACAGACAAAATGGGGAAGCTGGTATTATCTTGAAAATGGAAATATTGTTACCGGAAATAAAAAAGTGAATGGTTCAGAATATTATTTTAATCCGTCTATGTATATAGGAATGCGGGAAGACAATGGAAGATGTTATCTGTATGATGATTCCGGATCCAGACAGGTGTGTACAAACGGATGGTATCAGGCAAAAGTTTATGGTGAAACATGTTGGTATTACTTTGTATCAGGAAAACCGGCAAGTGGATGGTTAAATGGCTATTATTTTGGCTATAACGGATATATGACATCCGGATATGTATCTACAATGTCAGGAATATATATGTTTGATAAGGACGGACATCTGAGAACGAATGGATGGATTTGTGAAAACGGAACCTGGTATTATGCAGGAAAGACCGGAAGATTGTATACCGGCGAAAGAAAGATAGGAGGCGTTACATACCTGTTTGATGATATGGGACGATGGGTTAGATAAAAAAGAACAAGAGTTTAAAGGAAGACGGCATTGCTGTCTTCCTTTTTTGAACTAAAAACAAAATTGAGAAAAAAGTGTGAAAAATATATGAAAAAAGTGTGATAAAACTGTGAAAAATGTATGAAAAATATATTTTAAAACAGAGAATTGTATGATAAAATAAACATATAACGAACCCACAGGAGGAAAAAGGTATGAAAAAACAAAAAGTATGCGCATTGCTGTGCGTAGCAGCGTTAAGTACAGCAACCGTAACACCTACTATGGCAGCGGACAATGTGGCAGATGCACAAGCCATCACACAGAGCAGCGAAGTGACGGAAAAGACAGAAGCTTCTGAGGCAACACCGGATGTGCAGGAAGAGCAGGATAGCCAGAATGCAGACGAGACAGTACAAGAAGAAACTCCGGAACAGGAAGAACAAAAGGGTACCGTTCAAAATGCTCAGGATGCAGGCAATACACCATCTGCAAATGAAAATTCAGCGCTAACGGCACAGAACGGAACAGCAGCTGCTCAAAGCGGTGAAGGTGAAGAAGAAGCTGAAGTGAAAAATGGCTGGTATGAAGACGAAGACGGCAATTACTTTTATTATGAAAATGATAAGATGTTCACCAATGTGATTGCAGAAATCGAAGACGAAGACGGTACACATGGCTATTACTTTGGTGATAATGGAATCATGCTAAGAGACAGCCAGGAATGGATTTCATACTGGGATAAGGAAAAACAGGAATGGATCACAGGGTATATTTGGGCAGATGAAAACGGATATTTAAGACAAGGCTGGTACGGAGATGAATATTTCGGAAGTGATTATACAAAGTATCGCAATCAAGTCTTGGAAGAAGGAGATAATTATTACTACTTCGATAGTGACGGAAAAATGTTAAGAAATCAGGAAGTAGTCGTACAGGGTGTACTTTACCGTGCAGGTGATGACGGCATATTAACACTTGTTGATACAAAGGGACAAAACGGATGGAAGAAGTCAGGAGAAGACTGGTATTATTATAAAGATGGAAAGATGTTACAGGATACATTTGAAGTGATTAACGGATCCAAGTATTATTTCTATTATAATGGAGTAATGGCATCAGGACACTTCTGGGTAAATGATAATGAATATTGGGCAGAACCTGGTGGACAGATTGTTGAAAAGAAGAATACATGGCATTATTCAGGTCAGCTTGGTAAATGGCTTTGGTTTAATTCAGAAGGAGTAGTAGTAAGAAATCAGGTATTAAAAATTGGTAATGCTGAGTACTATTTTGATTGGGACGGCATAATGCAGACAGGTGTGTTTACATGTTATGTTGACGGTGAGGAAGACAAGGTACTGTATGCAAATACGAAGGGTGCAATTGACAGATCACAGGGATGGAAGTTAGTAAACGGTTCCTGGTATTATGTAAAAGCTAATGGAGAAGCAGCCCGTGATGAGTTCATTACAGTTGGCGGAAAACGTTATTATATGGACTCTGAAGGAATCATGCAGAGCGGAAATTTCTATGTCTGGGATGGAGAGAAAAGTTACGAATATTATACTGATAACAGCGGTGTAATCATCACAAACAACTGGGTACTGGATCAGTTGGAATGGTATTTTACAGATAACGAAGGAAATATTCTTAAAAACCAGTGGCATGGAGACTTTTATCTGACTGAAACCGGATCTATGGCAGTCGGAGTGACGCAAATAGGTGATAAGACATTTATCTTTGACGAAAATGGTCATAAAGTGATGACTTTGGAAGATCAGAAGACCGGATGGCATCTGGCCGATGGTGACTGGTATTATGTGGATAACGGTACATTACCGACCGGATGGAAAGATGATATGTATTATCTTGAAAACGGCAAGATGCTTACGAATAGCCTCGTTCCGGCAAAAAATACTCCTGGCAGATACTCTTATGTCGGACAGGATGGGACATGTGTATCCGGTTGGGTACAGAGAATGAATGATTGGATGTATCTGGAAAAAGATGAAAAAACCGGAGATATTGTTGCAGTTAATGATGGCTGGAGGAATATTAACGGCACAAGATATTATTTTGAAGATGGATTTATGGTTTCCAATGATCTTGTAGAGATTAACGGTACATTAAATAAGTTTTCTGGCAGTGGCGCATGGCAAGGCGAAGTAAAGGGAACTTGCTGGGTATTGATGGAATACGGTGACTGGCGTTATGTGGAAAATGGTTCTCCAGTTGAGCCAGGCAAAAAAACAATAAACGGAGCAACCTATTACTTTGAAGGTCGTGGCTATATGAAACGGAATTCCGCTTTGTGCGATGAAAAGACGGGAAATTATTATTGGATTAACAATGACGGACATCTGGATACAACTGCTGGTTGGAAGAAAACACCGTGGAATGAATGGTTTTACGTAGAAAACGGAAAACTGGTATCTGGAACTACAAAGAAAATAGGCGGTACAGAATACACATTCTATACTGGCGGTCATATGATAGCAAGTACTCTTGAATATAATAGTGAAAGTGGTAAATACTTCCTGCACGATGAAAGTGGAAAGAAAATAGATGTTTCCAGAGAGGGCTGGTATAAGGTTACATATGAGGGAGAAGCAATCTGGTACTATTTTAAAGATGGAAAGCCATATGATGGAATGCTTGGAAATTACTTCTTGTCTTATGGAAGAATGATTACAGGAATATATGGAACGTCTAAGGGCTTATACCTGTTTGATCAGAACGGAATTCTTCAGAAAAATGGCTGGAAATTATATGACGGCAGCTGGTATTATGCAGGAACAACCGGAAGATTATACACAGGTGAGCATAGAATCGGTGGAGTAAAATATGTATTTGATCGGAATGGAAGATGGGTCAAGTAATTGAATAAGGAAGTAGAGAAAGGCGGCACAAGCGAGTGCCGCCTTCTTTCTTTGACTTTTCGTAGATAGAATGCTATGATATACGAGTAAAAAAAGGTAAAAAGCTGAAGAAGAAAGGAGAAACAATGAAAAAAAGACACATGCGTGGTATCATCTCGGTAATGCTGTGTGTTGCAATGGTATTGTCACTTCTGACGGTGTCGAGTGTAGAGGCTTCCGAGCAGGGCAAAAGCACAGAACCGGCACTGGAATATGTAGTCGTAGACAAACCAAGCGTGACAACACCGGGAACGCAGAAAATTGTAGTTGGGTATAACAAAGATACGGTTCTTACAGGAGCGGTATTAAGATACAAAAACACATCGACCAATGAAGAGTATTCGGTAGAAGCTTCAGAGATTCAGGAATCAGCGGCAGTGTTCGAGATGACATATGAAGATGAATCCTGGACAGGAACATATAGTATAGAAGATATCACATATACGGCAGATGGAAAAGAATATTCTTTGAACTTCAAAAAATGTGGAATCGAAGGAAAATTCGCAGTCAATCAGATCTGTGAGACAGATCCGGATGCTGTTGTAGAAGGGGAAAAGACAGAGGAAAATACAGACATTAGTGACGCAGATATATCCTTCACAGCAATCACACAGGATGGAAGCGTACATGAGGAAGACAGCATTGCGGATGTGATCAACGATGCGATCGATACACAGTCTGCCGATACACAGATTGCGACATATGCAGGACGTACATCGACAAGACTGGTTGTGGTACTTGATCCGGGACACGGAGGATTCGATCCGGGAACAAGTGGAAACGGAGCGAATGAGAAGACACTAACACTTAAGATCGCAAAATACTGCAAAGAGGCATTGGAGAAAAACGGAAGAATTCAGGTCTATATGACACGAGAATCTGATACCAGTGTCGGAGGTGCTACGGATGTAAGCTCAGATCTGAGAAACAGAATCACATTTGCAGTGAGTAAGAATGCAGATCTGTTCGTCAGCATTCATCTGAATTCAGCAGGAGCAAGTGCATACGGTGCGGAAGTCTATTATCCGAATAGCAATTATCGCTCCAATATTGGACAGGAAGGTCAGAAACTTGCCTCAAGTATCCAAAAGCAGCTGGTCAGCCTGGGATTATACAACCGGGGAGTGAAGATCAATAACTCGGCAAACAGTAAATATCCGGATGGTTCAGTACAGGATTATTATTATGTGATCCAGCAGAGCAAACGCAACGGATTCCCGGGAATTATCGTGGAGCATGCATTTTTGAGCAATGCAAGCGATTATCAGAAGTATCTCAGCTCAGACGAGAAGCTGAAAGCACTGGGAGAGGCCGATGCGAGAGGAATCCTGGAATATATCAACAGTAACGTACAGTTTGGTAACTGGCAGCAGAATGGCTCACAGTGGAAATTCGTATATTACAACGGAAAGTATGCTGTGAATTGCTGGGAGAAGATTGACGGATTTTGGTACCATTTTGATGGAAACGGAATTATGCAGACAGGGTGGCTGAACTTAAGTGGCACCTGGTATTATCTGAATCCAAACGGAGCAATGCAGACAGGCTGGCTGAAACTGAACAATGTCTGGTATTATCTGAATGCCAGCGGGGCGATGCAGGTTGGTTGGCTTAATTTAGGTGGTACCTGGTATTACCTGAATGGCGGCGGCGTCATGCAGACAGGGTGGCTGAATTTAAACGGCACCTGGTATTATCTGAATCCGAACGGAGCGATGCAGACGGGCTGGCTGAAACTGGATGGCATCTGGTATTACTTTAACACCAGCGGAGCAAGAATCAGCAATTGCTGGTACTGGATAGGAAATCAGTGCTATTATTTCGACAAAGACGGAAAGATGGCGAGTGACACCTGGGTAGGAGAGTATTATGTAAATGCATCCGGAGCCTGGGTACCTGGAAAAGAAAAACCGGTAGATAAATGGATCAACTCTTCCGGACGCTGGTGGTATCGTCATGCAGATGGAAGTTATACAAAGTCAAATTGGGAAACAATCGGCGGTCAGAACTATTATTTTGACAAAGACGGCTGGATGGTAACAGGCTGGCTGAAACTGAATAATATCTGGTATTATCTGAACACCAGTGGGGCAAGAGTCAGCGACGGCTGGTACTGGGTAGGAAATCAGTGTTATTATTTCGACAAAGACGGAAAGATGGCGAGTGATACCTGGGTAGGCGAGTATTATGTAAATGTATCCGGAGCCTGGGAACCGGGAAAGAAAAAAGAAAACAATGAGTCTGTACAGAAGCCGGAACAAAAACCGGCAATGGCTCCTGCAAAGGCACAGTGGGTTAATACTTCCGGACGTTGGTGGTATCGTCATGCAGATGGCAGTTGTACAAAATCCGGATGGGAATACATAGAAAACGAATGGTATTATTTTGATAAAGATGGCTGGATGACAACCGGATACCAGAATGTAGATGGAACCTGGTATTATTTAAGAAAAGATGGTGCGTTAACTTATACTGGTGTGACACCGATCATGGGCAGTTCAGATATCAGCGGTGACAAGAATACGGTTGTAAATAAGATGGTAAAAATGTACCAGAAAAGTGGCAGAACTTATCCGGCCGCACAGCTGGCAAACGGAGGAGCAGCAAGTCTTGAGCAGTTCTGTCAGATCGTATACGATGAAGCTGCAAAAGAAGGTGTGAAGCCGGAGGTCGTATTCGGACAGGCAATGAAGGAGACCGGATATTTACAGTTCGGTGGATCTGTGAAGATTGAACAGTTCAACTTTGCAGGACTTGGAGCAACAGATGTGAATCCGACACCGGCAAGCTTTCCGGATGTTGCGACAGGAATCAGGGCTCAGGTACAGCATCTGAAAGCATATGCATCAAAAGATAACCTGACACAGGCAAATGTCGATCCAAGATTTTCACTCGTGACAAGAGGAACCGCAATGTATGTAGAATGGCTTGGACAAAAGGAAAATCCAAACGGAAAGGGCTGGGCAACAGCCTGGAACTACGGAATCAGTCTGATGAACCAGTATGTGAGACCAATGTATTCATTGTAGATAACAATATTGTGAAATGAAAGATAGGGGCTGTCGGGAAATAGGTAGTTCCAAAACAGGGAGGGTATGACTCACAACGAGTCATACCCTCCCTGAATTTATCTGAAAAAAGAAAAAAGATGGCCAATGACAACCATCTTTCTCTCCGTTACATGTTGTAATGTAACTATGCTAACCAATAATTATTATAATGATTTTTTTGAATTAGGGCAACAGAAAATTAACTTTAGTTTCTTCGAATTGAGTTTACCTAACGACGATCCAGTCTATACCCTGAAAAAAGTGATGGAGGAATTAGATTTTTCTGGCTTGTATCCATTACCATCTTGCGGGTCTCCTGGATTCTATCGACCAGCTTTTTGGAAAATATAATGCTTTTTTGCAGGAGAATGATTATGGGGTAAAGTATGGGCTGGGAAATACACAGATGTTTGTGATTGAAGGAATGGACAAGGTGCGGGAAGTGATCGAAAAGAACAGAAAACGAAAGCTTGTAAAAGATAAAAAACTCTCCAATAACCGTATTATAGAGATTGATAACTGTTCCCCACTCGAAATACGGAAACTCCAGAACAATCTCACGATGATCGCAGACAACGAGGGAATCGAATTCGTTTACGGAAAAGGAAAAAGAAAACTTGCACTTCAACAGTTGCATGAGGAACTGGAACAATACGGAAAACGACTGATGAAATATAAAGAATGCTTTCGGGAGTATTCTGGAAGAAGTAACTGCGGACAGCGGGTACTGTAGTGAAAAAAATCTGCTTTATTTAAAACAGAATGATATACACAGACCTTTGAGGTATATGGCTGCGCAGACTGCAACGGATGTGAACACAAAGCCCGCTGTCTGTATAAGTATGATGCGGAGAAAGATGCCGAAAAGAACAAAATCTTGAAGATCAATGAACAATGGGAGGAACTGAAAGAAAGATCCCATGCTAATATCCAGAGCGAACGGGGAATCCTGAAACGCCAGACACGTTCCATTCAGACGGAAGGACATTTTGGAGATATCAAGGAAAATGAGAACTTCCGGCGTTTTAATTACCGCTCGTTAGATAAGGTATATAAAGAATTCATGCTGTATGCTATTGGCAGAAATATAAATAAATACCATCGTTTTTTATACGAAAAACTAAAAAAATTTTGAGGGAAAAACTGCCTGGAAAAAATGTGGCCGTAAAAATCCAACCGAAGATTTTTTGCGGCCAAAAATAGAATGTATTTACCAAAATAAAAATATCCTGAACAAGTTGTAGAGCCAGAAAGCCTTGTAACTGTCAGGATATTTTTGTTTGGTGCTGTCAGCTCTAAAAAACGTTATTTACCGACAGTCCCTCTTTTAATGGGTTCTGTTGTTGATGGAAGAAAACAACTTATCATTAAAGAATCTAAAAATTTTACATATTCTAGTTAAAGAAAACCTACCGCAAAATTTTGCGGTAGGTTTCTTTTTATTCGAATTTGTCACATGAAAACATTTGTGAAAAATAATTTTCATACCCATAATCTGTTTTAGCGCAAAATACACCAACACCCATTGTATTATAGCTATTATTTGTAATATTTCTCAAATGACTTTCTGATGCAAACCATGCATAACAAACATCATAAGCCGATGTAAATCCTTCTGCTAGATTTTCTCCATCTACATTGAAAGAAGTAATTCCTCTTTCTCCATTTGGACGTGTATGAGAATAACTATAAGTAATTTCATATGCACGAATATTTGCAGCATTTTGAAGAGAAGAGTCCATTGGTGGTAAACTTAATTGTTTTGATCCAAAAATTGCTCTTTTTTTATTTACTAAATCTAGAATTTCTTGTCTCATTTCCAAATCAAAGTGTCCCACAACTGTTGTTGTTTTACCATTTCCTAAGTCAATGGTATAAGTTTGATCATTAAATTCTTTTTTAGTTGCACCACATTCTTTACATTTATAATAAATATATTGTAAATCTCTTCCAGTTTCTTCATATGTATGATTATCTGGATTGAGTGGAAGTTCCACTGTCTTGATGTCTCCACAAACCTTACAAGCATAATTGATATGTCCTTTGGTTGTACAAGTAGAGTCTACTCTTTCAATCTCTGTATTCATATCATAATCATGAGGGATTAAATCATACATTGTCTTCTGTGTTTCTTCACATCTGCTACACTTGTAGATATCATATCCTTGCTCTACACAAGTAGAATCCTTATGCTCTACAAGAACTGAAAAGTCGTGTCCAAGTTTTGCAATCGTTGTACGATAAGAGTCTTTACACATGCTGCAAGTGTATTCTTTATAGCCATCCGTTGTACAGGTTACATCAGCTTTTTTAGTCAGTTTGTAATCATGGTCTACCTTTGCGATGTCTACCTTTTTCGTCTCATTGCATCGGCTGCATTTATAGAGATCGTATCCGGCAGCCTGACAGTTGGCATCTTTGTGATCCTTCTTTACGGAGAAATCATGACCGAGTTTCTTAGCCGTTACTTCTTTCTTCACATTTCCACACATGCTGCAGGTATATTCCTTGTAACCGTCAGCCGTGCAAGTAGCAGCTGCGTTCTTAGTCAGTTTGTAATCATGGTGCACTTTTGCAAGTTTCTCTTGATAAGAATCACCACACATGGTACAAGTATACTCCTTGTAACCGTCGTTCTGGCAGGTAGCTTTCACTGTTTTAGTTAACAGATAATTATGATCGACTTTTGCGATGTCTACCTTTTTCGTCTCATTGCATCGGCTGCATTTATAGAGATCGTATCCGGCAGCCTGACAGGTGGCATCTTTGTGTTCTTTCTTTATGGAAAAATCATGCCCGAGCTTCTTAGTCGTTATTTCTTTCTTGATATTTCCACACATGGTACAAGTATACTCTTTGTATCCATCAGCAGTGCATGTTGCATCGACTTTCTTTGTCAATTTATAGTCATGATCGATTTTTGCAATCGTAACTTTCTTCGTTTCATCGCATTTACTACACTTGTAGATATCATACCCTTCTGTCTGACAGGTGGCATTTTTGTGGTCTACTTTTTCAGTGAACTCATGTTTATGCTCATAATTCGGTACCCATGCACCTGATGGGTTCACATAGTCATCACCGATCCAGGTATCCGATGCCATCGCTCCGGATTCATACATGTAATAGCAGGAACCTCCGATCCAATGCCAGCCCTGTCCTAACATTGCACCGCTTGACTCCATATAATACCAGTCATTTCCTAATTTCTGCCAACCGGTCAGCATCCATCCTGCAGAGTCAAACAGATACCAGTTATCTCCGATAAGTTCCCAGCCGTTTCTGGTATAATTTCCGTCTGCATGGCGATACCACCAGCGGTCTCCGCTTTTTATCCACTTCGCCTGTTCCTTTGTCTTTCCCTGTACCCAGGCACCTGACGCATTTACATAATAATCGCCAATCCATGTGTTGGATGCCATTGCTCCGGATTCATACATGTAATAGCAAGAACCTCCGATCCAGTTCCAGCCGGTTACCATGTAACCATTTCCGTTAAACCAGTACCATTGCCCGTTCACCTGTTTCCATTGATTCCTAGGGTAAGCGCCATTATCTTCCTGATACCACCACCCGACACTGTCCTTCTGCCAGCCGGCTGCACTGACCGGCATCACTGCTATGCTGGTGCTTAGCACGGCCGCAAGAAGAATACTACATATTTTCTTTTTCCTCATTTTGCACAACCTCCCTCTGTAGTATTCTTTTATTTTATCATACATGCACAAAACAAAAAACCATTATTTCTCTTGAGCTTTAGCTTGATATGCTTTCTTTTGTATGTACACTACAAATGGATTTACAGTAAATGCTAAGACCCATTAATGATGTTGAACTGAATTTTCTGAAACAATTGAATAAAAATATCAAAAACAACATTAATTTACTGATATTTTTGGAATTGTCTTAAATAACACTTCTTCAATAACAATATTTATGATAGAATAAATATAAGATTACGATGGGAGGCAAAGCTATGAGCAATAATGATGTACAAGCAGAGAATGTCCTGTTTTTCAATTTAAGTGTATTGGCAAAAGAATGCAAGATGAACAAGTATCAGGGAACATTAAAAAAGGAACGGACAA
The DNA here is from genome assembly GCF_025567265.1 of Dorea amylophila. NCBI lineage: Bacteria > Bacillati > Bacillota > Clostridia > Lachnospirales > Lachnospiraceae > Dorea > Dorea amylophila. Next base: position 86,871 of record NZ_JAOQJW010000003.1, on the reverse strand, counting down.
TGTGAATGCCAAGAGAAATAATAAAGTATTGAAGACGTGCAGACGTTATCTTACGCATGTACAGAGGTCTGTCTTTGAAGGGACGATTACGGAAGCAAGGCTTGGCAGGTTGAAACGGGAGATACGACGTGTGATCGATACATCTGAGGACAGTGTGATGATCTACCGGTTTGAGACATTGAAATATTCGAGTAAAGAAGTCATAGGGACGTACGAGGTGTCAGATAATTTTTTGTGAATTTTTATTCCAAAAGTGTTATAATTCTATTGTTGAAATATTATCAGAAATGTGAAACGAGGAATGGAAATGGAATTATATCTGTACACACTGCCAATTGTGCTGGCCGGATTATTACAGGGAGGATATTTTGTCTACACATCGGCAATTTTGAATGCGGTAATGCTGATAGGAATCTTTGTCTGTGTTATGAAAAATAAGAAGGTATATCTGGCATTCAATATGAATCTGCTGAGTATTTTTATCGTATGCCTGATGTATTTTCTCACGGCACTGTGGGGGATTGACAGCGGGATGTCTCTGATGGGAGGAGTAAAGTTCCTTCCGTTATTGTTGTGGTTTCTTTTGATCGCGGGAAAGAAAGACAGAAAAGAAAGACTGATAGAGACTCTTCCTGTATTAGGAGCGTGTATGACGCTCTTTTCGTTTGTAATGATGCAGTTTTCTATATTTGAAAAAAGCGTGTCAGTTGCAGGAAGACTTGCAGGATTTTTCCAGTATCCGAATACATATGCGCTATTCATGCTGATCTGCCTGGTCATTGCGGTAGATAAGCTGAATTGGGATAAGATAGATTGGCTCTGGTGTGCATACGCGGGAATCGCTGTATTTGGAATAATTATGAGCGGAAGCAGAACGGTTCTTCTGCTTATGCTGGTTCTGGGCGCCTGGTATTGTGTAAAAAGGAAACTGCCGGGGAAGGTTCTTCTGATGGCGGCCGGAGGATGTGCGGTGTTGGTCGTTCTTCTATGGATCACAGGAGTGGGAAAAGAGGTGCTGATCAGGGTGTTCAGCACGAATGGCAGTACATTCTGGGGACGATTACTGTATATGAAGGATGCAGCCGGAATGATTCTGACACATCCGTTCGGACTGGGATATTATGGATATCATTATCTGCAGACTTCCTGTCAGACAGGTGTATATTCGGTTGTAAGTGTACACAATGAATTGCTGCAATTGATGCTTGATGTAGGGATCCTTCCGGCGATTCTCTTTTATGGAATGCTGGTAAAATCCTGTATTTCCAAAAATGTGAGTGGGCGTAACCGGCTTTTGTTACTTATAGTGATATTACACAGTTTGTTTGATTATGACTTCCAGTTCCTGGTTATCGGAATGGTTGTGATTCTGCTTCTGGAAGATGAAAATGTGAAAGAGATCTCGATTTCCTGGTTTACAAGGATATGCAGTCTGTTTGCTGCAATTGGTGTGATGGCTGTCTCTTACAGGACGGGATTATCCGATTATTATTATATGAAGAATATGCCGCAAAAGGCATTGAAGACATATCAGGGGAACACAGAAGCAAGGATTGAATTGCTGAAAAAAGCGGATACGGTAAAAAAGATGAAAAGGATATCCGATAAAATCATTGAAGACAATTCGAAGGTTGCGGTTGCTTACAGTGCAAGAGCGCAGGTATGCTTTGCCGAAGGTGATATGGAAGGATATATAAAGAATAAGCTGATCGCGATACAGCTTGCTCCGTATCAATATGAAGAATACGAGGATTATCTGGACACGTTAGCATATGCAGAAGGAGAATATCTAAAGGGCAAAGATACAAAAAGTGCACAGGAGTGTGTCAAACGTGCGAACACCATTCCGGGATTGTTAAACGATGTAAAAGAAAAGACGAGCAGCCTGGGATGGAAGATCAATGATACGCCGACGGTGTTGCTGTCGCATGAGAAGCTGGAACTGATAAAAGAAATGGAAAAGAAGATCAATGAATAAAAAAAGAGCAGTGGGAATAGGAATTGTCGGATGTGTATGTGTGGGGATTGCAATCGCAGGGAGCAGGATGGAGAATAAGGAGAATTCTGTTATCACAGATAAAGAAGGGAAAGTGATCGCAGAATTGTATTATCATGACGGGAAACTGCAATATCAATGTGACGATAAATACGATGCCTATGTCGATATAACATGTAAAGATCTACTGAAGATCGTAGAGAAAAAAGAACATCTCTCTGAAAAAAAAGCAGGGAAGAAAATAGTGGCGGATAAAATGAAGATTCATACGGCACTGGAGGAAAAGAAACTGGAGGCTATTCAGAAAGGACATGAGAGTGCCGAAACTATCAGCGGAGATAATTTCGCAGCGCTTGTAAGTGACTACACAGGAAAGATAACCGCCTGCTACAGTGAAGGAGAGAACGGGATTAATTATGTGGATCATGCGACATACGCCGGATCGACGATAAAACCGCTGAGTGTATATGCCCCGGGAATCGAACATAATCAGATTACCTGGTCGTCTATGTGTGAAGACAGTCCATATACGAAAGTAAAAGATTCGGATGGAAATATGACGGACTGGCCACAGAATACGAAGCCTTATACGAATCAGCCGGTTACCGTGGAGCAGGCACTCAAAGAATCGAATAACGCAATCGCAGTAAAAACACTGAAATTGTGTGGAGTAGAGGAGGCCTGCAGATTCATGGACAGTGATCTGCAGATAGCTACCGGGAAAGAACAGAAAATTATGCAAAAAGAGGGAGAGGACAGTGTCCTTTCGAATATTGCACTGGGCTATCTGAAAAACGGAGTTACAATGCGTGGACTGCAGAGTGCGTATTTGATGTTCGGAAATGGCGGAAAAAGATATGATCTGTATACGATCGAGAAGGTTCAGGTGAACGGGAGTGTGTACTATGAGTCTTGGGACAAGTCTGGAAAGCAGGTGATAGCGGAGGAGACAGCGTACGTTATGAATCGACTGCTGAAAGAAGTTGTATCCAAAGATGGAACAGGGAAAGCAGCAGCGCTCAAGAATGTGGAAGTCTGTGGAAAGACAGGGACGAGCCGGGATTATAAAGATAACTGGTTTGTAGGAATGACACCGGAATATTCCTGCACAGTGTGGTATGAAGAAAAAAAACCGGAGGCTTACATAGAAAATGAATCTCCGGTTATTTTCCACAATATATTGAAGAATATGAAGATCGATACACAGAAGGAATTCCCGGATTGCAAAAATGTAGTAAAGATGAAGTATTGCAAGAAAACAGGACTTATAGCGAATGAACATTGTGCAGAAACTGCGGACGGATACTATAATGTCAAGAATGTTCCGGATGTATGCACTTGTGAATAGAGTGTACTTTTGAAGGAGGTGATGGAAAGAAGAGCAGGTAATCAAGAAAGAAGGAGGAAAGAGGAATGATTACAAAAGCGGAAAGACAAATTGTGGCAATTGTGATGGCTGCAATGACTTGTACTGCGACGGTATCGACAACAGGATTGGCTGTCTATGCAGAAGATAATCCTGCTTCAGTCGAAAGTGTTGAAAGTGGAAAGCAGTATGAGACAACGGTAGAGTCTGCGAAAGATATCCAGAAATATCGCTTCTCGCCGGATGAGACGGGAACATATCGCTTCTACTCGACCGGAAATGAAGATACCTACGGTTATGTCTATGATGCAGATCAGAATATGATCGCTTCGGACAATGACAGCGGAGAAGGGTTAAACTTCAGTATTGATATGGAATTGACAGCCGGAGAAGAGTATTATCTGGCAGCAGGATATTTCCTGGATGATCAGACCGGAAAGATTTCATGGACGGTTGAGCAGGAAGATACAGTGAGTCAGCAAGTCGATAGCAAAGAAGAGGATGATCAGAATGACAGTAAGGTCGCAACAGAAGATCAGACAGCAGTGCAGAGTAAAGCGGACGCAGAACAGATAGCAGTGCAGAACGAGACCGGTTCGGAACAGAGCTATGACTATGCAGTGCTGGGAGACGGAACGGTTGAGATTACAGGATACAAGGGAAATGATAAGAATCTTACAATCCCGGATACACTGGCGGATAAAAAGGTCAGTGCGATAGGAAAAGAAGCATTTTTTGAGAATAATACGATAGAAAGTGCTACCATTCCGAAGAGTGTAACCTCTCTGCAATACCAGTCATTTGCATCTTGTAAGAATCTGAAGAACATCACGTTTGCTTCTGGAAGTGAATTGGGAAAGATTGAAGATGCCGTATTCTATGATGACAGCAAGCTGGAAAAAATTACATGTCCTCAGAAATTACAGAGCATCGGAGAAAATGCGTTTGGTGGCTGTGGAAGTCTTGCAGAAGTAGAACTGAATGATGGACTGAAAGAAATCGGCGTTCTGGCATTTTGCGGAAGTGGAATACGATCAATTGATATTAAGGATAGCGTGACGAATCTGGAACAATATGCTTTTTATTATTGTAAAGATCTACAGAATGTAAGACTCGGAAAAGGAATAAAAGAAATTAAAGACTCCACATTCAATTTTTGTTCTAAGTTGAAAACCATAAAGATTCCAGAGAATGTAACAAGCATTGGCCAATTCGCATTTGAAAGAAGTGGACTTACAGAGATTGACATTCCTGATACAGTAACAAGTATTGGAGAGGTAGCATTTGGAAATTGTGAGAATTTACAAGATGTTACGATCGGTAATGGAATTGCATATGTGCCTGAATCTGCATTCTGGAATACAGGTGTTACAAATGTAAAAATTGGTAGTAACGTAAAATCTTTGCATAAGTATGCTTTTGAGTACAGCAAAAATCTGAAGCAGATCAGTATCCCTGAGAATGTCACGGAGATTCAGTATGCAGTATTCAGAGGATGTGAATCGTTAGAGAAAATTGATATTCCGGACACCATAGAGAAGATTGGCGGTAACAGTTTCAAGGGAACAAAATGGTATGCCAATCAGAAAGACGGAGTGGTATATGCCGGAAAAGTTCTGTATAACTATAAAGGAACTATGCCAAAAGGCACTGCGGTTACTGTAAAAGCAGGAACAAAGGGAATCTCAAGCTTCGCATTTGCGGACGAAGAGAACTTGAAAGCAATTACTATTCCGGATGGCGTGACGAATATCGGAGATTATGCATTCCACAACTGTCCGTCTATGACGACAATTTCTATTCCGGACAGTGTGAAGGAAATTGGAGAATTTGCCATTGGATATAAAGAGGTAGCAGATGAAACACAGGGAGAACACTATTCGTCAGACTATGCAACGTTTGGATACCATACGGTTATTCCGGGATTTGTAATCTACGGAGAAGCAGGGTCGGAAGCAGAGCAATATGCAGCACAGCATAGCATTGATTTTGAGAAGAACGTACATACGGTTATTTTCAAAGACGGAGATACGGTTATATCTACACAACAGGTGGTATCCGGAGAAGATGCAACAGCTCCGGATCTGCAGACAGAAGGATATACATTAACCGGATGGTCCGGAGATTATACGAACGTAAAGGCAGACATTACAGTTACTGCACAGTGGGCTGCAAAGAATGGATGGACAAAGCAGGATGGTAAATGGTACTACTATCAGAATGGTAAAAAGCAGAAAAATACATGGATCCAGGATAATGGAAACTATTATTATGTAGATGAATCGGGAGCAATGCTGACAGATGCATGGATCGGTGATTATTATGTAGATGCTAACGGTGTGTGGGTCAAAAATTACAGACCGGCCAAATGGATGCAGACAAACGGACGCTGGTGGTACCGCAATGTTGATGGAAGTTATCCAAAGAATTGCTGGATGAAGATCTCTGATAATTGGTATAGATTTGACCAGAATGGCTATATGGTGACTGGCTGGTGTATCGTTGGAAACCAGTGGTATTATATGATTCCTTCGGGAGTGATGCAGACGAAATGGCAGATAATCGGAGGAACCTGGTATTACTTTAATGCCGGAGGAGCGATGATAACAGGCTGGCAGAATATCGATGATAACTGGTATTATATGGATAACTCAGGAGCGATGGCAGCCGGAAGATGGATTGACAATTATTATGTAGAAGCCAACGGTGTGATGGCTACTAATAAATGGATCGGTAACTATTATGTGGACAATACCGGATGCTGGACAAAGACCAGAGTGACAGCACAGTGGATGGTCAGCGGAAATCGTTGGTGGTATCGCCATTCCGATGGAAGCTATGCATGCAACGGCTGGGAGAGCATCGGGGGAAAGGATTACCTCTTTGATGCAAACGGCTGGATGCTGACAGGCTGGCAGAATGTCGACGGAAACTGGTATTACCTGGAAAACTCCGGTGCGAAAGCAACGAATAAGTGGGTAAACGGTAATTATTATGTTGATGCCGACGGAGTTTGGAATCCTGACAAAAAATAAATAAGAAGTTACTGAAAAATGGTGCTGGGCATAAGACCCAACACCATTTTTGTCTACAGTCTCTCGGAAGCGGAACTAACAAATCAATGCTTTTCTGCTGTTGCCACTCCATTTTCATCAAAATTATAAATCACACCATCAATCATGTAACGAGTACTTACCAGCATAAATCCATGTGACATATAATGCTGCTGACCATCAATCTCGATCCAGCCGGTATGATCCGGGTCCTGACGTCCTTGTTCGTCAAAGAAATAATCGGCAGTCTTCCCGGTTCTCTTATCTACTGATTGCTGGTACCCTGTCAACATGACACCGTTTTCATCAAATCCATACCAATATCCATCAATCTTACGAATTGCGATGGACTCATATCTATCCGGATAACTTTTGGTAACATAGCCATAATCACCTGTCCAATAGGTTTTTCCGTCTACTGTAAGCCATTTCTTATGTAACTTTCCATCCGGATCGAAATACAGAAAGTCAATACAGTCAGAATTATCATCGGCCCATTTGTTAATCTCTTTATACCAGCCGGTGTGCATACTTCCATCTGAATTGAAACAATATCCCTCACCATCAATCTTCCGGCGACCTGTAACCATATATCCATTTGATTCATCAAAATAATACATCGTATGATTCAATTCTTTCCAGCCTTTTGCAGGAGCTCCCGTATCAGGATCAAAATAATACCATAAGCCATGCGCTACCCAGCCGGTCTGCATCTTTCCGTCGGCAGCGAAACTGTAATAGGTACCGTTGATCTGGAACATTCCATCTAAACACATTGCCCCATATAGTTTTTCTCTGTTTTCTCTGAAATAATACCAGGCTCCACCGATTTTTTTCCAACCGGTTACCATATAGCCTGATCCATCAAAGTAGTACCACCAATCCCTGTTTCCGGCATCAAGAAGCATCCACTCATTCGCAGGATAGCTTCCGTCTTCTCTGCGGTACCATCTTTTCCCATTCTTTTCTTCAACCCACTGCGCCGGACGATAATTCTGCTGCCATACTCCGTTGGAATCAACATAACAATCCTCAATCCAGGTATCGTGCTGCATTGCACCGCCGGAAGTAAAATAATACCAGTTTCCGCTGATCTGTGCCCATTGATTCTCTATCATACTTCCATCTGACCGCAGATAATACCATGTGCTTCCGATCTTCTGCCATCCGGTAGCCATTACGCCGCTGCTGCCGAGGTAATAGCATGATTCACCGATCATCTGCCATCCGGTAGCCATTGCGCCGCTGTCGCCAAGGTAATACCAGGCTCCGCTGATCTTTTCCCAGCCGGTTGCCATCTCACCACCGGATTTTAAGTAGTACCAGATTCCGTTTAGTGTTAGCCAGCCGGTCTGCATGTAACCGTTGGAGTCAAAGTGATAGCATTGTTCGTTGATCATCTGCCACTGGTTTCTCGGATAGCTCCCATCTGCATTTTGATACCACCAGCCGGTGCTGTCCTTCTTCCACTGGCCCGTTGTCAGTGCCTGTACGGAGATTTGCTGACTGGTATCACTTCCAGGCATCTCTTCCGCCAGTACCGCCATCGGTGCCTGGATACACATTGCCGTACAAGTCAGAACTGCAAAACTTTTCTTTAAGTACTTCTTCATGTCATTTCCTCCATATAAAATTGTATAGCTTCATTTTACTATATTCTGCGAGTATTGCAAGCAGTTACCGAAAAGGTTTTTTGTTTGAAAAATGAAAAAATAAAAATATTGTTAAAAGTAAGAAAAAAGCAGTATTCTATGATAGAATAAAAAACGAAACTTACAGACGAGGTGAAAAGCGTGAAAAATATTCGTAAAAAAGCTGTCAGAATCATGCTGCTTTTTGCATGGGCACTATTCTTTCTACACATAGATACCTATGCGGCATCTGGCAACACAACAAGATATATCACTGTACGGGGCATCGGATGCCATTTTGCTGGAGAGTAACGGTCATTTCGGAATGGTCGACTCCGGAGAAGACTGGGATTATCCGAGTGGTTCTACGGGAAGTAAATATCCATATCGATATGGAATTACCACGAATGAAGGATATGAGCAGCAGGTCGTCCACTATTTGAAACAACTTGGTGTGGAAAAGCTGGATTTTTACATTGCAACGCATGCGCACAGTGATCACATCGGAAGTGGAGATGAGATTATAGAACATTTTCCGGTGGATAGCCTGTATATCGCAGAGTATGATGATTCGTATCAGTTGGCGGCACATGGGAAAGATGTGACAGATCCATATTACTACGAGGATGCGGATGAGGATACGCTGTGGGATAATCAATATGTTTATGACAGAATCATACAGGCAGCGCAAGACCGTCATGTAGAGATCATCACAGATCTGGATCTCGAAGAGAATGCCGTCTATCGCAGATTCCGAATAGGAAATATGAACATCAGCATTATGAACTACGAGAGAAAAAGAGATGCGGATGGAAATATCATTCCGGTTACGAATGAGAATGATAACTCACTGGTGGTGAGAGTCAATGCATATGGAATTGCTACGGAATATGTAAAGACAGAAAGTGAATGGGGCCTGCTGGACGGAACCTATTATTATTTTGACTCGAACGGGCGTGTGACAACAGGATGGGGCTATATTGGTAATGCCTGGTATTATTTCGATGAAAAAGGAGAGATACAGCGTGGCTGGCAGAAGATAGGTGGTAGCTGATATTTCTTCGAGGTGAGCGGTGCAATGGATCACGATATGTGGATTCAAGGCGTATGCTACCTGAAGTCAAGCGGTGCGATGGCTGTCTCGGAATGGGTAGATTATAATCGATATTATGTAGACGAACGGGGGATCTGGGCTCCTTAGGGCGAAAAAAAGAACAGAGGCGGGAAACAGCAGTTGTATGGCTATAATCCTGGCCTCTGTTCTTTTTATATTTTTATTCGTTTTTCATTTCCTGCAAATATTTTTTCGCATCTTTCAGAAAACTGAGTGCTATCATTACGATGACGGCACCAATCGGAAAGGCTGCGACGATGCTGACCGATTGCAGATTGCTCATAGAACTTTCAGCAAATAACAGTGCGATCGGAAGTAAGATAAGCAGGATACACCACATAAGCTGAATTCCTTTGTTTGGCTGTTCCCCGTCTTCCAGAGTGTGATAGCTATAGCAGGAAGCGGTTAATGCGATAGAATCAAAGGAGGTGGCGTAGAAAGCGATCATTGTGAGCAATACGACGACCATGATAACCGGAGCGCAAGGCAAGGTCTTGATGATACTTACGATCATGCCATACAGATCACCGTTATCGAGATACTGCTTAATGAAATCTGCTTTTTCAGTTACCTGCATTCCCATAGAATAATTTCCAAGGACGATAAAGCTTGTCAATGTAGAACCTACACCGAATACGTATCCGCCAAGAATAGTCTGACGTACGGTTCTTCCGCGTGAGATACTTCCGATAAAGAATGGGGCTGCAACACACCATACCATCCAGTAAGCCCAGTAATAGATCGTCCAGTTCTGCGGAAAATTAGAAGTACGCAACGGGTCTGTGAAGGTGGACAGATCGATAAAGTTCTGCATCATCCGGCCGAGAGAAGAGAATCCTGTCTCGATAATGTAGCGGGTCTCACCACCGAATAATAATACGAATGCAATCAGACCAAAGAACATATAGATGCAGATATTGGCTAATTTGCTGATTCCCTTGAATCCGTGCAGTAAGGAATAAGTATATACGGCGCATGTAATCAGAAGAATGATAATATTGATAACGGTTCTGCTGACTGCAATATGAAAGAGCTCGCCGATGATGGTTGCCATCAGTGGAGTGGCTACGCTGAATGTAGTTGCGGTACCGGCAAGCAGTGCGAATACTGCCAACAGATCGATGATACGTCCGGCTAAGCCATCGGTGTGTTTCCCGAGGATCGGACGGCAGGCTTCGGAGTATTTCTGGCGATTTCTTTTTCTGACATGAAGCATGAAACCGAAAGCGACTGCCAGCACCAGATAGAATCCCCAAGGGATAAAGCTCCAGTGGAAGAGCGGATATACACCGGCCCAGTCCTGGATACTTCCCATTTCTTTGATATGCGGATCGGTAGCATAGAGTACCCATTCGGAGAATGAGTAGAATAAGATGTCAGCTGCAAGTCCACAGGTGAACATCATAGATCCCCATGCAAAGAAAGAATACTTTGGCTTTTCGTCGGGTTCGCCGAGAACGATGTTACCATATCTGGAACCGGCTATGTACAGGGACAGGATAAAGATTCCAAGACCGATGACCAGATAGTAAGTGCCGAAAGTGTCGCCGAAGAAGAACCGGATCTGGCTTAATACTGCATTGGATTGTTTCGGCAGGAAGAAGAAGAGGATGCAAAGTGCGATGACGATGCCTAGCGGAAGCAGTGTGATCATCCAGTCTATTTTTCCTTGTGATTTTTTTGTGTTCATATTATTGCGCCTCCATATATTGTTGGTAGCTGGAATCCAGAGCGGCCAGCTCGCTTAGATTGTCAATTTCTATAATATCGTCTTTCTTCATCGGATAGATTCCCAGATGGTATTCTCCCGGATAACAGAACATGGCAATATCATCCCAGTAGATCTGACGGTTTTTGTTTTGCTCAAATTCAATTTCCAGATGTTGTTTTAGTTTTCTGCCGTCTTCGACGGACCAGCGTGAGATGCTGTAGAGCTGCCAGCCACCTATTCCGCCGGTCTGGCTGCAGGAGGTTACGACTCCGTCTTTGACAGTCATGAGCCACTCATCGGTCTGCGAATTGGTCCAGACGCAGTTATAACCGGAACGCTCGAAGGAAGGATCCAGAATCTTGTCATTGTAGATTATCTGATCTCCATCGAGAATCATTACATCTTCCAGATGCTCGCGTGCAACATAAAGAGAAGAAATGTTATTACAGGTGTCATAATAAGGGTTCTCGATGATCTTCACACCGGGATACTGTGTTTCCAATGCATAGAACTGTTCTTTCAGATATCCTGCAACGATGTAGATTTCCTGAATACCATTGTGATGTAATCCCTGAATTACCGTATCGATCATACGCATCCCGTTTACTTTGACGAGAGGTTTTGGGGTTGTTAATGTGACAGGCTGCATTCTGGAACCGAATCCGGCAGCCATGATAATTGCTCTTTTTACAGTGTGCATGATTTGATGCTCCTTAGCTTGAATGTTTTATTTGGTAATGTTGTTTAATTCGTTTTGTACAATGCGGTAATATTCTTTGGCGTATCGGTACTGACGCAGGGAATATTCGCCGAAATCGACACCGAGATGTCTTTTATACTCGCACCAGTTGCTCCAGAGAAGTCCGGCAGAGGCAATGTAACAATAGATCTTGATACGGATAGCGTCTGGACATCCTTCTGAAAAATACAGAGAGATCAGCTGATCCACCTGCTCCTTGTTATAAAGTGAATAGATACAGAACATGGCGATGTCCAGATGGGGATCCTGCATTCCGGCATATTCCCAGTCAATCAGGCGGATATCTTCGTTACCGTCGGTATTAGTCGTAAATAAGAAATTATCAGGAACGGCATCTATATGGGTGAGAACATCTTCTGATTTGTATCGCTCTATATAAGATTGCAGTGAAAATACATTCTCTTTTGTTTTCTGATAATCCCGATATGCGGAACTGCGCCCGTTCCATAGTTTTTCATAAAAATCGATCTGGCCAAACAGATCAAAACGGTGATCCACCTTTAATTTCATCTCATGAAACTGTCTCAGACGATGCATACATTTTTGAATATCGTCTAAGTTGTGTGGATCACATACACGGGCGTGATCCAGAAAACGAGTAATTTTGTATCCGTTTTCCGGATTGATGTATTCGATGTGATCACATAAGTGCTTATCACGGATGATCTGGTATACCTGTGCTTCTTCGCGACGATTGATGAGCTGATCGGTTCCCTCGCCGGGAATACGCATGATATGCTTGCATCCATTGCAGTCAAACAGGAAAGAACGGTTGGTCATACCTTTTTTCAGAACCGTGATATTCGAGATGTCTTCCAGTTGTGTGTGTAGTGCTTCGGCAGCAATTTCAAGAACATCAGACTGCAAATGATTGGAATTGCTGTCCAATTCCCGGAGCTGTTCAAATGTATTGATTTCTACGATATTAGCGGCATGTACGACTTTGGCAGGAACGATCATTTTGCCTTTTTCGTACAGGGTTTCTTCCCAGAATTTATCAGCATATGCCGGATCTTTGTCATATCTTTCCAGTCGTTCCTGAATGACCCTGGCATCTTTACTGAGAAGATAACTGATGCCGACCATCGAGTTGCCCCCGGAAGAAGCAGAGATCGTAGTCAGTTCCAGCTTACGGTTTACACGGACCGAACTGTCGTTATCTACCAGATCACTGACCATGTACCAGGAATAAAGTTCGTGCCTGCGGAATGGACTTTGATCACACCAGATATCGCATGGAATCACATATGCATTTAACAAATGTTCTCTCGCAAGATACAGAGAGTGGAGATTATTCTTTTCCGCATAGTCCGGATTCACGATCAGCTCTACACTGTAATCATCCATGAGATATTCGTATTGTTCTTTCATGAAGCCGACGACGATGTAGATTTCGTGAATGCCGGCAGCATGTAGCTGCCGAATCTGACGCTCGATCAATGGTTCGCCGTGTACCTCAAGAAGCCCCTTTGGTGCTTCTGTATTGATCGGAACCATCCGCATCCCGAAGCCGGCAGCGAGAATAATGGCTCTTTCCGGGGAAGCCTCTGTGAGTTCACGGATAGCTTTCTGCGTTGGCTGGATGGATTCGTCCAGATAACCTTCGGCAATCAATGTCTTGATAGAACGATTGACAATTCCAAGGGAATGACCGGAGTCCTCTGCCAGTGTTCTTTGATTTGTATATGTATTGGATAATATTAAGTTCAAAATATCACACTCTTGTGTGTTCATGTACTGCACCACCTTATAATTTTATGAACATATGGGTATTATACAGTTTGGAAAGGCATGTGTCAATAAGAAATGTAACTCTAAATGGTTTTTGCCAGGTTTTGGTGTTCGCTCTGGTAAAGAAATACAAGATATGATATAATCAATCGGTATGAGTAATGAGTAGGAGAGTAATGAATGAAGACCGAGAGGAATATAGGAATAGATTTGTTGAAGATTGTATCTATGCTGATGATTGTAACATTACATATGCTAGGTCATGGAGGTGTACTGGATGATATGCCGCCCATGTCTCGATGCTATCAGGTAGCATGGTTAATTGAAATCGCATGTTATGGAGCAGTGAATTGCTATGCATTGGCAAGTGGCTTTCTGACTGCACGGTGTAACATTCGTAAGCTCATGGAATTGTGGTTACAAGTTATGTTTTATAGTTTAATGATTACGATTGTTATGGACTGTACAGTGTTACATGGAACGATTTCAAGAGAAGAGTGGATTTATTCATTTTTTCCTGTTACATCAGGAAAAAACTGGTATGTTACAGCTTATTTTGGAATGATGTGTCTGATACCGATGATACGGTTGGCGATGGACTATATTGACCAGAGAATATATAAGTACATGCTGATTGGAATATTTGCAATATATATTGCTCTACCGACTCTGGTCAGTTATTTGTTGCAGGGTTCATACTATCCGGATCCTTTTAATGTGAATCGAGGATATTCATCCTTGTGGTTATGTATCATGTACCTGTTTGGGGCATATATACGTAAATATTTCAATTACCATGCAGTTAAGAAAAGATTGTCTTTGTCAGTTTTTGGATGCATGGTGCTTCTTACATTTTTGAGTAAGATTATAATGGAAAAAGTTGGCAATACAGAGAATGCAAATGTGTTGGTTGATTATACATCTCCGACAATTGTTCTTGGAAGTATTGCGCTGTTGATATTTTTTGTAAATATCAGAGTTGACAGTACAAAGCTTAAACAGGTGATCACGATTTTATCAGGTGTGACATTAGGAGTGTATCTGATTCATGATAATGGTTTGATCCGGAATGAAGTAGTAGCGCATTTGTTTGAAGATGAACTGAAAAGTGGTGTGTATAAATGGGCATTAGTTAAATTAATTATAGTAGTGCCAGCTGTATATGTGATTTGCAGTTTGATGGATTTGATCCGAAGTAAGTTGTTTGACTGTGTGAAACGAGTTGCCGCAAGATTTTGTGTGGAATAAAATAATGGAGAAGAAAGAATGCAATCGATAAAAAATCAACCGACAGAAAAGGAAATATATATATGGAACATTACGGGAAGTATGGCAAATGCGTTACTTTCTGTTGTTGCATTAATGCTGGTAACCAGAATGCTTAACAAAGAAGATACGGATATCTTCAGTATCGCATGGTCGATCAGTCAGCTGATGGTTACAATTGGAACATTTCAGATCAGAGTATATCAGGCAACAGACGTAAAGCAAACGTTTCAGTTCAAACAATATTGCGTATTCAGGTTCCTGACAGTTGTGGCAATGTTGATAAGTAGTGCTGTTTATATAAGAATGTGTGGGTATGTAGATTATAAAGCGCAGATAGTAATGATTGTCTGTGCATATAGAGCTGTGGATTCAATTGCTGACGTGTATGAAGGTTGGTTTCAGCAAAAAGAGAGACTGGACCTGGCGGGTAAGGCGCTTACATACAGAATTGTCTTTTCAAGTATTGTATTTGGTGTGATATTGGCTAATACACACAATCTTCTGTATGCTTGCTGGAGTCTCGTAATTATATATGTAATATGTTTCTTTGCATTTGATGTGAGCTATCAGAAACGTGTTGCGGCTCTGAAATCAAGTGGCAATTTAGGAAAGAATGTGAAATGGATCGTTGCCCTTTTTCGAGAAGGTCTTCCATTGTTTGTAAATGCATTTATTATCATGTCTATTATGAATACGCCTAAGATGGTGATTGATACGGCGATACAGGATGGAAGGATTGAACAGGGGGCACAAACGGTATTTAATATTCTTTTTATGCCGGCATCTGTATTGTCATTGGCGTATATCGTGTTCAGACCGTTGATTACACAGATGGCGATTGTATGGGGAGATAAAAAGTATCGTGAGTTCATTAAAATATTAGGAAGAATCTTGCTGTGCCTGTTCGGAATGGCAATTGTGCTGATCATCGGAAGTGCGATTTTGGGGATTCCGGTGCTTTCTGTTATTTATGGAATGAACCTTGATAAATATAAGAGTCAGTTGCTGCTGATTATTGTCGGCGGATGCTGCTATACATTTGCGGCGGTTCTGGATAATGCATTGGTCGTTATCCGCAAGCAATATCTTCTGATCGTTTCTTATATTGTGTCATGGATATACATAAAGGTTGTGGCAGAACCATTTGTGAATAAATGGAAAATGTTTGGGGCATCCATGGGATATACCACGGCGATGCTTATATTTTTGGTAGTAACGGCAATGATATTTGTGATTTGTTTCTATATGGAAACACACAAAGAGAGAGGAAAAAAGAGTGAAAAAATACAGTAGGTCAAAACAATACGATGAAACAGTTCTGAAAAAGTTGCATGGTGTTCAGGTGGAAATGCTACATGACTTTGCGCAAGTATGTGAGAAATACGAACTACCATATTTTGCGGTATATGGCACAGCCATCGGTGCAGTCAGACATGCCGGATTTATTCCGTGGGATGATGATATAGATGTCGGAATGCTAAGAGTGGATTATGATAAATTCATGGAAATTTTCTCAAAGGAGATGTCTGATAAATATAATCTGCTGACACCGCAGATAGATGGACGATATAGCTGTACCGTAACACATATCCAAAGGAAAAATACGAAATTTGTGTCAGAAGTAACACAGGATTTAAAATGTGAACAGTGTATTTTCATGGATATCTTTCCGTTTGACTATGTGCCGCGGGACAGAAAAAAGCAGGTCGCACAGAGCAGAAAAGCAAATATACTTGGAAAGTTGTTGTTTCTATCCGGCAATCCGAATCCTATTATTGACTACGACGGAATAAAAGGAGAGATTATGAGTCTGGGATGTCGGTTGGCTTATGTTGCATTGAAACTTTTGAGGATAAAACCTTCTTGGATTTATAAGAAATATGTAGACAATGCTACAAAGTATAATAAAAGTGATGAGAAAGGAAGATATGTAACATCTTATGAATATGTGGGAAGTTTGAAAGATAAGATTGTTGCGAAGGATATCTTTCCGTTGAAGAAAGTTCCGTTTGAAAATACAGAGATAAATATTCCGAATAATAATGATAAATTCTTGAAAAAAGTATATGGTGATTATATGAAGATTCCGCCGGAAAATGAACGGGTCAATCATATGCCATTAATCATTCAGTTTGAAGGAGAGGAGCCGATATATGCAGAAAAGTAAGACATATTGCATATTTGCAGCACAATATTTTCCGCATTTGGGAGGTGTGGAAAGATATACATACAATCTTGCCAAGCAGTTGATACAGGATGGGAATAAGGTAATCATTGTAACATCTAATGTATATCATCTGAAAAATCACGAGTTGGTAAATGGAATACCGGTATATAGAATACCGTGTTATAATCTGCTGGAAGGACGATATCCGGTAATCAAATTCAATAAGGAATTCTGGCGGATTCACAGAAAATTGAAAAGTAAGAAAATAGACATGGTAATTGTGAATACGAGGTTTTATCTACATTCATTATATGGAATGCTTTTTGCCAGACAGAAAAAGGCGAAATGTATTACTTTGGATCATGGGACAAGCCATTTGTCGGTGCATAATAGATTCTGGGATACGGTCGGTGAAATATTTGAACATGCATTTACTAAGATTGACTATTTGTTCTGCAAGGAGTATTATGGGGTGTCGAAAGCTTGCAACCGATGGCTGGGACATTTTCATATCAAAGCCAAGGGGGTATTATACAATTCTATTGATTTGGAAGAGGTAGAAGAGATAAAGGACAAGGTAACAACTTCTTATAAAAAAGAGTATAATATTCCGGAAGATACTGTAGTTATAACCTTTACGGGAAGACTGCTGAAAGAAAAAGGGTTACCTAGTCTTCTCAATGTAATGGACAGATTAAATGAAGATGGAATAAAAGTGTGCCTTTTTATCGCGGGAGACGGAGATATGCAGCAGGAAATCGAGGAAAGAAAGACGGATTATATTATTCCGGTGGGAAGACTTGATTTTGAACATATTGTAGCTCTGCTGAAGGAAAGTGATATATTCTGCCTTCCATCTTTCTCGGAAGGCTTTTCAACATCTATACTGGAAGCTTCGGCGTGTGGATGTTACATTGTCACAACTGCCAGGGGTGGTGCGAAAGAGTTGTTGATCAATGAAGACTATGGATGTATTATACCTAACAATCAAGAAGACGTCCTTTATAAGGCGTTGAGGGATGTGATTGCAGATCCTGACAGGAGAGAAAAAGGCATAGAATTAACGTATGAGATGATAAAAAATCATTTTACCTGGAAAATTGTCGCAAAACAGGTAGAACGTATTTGTGAGGAGAAATAAAGTGAAGAAGTTGATTATTATACCCGCATACAATGAGTCGGCCAATATAGAAAAGACGGTGGCTTCGATTAAGAAGGATGCGAAAGGGTTTGACTATGTAATAATAAATGACTGCTCGATTGACAATACCAGAAAAATCTGTGAAGATAATGGGTTCAATATTGTGAATCTTCCGATTAATCTGGGAATCGGAGGAGCTGTGCAGACAGGATACAGATATGCGTATGAGCATGGATATGATGTGGCGGTTCAGGTAGATGGCGATGGTCAGCATGATCCGGAATTCCTTGATACGATGGCTACATATCTGGTCAATCATAATCTGGATATGGTGATCGGATCAAGATTTATTGAAAAGAAAGGATTTCAGTCTTCTTATACCAGAAGAATGGGAATCAAATTTTTCACCGGTCTGATTAAATTGATGACCGGAAAGACGATAACAGATCCGACATCCGGGTTGCGTATGATCGGAAGAAATGCAATGGGACTGTTTGCTTATGATTATCCGAGGGATTACCCTGAACCGGAAAGTGTAGTTGCGATTCTGAGAAGAAATATGAAGGTGGAAGAGATCCCGGTAGTCATGAAGGCGAGAGAAGGAGGAGTTTCTTCGATTTCTCTGAAAAAGTCGGTCTACTATATGATAAAAGTTCCTTTGGCGATTTTGATTGAAAGAATTAGAAAGTATTAGGAGAAGAAAAATGAATATCAGATTACAGATTATAGTAGCAATTATTTTGATTATTGCGTTATGCGTCATTGTGAATATGATTCGCAAGAAACGATTGGAATTGCGTTATGCGCTGGCATGGCTGATAGTTGGCGTGGGAACACTGGTACTGGATTGTTTTCCTATATTAACTACGGAATTGGCAGAATTGATTGGTGTGGCGAGTCCGATTAATATGCTGTTCTTTTTGGGATTCTGTTTTTCTCTGGTGATTATATTTGTACTTACAGTTGCAATTTCAAGAGTATCGATCAGAATGAAACAGTTGACACAGGAACTGGCATTGTATGAGAAGAAGGTCAATGATGAATTAAAAAATAGATAATCGTTTGGGGAAATGTAAATGAAAGAGTATTGGAAGAAAAAAGGTAAGTTGTTGATTATCGCGTGTATAGCGGTGATAGCCGGATTTATCGTAATGGGAGCATATGCGGGAATACATTATACAAAAGCAGGCGATAATAAAGGTAAGACAGAAATCGGCAATGAGAATGTATTGATTAAGGGAGATATAAAAAGACGTAACGGGAAGTATTATATCGGGAAAAAAGGTGGAGAGATGTTAATAAAACTCCACAAAGAATACGTAAATAAATTATCGTATGAATATACTTCGGAATACTTTTCAAAAGCACATCTAAGAATACGCAAACAGAATATATATGGTGCTTATAAAGATATGCATATAGAAGATGAATATATGAAAGATATGCCACGTTCTGTTGTGAATGTAGGCGGAAAAGTAGCAGAGATTGAAATAAAGTTTGAAAAATCGGAAAATGAAGTTGTGATTAATCATTTCGAAGTAGATAACACATTGAAACTGAACCCGATTTTAGGCGTGTTTACGGCTGCATGTGTGTTTGCTTTTCTGTTTATACTTTCTTTTAGAAAGGAAAATAAAAGACATCCGGCAATTACATTCTTTGTATGCAGTTTTGTGGCAGGCATCTGTCTGATGTTGCTGGAGCCGATATATGTAACAGGATTTGATGAACAGATACATTATTTGAACGCACATTGGATCGGGTGTACGAAATATGAAGAACCGTCTACTCAGGTTGAAGATTATTATTACGGATATCCATGGGAAATCAATACGACGACCATTAGTGCAAACGAGTCGATCGAAGAGCGAATGGATTTCTTTAGAGTCATGAATGATAAGACAAGATATACGGGAGTGATGACTGATAAGTATGAATTCAAACTTAGTAGTGAGGATACCTGAATCAGGCATTTCTGCTAAAAATCGGTCAAATTTTGCATTTGCCATTTTATTTCCAATGGTTATTAGGAAAGCTTGGAAATTTATTGCTTTATGCAGTGGTTATGAGCTTTGCGATAGCGATTCTTCCAATAGGAAAACGTTTGCTGATGGTAATCGGTATGATGCCGGAACTGATCTTCCAGGGAACGGTATATACATATGATATATGGGTGGTTGCATTCCTGGTATTGGGCAGCAGTATACTGATCAGAGAACATGTGAATAAGACGGAAAAGTTTGAGTATAAGTGGAGAATATTAATGATAGCATGCTTTGTTCTGGGATGTCTTCCGAAAGCAGTGTATGCACCATTGATACTGAGCGGTCTGTTCCTTGGAAAAGACAAGTTCTATTCAAAGAGGGATGAATATATCTTTAAAGGTGGTATTATAATAGCATTTTTAGCGTTGATGGCTTCATTTGTATTGCCGGCACTGAATCCATCCAATGATATGTCAGATTCCAGGGGAAGCAAAACGGATAGTGGACAACAGATGAAATATATTCTGGGGCAGCCAATTGCATATGCAATTGTGTGGTTGAAGAATGTATTGAAAACTTTCCAGGAATACATCATGGGAGGTTCAGCTTTTACAAGTTTTGGCTATTTAGGCGGAGGCAGTCTGTCGACATGTTGTGCAGCACTGGTGGTAGGAACAACACTGACAGACACTTATGGAGATGGAAAAAGTAAAGAAAGAGTACTGGACATTAAGACGAAGTGTATATTTGCAATAGAGATGATTCTGGTAATAGGTCTGGTATGGACGGCATTGTATATATCATTTACGGAGGCGGGTATTGAAGAAATACTAGGAACACAGGCAAGGTATTATTATCCGTTTATATTTATATTTTATCTTTGCTTCCAGACTGATAAAATAAAAAATACAATAGAACTGGAAAAATATCAGATGATGATTATGCTTGCAAGTAATTTCATCATATTCCAGCAAATGTGGGAAGTCTTACTGGTAAGAAAATGTTTGTAGTGATTTTATAAAAATAAGAGGAGCTGAATATGAAACAATATATCCAGAATTTTAAGAAATTCCAGCCACTATTGGAAGAGCTGGTTGCTAGAGATATAAAAATTAAATATCGTAGATCTGTTTTGGGAGTGTTATGGACACTCCTGAATCCATTATTGATGATGATCGTATTATCTGTTGTTTTCTCAAATCTGTTTAAATTTGATGTGGAGAATTTCCCGTTGTTTATTTTGAGTGGACAGGTAATCTTTAACTTTTTCTCTGAATCAACGACAAATGCGATGGGAGCAATTCTTGGAAATGCATCTCTGATCAGAAAGATTTATGTACCAAAATACTTATTTGTTATTTCGAGAATCTTTTCAAGCTTTATTAACCTGATGGCCTCTTTTACAGCGCTGATTCTGGTTATGGTTGCGACAAGAGCGGAATTGCACTGGACAGTAATCCTTGTTCCGATTCCATTGGTATTGTTAGTAATATTCTCTATGGGAATTGGACTGATTCTTTCGGCAATTGCTGTAAAGTTCAGAGATATCATGCATTTATACTCTGTATTCATTACAGCACTGATGTATCTGACACCGATTATTTATCCAATGTCAATTTTGCCGGCATGGCTGAAACCAATCGTAAATTTGAATCCAATTACCAATATCCTGCTGATGTTCAGAGATGTGATGTTGGATTATACAATCTTTGATGCAAAATCAATTATTATTGCGGTGATAGAAGCAGGACTTGCACTTGTAATCGGACTCAGAGTATTCTACAAAGCACAGGATGAATTTATTTTGAACATATAGGGAGCGGTGAAAATATGGAAAAACAGGCGATCATAAAAGTAGAAGATGTTTCGATGAAGTTCAATCTTTCATCTGAAAAATTCGACAGCTTTAAAGAGTATGTGATCAAAAGATTAAAAAAACAGGTGAAGTTTGATGAGTTCTGGGCATTGAAGAATGTATCATTTGAAGTATATAAAGGTGAATCACTTGGACTGATCGGACTTAATGGTAGTGGAAAAAGTACAATGTTGAAAACAATTGCAGGAGTTTTAAAACCAACGACGGGTAAAGTTGAAGTTTGCGGGACAGTTGCTCCGCTGATCGAGCTTGGTGCCGGATTTGATATGGATCTTACTGCAAGAGAAAATGTATTTTTGAATGGTGCATTGTTGGGATACGGAAGAGAAGAGATGGAAAAGCATTACGATAATATTGTGGAATTCTCAGAACTCCAGAATTTTATGGATGTTCCGGTCAAAAACTTTTCTTCAGGTATGGTGTCAAGGCTTGCGTTTGCAATTGCGACGATCGGGACACCGGACATATTGATCGTTGATGAAGTGCTTTCGGTTGGTGATTTCCGATTCCAACAGAAGTGTGAAGAGCGCATCAGAAAAATGATGGAACATGGGACAACTATTTTATTTGTATCGCATAGTATTGCACAGGTTGAAAGTTTGTGTGAGAAAATTGTATGGCTTGAACACGGGCATGTGAAAAGGTTTGGCGATGCAGATGAAATTTGTAAAGAATATAGTCAGTCATAATAGATGAGGTAATAGCATGAAAAAAAAGATTCAGGTAATAATTGCAGGGATTATTATTGTTGCAGGTTTGTTCTTATATGCACATATAGGGAAGAATAATTATATATATGACAGAGCAGTGGATACCAGCGAATATATAACAACAGGATCATTCCTGAATGAAACTGTACAGGAACGGTTCAAAAGTAATGAAGATACATTGGATGGTGTTAGGGTAAAATGCAGGATTACAGGTACACCATCAGATACGGTTATCAAATATAGTCTTACAGATGCAGAAACGCAGAAAGTAGTTGCGAATGGCGAAACGAAAGCGACGGATCTGGAAAGTGGAAAATTCTATAATTTTAAATTTGATACTGTGAAAAACTGTAAAGATAAAGAATATATTTTTTCTATCGGCACAGAAGGAGAAATTCCGGACAATGCAGTATTGTTTTGTTTTGAAAGAAAAACAGAACAAGGAACAAAGTTCTGGATCAATGATGAAGAGACAGACGGAACATTGATCATGAAAGCGGTTACGAACCGGTTTGATGTAGAGACATTTTGTGTATTATTGTTATTTATCATTTACGTAATAGCTTTTATGAAATTCTTATATAAATTATTCAAATAGTGGAGTACAAAAGTGAAAATTAAGAAAGTAATAAAGATGTTGATAAAACAGGGACCATTTGCAGTCCTTAGAGCAATAAGAGATCATTACAGAAAAAAAAGAGAAGAAGAGAAATTCAGGAACCGGGTGCGTTCACTTCATCTGATTTCGGATGGTGAGCGGGAAAATCAAAAAAACAGGAAATTTCTGGCACCGGTATCATTTAGTATTATTACACCACTGTATAATACACCAGAGAATTATCTGAGAGAATTATTGGAATCGCTGCAAAAGCAGACTTATCCAAAATGGCAGTTATGTCTGGCAGATGGAAGTGATAAGGAGCATGAATACGTAGGTGAAATATGCAGAGAATATGCTTCAAAAGACTCAAGAATCTGCTATGAGGTATTAGAAGAAAACAAAGGAATATCGGAAAATACCAATGAATGTCTGAAATTTGCAACAGGAGACTACATAGGTCTTTTGGATCATGATGATATCTTGCATGAGTCAGCATTATATGAAATGATGAAAGTAATTGAAGAGGAAAAAGCAGATTTCTTATATTCGGATGAAGTAAAGTTCTCTGGAAAAATCGAGGATGCATCAGACTTTAACTTCAAACCTGGATTTGGAAAAGATGAATTAAGAGCCCATAATTATATTTGTCATTTTACAGTATTCAAAAAATCACTTTTAGATCAGATTGGACAGGCATACAGACCGGAATTTGACGGCAGCCAGGATCATGATATGGTTTTAAGACTGACGGAAAAGGCAGAAAAGATTGTACACATTCCAAAGGTTCTGTATTACTGGAGAGTTCATCCACAGTCAGTTTCGATGAATCTGGATTCAAAAAGTTACGCGGTTGATGCGGCAATACATGCAGTCAGCGAACAGTTAGAAAGAACGAAAGAGCCGGGGAAAGTTGAAAGTAATCTTCCGTATCGGACTATTTACCGTGTACATTACGAAATTCCGGACAATGCAGGTGTGCTGCTTATTTTGCATGGAGCAGAAAAGAACACAGAATATGACAGGGCAAAAGAAAAGATTTTGGAAAAAACCACATATAAAAATATTCGTGTCGTATATGCAAATAAAGAGAACGGTACATTTGCTGATAATGTAAATAAGCAGATAGACAGTATGAAAGAAGAATACGCAGTTATGATAAATGTTCATTGTCTGCCAATGAATCCGGACTGGGTAGAAGAAATGCTGATGTTTGCACAGAGGCAAGATGTATGTGCCGTATCCCCGAAAGTATATTTTGAAAATAATCTGATTGCATACGCAGGTATTGCTTTGGATGTCAGAGATAATGCGAAAGTGAAATTCTTGTGCCAGGGGATTAACGGCGCAGAACAGGGATATGAAGCAATGTTACGGCATGTCCGTAATACTACGGCAGCATGGAAAGATTGCTGCATGATATCGAAGAATGCGTGGAGAAATCTTGGAGGATTGAAAGAAGATGTTCCGGGATACGAAATAATTGATTATTGTCTGAATGGAGAAAAACAGGGACTTTGGACTGTATGGACATGTTTTGCAGAATTTTCTTATTCCAAAGCATTGACAATTGAGGTTGATGATACAGAGATTCAGAAGTTTATTTCAAAATGGGAAAGCAGAATCAGTAAAAAAGATAATTTTTACAATCAAAATCTGGCAGAACTGGGTATTTTATAATTATTAGGAGGAAACGATGGCAGATATACGAGAGTTAACGGCGAAAACACTTCATACATTGAAAGAAGAAGGAATTATCAGTGTCGGAAGAAAAGCAAAGAGTTACGTTCATACGGCAAGAACGGTAGGAAGAGATGCAAAAGACAGAGTCTATAAAGATGTATTATTCATCAATGGTTGTGACGAAAGTGTACCTCATCCGGCGAGATACCGTGTGACACATCAGAGAGAACAGCTGGCAGCGAATAATATTTCTACAGGAGAAGTATATTATGTAAACCTGCAGTTGGATCAGGTCAGATATTATCGTACATTTGTCTTTTTCAGATGTCCATACACAGATATGATCGGTGAATTTATAAAATTAGCCAAGAAGTTGAATAAAAGAGTACTATTTGATATTGATGATCTTGTGGTTGATACAAAGTACACAGATACGATCAAATATCTTGATTCTATGTCGAAAGAAGAACGAGCTTTATACGATGATGGCGTTATGCGCATGGGCAGAACATTAAAATTATGTGATGCCGCAATTACAACGACAGAAAGACTCGCTGAAGAGTTGGGGCATTATGTACCGGAAGTATTTATTAACCGAAATACGGCCTCAGAAGAAATGTGTGCGTTATCCAAAGAAGCGTTAAAAAATAAAACCCGTAAAGATGATCATGTGGGAATCGGATATTTTAGTGGAAGCCTGACACACAACGATGATTTTGAACTTGTATTACCGGCACTGACTAAAGTAATGGAAAAATATCCACAGGTTCAGCTGCATGTGGTTGGAGAACTGGATCTTCCGGAAGCGTTACAGCAGTATAAAGCACGTGTGGTATCTCATCCGTTTGTTGACTGGAAGAAATTACCGTCGCTGATTGCGGAAGTGGATATTAATCTGGCACCGTTAGAGCAGAGCATCTTTAACGAAGCAAAATCCGAAAATAAATGGGTGGAAGCAGCACTGGTGAAAGTTCCAACGGTAGCAAGTAATGTGGGTGCATTTCAGAGAATGATCGTATCAGGAGAGACAGGAATTCTCTGTGATACAGAAGAAGAATGGGTAGAACAGTTAAGCAGACTGGTAGAAGATAAGAAAGAAAGAGACCGGATTGCAGAAAATGCGCATAAATATTGTACAAAAAAATGTGTAACTGTATATACAGGATTCCCACTGGTTAAATTTATAAAAAAATACACGACACCAAATATTGCATTTATACTGCCTTCTCTGAATATCAGTGGCGGAATTATGGTGGCACTGTGGCATGCTGTTATGCTTCAGGATGCGGGAATGGATGTCACACTTTTTAATGTAGATAATTCAATTCAATGGTGTACGTTTAAAGAGCATCAGATACCAGTAATGAGTCAGGATCTTAGACTGGTAGAAGGAAGAATTGACAAAGCTGTTGCGACTATGTGGACGACGGTTGCATTTCTTGAAAATTATCAGAATATCGAAAAGAGATATTATCTGGTACAGAATTTTGAAACGGATTTCTATGAGCCGGGAGTTCCGCTCAGGGTATTTGCAAATCAGAGTTATATCCCGAAGGTGCCAATCCAGTATCTTACCATTTCAAAGTGGTGTGAAGACTGGTTAAGAGACGATTATGAACAGATTGCCAGATATGCACCAAATGGAATTGAAAAAGCAAACTTCCCACACCATAAACGTGAGATGAACGGAAAGATCCGTATTCTGATCGAGGGAGATTGCGGAGTAGAGTACAAAAATGTTGACGAAAGTTTCAAAATCACAAATGAACTCGATAAAGAAAAGTATGAGATATGGTATATGTCTTATAATGCAGAACCAAAAGACTGGTATCGTGTAGATAAATTCCTTCATAAGGTACCGTTTGATCAGGTGGCTGATGTATATAATCAGTGTGATATTCTGTTAAAGACAAGCTACCTGGAAAGTTTTTCATATCCGCCGTTAGAAATGATGGCAACAGGTGGATATGCAGTGGTTGTTCCGAATGATGGAAATAAAGAATATCTGGTAGATGGTGAAAACTGCCTGCTTTATCCACTTGGCAAGATTGAAAAAGGAATTGCCGCAATTGAAAGAATCTGTACAGACAAAGGATTACAGGAGCACCTGTATGAAGGTGGTATCAAAACTGCACAGTCAAGAGACTGGGAAAGTATCCGCAAAGAAATCGTAGCTTTATACGAAGATTAATGAAAGTAAAGGAACGATTATAAATGAGTAAGATTGACATCTTAAAAAGGTATTATCATTATTATGGAATGAAAATGTTATTATTAAAGCTTTTCAGAAATCATTCTGCAGAAAATTTCGATTATGATTCATGGCTGAAAAAAAATGCGATTACTGAAGCAGAACTGGAAAAGCAAAAAAAATATGAATTCGCTTATAATCCTAAAATAAGTATAATCGTTCCGACTTATGAAACACCGGAAATGTTTTTAAGAGAGATGATTGAGTCGGTACAGCAGCAAACATATTCAAACTGGGAGTTATGTATTGCGGATGGAAGTGTATCTGATCAGGTAATGCAGGTGATACAGGCATATGCAAAGGCAGATAAAAGGATAATTGTAAAGAAGTTAACGAAAAATAAAGGAATTGCGGATAATACCAATGCTGCAATCGCAATAGCGTCAGGAGAATATATTGCATTGCTGGATCATGATGATCTTCTGGCACCAGATGCACTGTTTGAAGTAGTGCGGTGTGTAAATGATAATGAAAAGGCAGATGTTATTTACAGTGATGAAGATAAAATTACTGCCGACAGTGCAAGAAGATTTGAACCTCATTTTAAAACGGATTTTAATATTGAATTGTTAAGATCCAATAATTATATTTGTCATCTGTTTGTTGTAAAAAGATTGATTGTAGAAGAGATAGGTGGATTCCGGAATGATTTTGATGGAGCACAGGATTATGACTTGATCTTGCGGTGCATAGAAAAGGCAGAGGGGATATATCATATTCCTAAGATATTGTATCATTGGCGAGTACATCAAAGTTCAACAGCAGAGAATCCGGAAAGTAAATTGTATGCATATGATGCGGGAAAGCGTGCGATAGAAGAACATCTTAAACGTGTTGACAGACCTGGAAAAGTACGGGAATTGTATTATCGTGGCTTTTATCATGTAACATATAAAGTGAAAGAGAAAACAGGAGTTACTGTCTGCTTTGTAGGTAACAATAAAACAGATGTGAAAAAATGCATGAAATCAATAAAAAAAACAGCCGGAAAAGTGAAATGCCAGTTCATAGAAGTAAAATCTATAAAAGAAGTAAAAGAAGAACAAATCAGATATGAATATGTTTTATTTGTAGATTCTTCTATCAGAATGATCAGCAAAAACTGGATGCGAGAAATGATCGGTATCTGTCAGTTCCCGGAAAATGGAGTGGTTGGAATCCAATTGATAAATAAAAAGAATCAGACAATATACCATAATGGGTTCTTAAAAGGACAAAAAGGGTATGCATTTCAGGGACAGCCTGTAGAAGCGGTTGGTTATTTTCATAGAGATGAATTGACACAATGTGTAGATGGTGTTACCGATAAGTTCATGATGATGAAAACGGAGCAGTTGTCAACAGAACTTTTGAAAAAATATGAAAAAGATATCATTGTTGAAAAAGTGAATGGAAATTTTGTTGTAGATCCTCAGATTAAAGCATATTTTAACATATAAAAAGTATGGAGATGAGAAATGAAGAACTTTTTAAGTAAAATAAAAACGGAAAGAGTATATGTGTTTTTAATACTGTTATTTGGAATGATTTCTGTTTTTGTGACATTTCCTTTGGGAAATGGAGATGAAGGGTATCATTTAAGTAAAAGTTATAATATATTTTCGATGAATCATCCAAAATCAATGAAGAAGACAGTCGTACGTCAACTGGAATATCAGGCAATAGGATTAGACGGGGATATGAAAGATTTTGATGTTGAGACTTTTTATATAAAAAAGTTAAAAGATGTAGAAAAAGATAGTTTCTGTTTTAATATAGCTTATGATCGAAATATTACAATGCAAATAGATATCGCACATATACCGGCAGCAATTGGAGTTATGGTGGGAAGGGTGATATATCCTAGTTATGGCATTATGTTGTTGTGCTCAAGAATCAGTTCACTGCTCTTTTTTGCATTATGTATGGGTGCGATTATAAAAAAGAGTACCGTGGGGAAATGGACATTGTTTATGTTATTTTCTATACCTTGCATTCAAAAACTGGCAAGTCCTAGTTATGACGTGTTTTCTTATGTTGTTTTTGCAATGTATAGTATGAATATTTTTGAACTGGCAAAGCTGCGAACAATAAAAGAGATAAGTAAACAAAAATTATTATATACGCTTATTACAATTATATTACTACTGTTCTGCAAGAAAAATTATTTATTTGCATTAGCCGTTATTCCGTTTCTGCCGATATTTTTCTTGAGAATCCTTGAATGGTTAGATAACAAAAAGATGTCTGTGAAAATAGTAATTTTCGTGACGGGAATTATAGTGATGCTTGTTTTGCTTGTTGGATTAAATTACTATTTGAATTTATTTAGCTTATTTAAGGCATTTATGAAAAGTTATTTTAATATGGCAACAATGGGAGACAGGGGAAAATCTTTATTTTCAGTTGTACCGACAATTCTTCCGGAAATCTTCAATTTGCTTTGGATAGTCAGTACTTTCTTGATAGTACTGGGTGAAAATGCTTATAATTGGAATCGTTGGTTTACTTATGGGGGTCTTTTAGCATATCTGGTTAATTGGATGGGTATTTTTACTGGTTTCTATCTGATAATGGGGAAAACTTCAGATATGATAAATGAGTTGGATGGAAGGTATTTACATCCGTATATGTTATATTTTGTTCCGGCTTTACAAAGATTTAGTAAAAGAAATAAAATAAAAGTAAATTCAACTACAATTGCAGCATTAGCTATAATAACAGTTGTAATTATTTATTCAGTATATCTTTTCACTTGTTTTTATAGAGGTTTTATTTTAAATATTACAGCAACATGGGTGAGTTAAGAAGTGTGACCGAGAGGGGAGAAAAAATGACACCAAAAGTGAGTATAATCCTGGCAAATTATAATGAAGAAAAATATATTGCAGAAGCTATAGAGAGTGTAATAAATCAGACATATAGAAACTGGGAATTGATTATTGTTGATGATGCGTCAACGGACCGGTCACAGGAAATTATCAATAGCTATAAAGATTCGAGAATAAAAACCATATTTTGTAAAAAGAACAACCATGTTGCATATGCTTCAAATCTTGGTATTGATATGGCAATAGGTGAATACATTGCAAAGATTGACAGTGATGATGTATGGGAAGCGGAAAAACTAGAAAAACAAGTTTTATTTATGGAAGAACATACAGAATATGGAGTGTGTTTTTCAAAAGTGAATATCATTGATGAAGAGTCGGAAGAAGCAAATACGAAATTCAGCGATATTTTTGAATTGTTTAATAAAGTAAAAAACCGGTCACAGGAGGAATGGATAAAATATTTTTTGAAAAATGGAAATTGTCTCTGCAATGCATCTGCGGTAATCAGAAAAGCAGCGTTGCAATGTGTCGGCGGTCACTATAACCTTGCATTTGTAGGAGCGGAAGATTATGAATTGTGGATGCGGCTGGTTATAAAATTTCCGATTTATGTAATGAATGAAAGACTTGTGCGATATAGATGGGAAGAAGCGGTAGGAAAGATAAGTGGTTTTTCATTAGGAAAAATTTATGCGACATTTAATTTACAGACAATGGTGAAGAGCAAGATGTTTGATTATATGTCGGATGAAGAGTTTGAAAAGTTTTTTAGAAATGAATTCGTTAATAATGCGGCAGATACGAAAGAAGAAATTGAGTGTGAAAAAGCTGCATTTATGCTGAGATGTACAGGAAAAGATGTTAATTTCCTGGGATTAATGCAATATGAAAGACTTTTGGAACAGCCGGGGATATTGGAAGTTTTGCAGGAAAAACAAGGTTTTTCATTGCCTGAATTTTATAAAGAATTGCGGGTGAGAAATTTCGGGATTCCGGGGGAACTGGAAGCCAAAGATGTAACAATTGAAGAATTGCAAAGGGTAGTACAGCGAAAAGAAAAGGAAATTAATCAGAGAGAGCAGCAAAAGCTTATATTAGAAAAAAACATAGAAGATAGGGATAATAAGATAAAAGAGTTGGAAGCAATCATAGAAGACTATGAAAATTCGACTTCCTGGAAACTGACAAAACCATTAAGAAAAATTGGAACAATAGTAAAAAAGTAAGAAGGAATGAAAGTTGAAAAAACCAGGCTACTATTCATCCGGTGAATTTGCCCGCATGGCCCACGTGACCCTGCGGACAATTCGCTATTATGACAAACAGAATATATTAAAACCATCTTACGTCACAGAAGCAGGAGCAAGATTTTACACAGATGAAGACTTCGCCAGATTGCAGCAGATATTACTTTTGAAATATCTGGGATTTTCGCTGGACGATATCCGTGATATGACGATCGATGATGCAGACTATCACTTCATGCTCAATTCTCTTAACATTCAGTTGAAATTAGTCCGTGACCGCATCGAACAGATGCAGCTGGTGGAACAGGCAATTCAGGATACGTCGGATCTGATACAGAAAGAACATTCCATCGACTGGAGCCAGATGTTGAATCTAATCCATCTGACCGGCATGGAGAAGAGTATGAAGAACCAGTATCAGGATGCGTCGAACATTTCCGCAAGAATCAATCTACATAGCCTGTATTCGCAGAATACGAAAGGATGGTTTCCATGGATTTTCGAACAACTGGAATTAAAGCCGGGAATGAAGGTTCTGGAGCTGGGATGTGGAGATGGTACACTCTGGAACGTGGACAGGGATAAGATTCCGGAACAGACGGAGATCGTAGTATCAGATATATCGGATGGAATGTTAAGAGATGCAAGGCGTACGATCGGTGCAGACGACAGCAGGTTCAGATTCCGTGTATTTGATGCGGGAAGAATCCCATATGATAAGGATGCATTTGATCTTGTAATTGCCAATCATGTGTTGTTTTATTGCGAAGATATCCCGAAAGTCTGTAAAGAAGTAAAACGTGTATTGAAGCCGGGAGGAAGATTTGTCTGCAGTACATATGGCAATGATCATATGAGAGAAGTGAGTGAACTGGTACAGAAGTTCGATGACCGGATCGTACTGGCAGCAAAGAATCTGTACGAGCGTTTTGGAAAAGAGAACGGAGAAGAGATTCTTAAGAAGGATTTTGAAAAGATAGAGTGGAGGCGGTATGAGGATTCGCTTATCGTGCCGGAACCGGAGCCATTGATTTCTTATATCTTGTCGTGCCATGGAAATCAGGGACAGTATATTCTGGATCATTACAAGGAGTTCCAGTCTTATGTGCGTAAGAAGACGGAAGGCGGGTTCCACATTACGAAAGATGCAGGGATTTTTGTTGGGTATAATGGTTGAGAATAATAAAAATGTTGTGTATAATAAAATAAATGTATGCATTAATAAATGCGCTTTTTGAAATGTGGCAAGAAAGTGAGCATGAATAAATGAATAACAGGGAAAAATTGCCGGTAGGTGTGGAGAACTTTGAAAAACTAATCAAAGAAAATTTTATTATGTAGACAAGACGACAATCATTGCGGCACTTCTTAAAAGCTGGGCAAAGGTAAATGTTTTCACCCGCCCAAGACGCTTCGGAAAAAGCCTGAATATGAACATGCTCCAACCCTTTTTTGAAATCGGAAGTGACAAATCCGTCTTTGAAGGATTAAAGATTTCTGAAGAAAAAGAATTATGCGATAAATATATGGGAAAGTTTCCAGTGATTTCTATAAGCTTAAAAGGAATCGAAGGACAGAACTTTCAGACAGCCAGAGAAGCAATGCAGTATGTGGTTGGGAGTGAAATCAGAAGATTCTCTTTTCTGACAGAAAGTGAGAAACTGGATGCCGGTGAAAGAAAAATGTATGACAGTATGGTACGCATAGACAAGGGGCGTTTCCTGGCAGAAGAAGAAAATGTTGCCGGTGAGTTTGCTTGTATTGTCTGAACTGCTTGCAAAGCATTACGGTAAAGAAGTGATCATTTTGATTGATGAATACGATGTGCCATTAGATAAAGCTTTCCAGTATGGTTATTATGATGAGATGGTAATGCTAATCCGTGGATTATTTGGTAATACATTAAAGACGAATTCGAACTTGTTCTTTGCGGTGCTGACAGGCTGTCTTCGTGTTTCGAAAGAGAGTATATTTACGGGACTCAATAATTTTAATATTTATTCAATTACCAATGTAGAATTTGATGAATATTTCGGATTTACAGATACGGAAGTAAAAGAAATGTTGTCATACTATGGAATTAAGGAATGTTAGGATACCGTGAAAGAATGGTATGACGGATACCAGTTCGGTGAAACGGATGTATACTGTCCGTGGGATGTGATCAATTATTGCAAGAATCGTTGTGCGGATATCAATGCACTGCCGGAAGACTATTGGTCGAATACCAGTGGAAACGCTATGGTACGGTGTTTTATTGATAAGGCGGATTACTGGACGAAAAATGAGATTGAGCAGCTGATCGCCGGAGAATTGATTATAAAGGAGATTCGTCAGGATCTGACTTATAATGAATTAGATAGTTCACTAGAAAATCTGTGGAGCGTTCTTTTACAACCGGGTATCTGAACTTGGATACAGTGATATCCTGATTGAGATCCCGAAAGGCCGCACAGGTGTGGCTGTCGAGATGAAGTATGCGGAAGATGGTGATCTGGAGCGGGCATGCACAGAAGCATTGCAGCAGATTGAAGAAAAGGATTATATGGCAAGACTGAAGCAGGACGGTATGCGGCAGTTTATAAAATACGGAATTGCATGTTATAAGAAGGATTGTAAAGTTATGATTGGAGATGATTCTGATAATACTTAAGAGCGGTTTCCATGCAGGCTGCAGGAGATGATTCCCATCCACCGATAATCTGAACCCATTGGGTCGTATATGTTATTAAACTCCAGTAATATGGACGGATGGGATTGTCATGTATATGTTTTGTGAGGGATATTTTGATTGCGTATTCAGATTCCATTTTACAATAATCCTTTGAGGAAGTATAATAATTAAAGGTTAAGCTATTAGTTGTTGAATATTATATGCACGGAAACGGGAGAGTATACATGTTTAGCGAAAAAGAAAAAAAGGACTTAGATTTGTTGGTGGAAATTGGTGAAAAACAGTCAGGAAAGATAAGTTCTATGCTTGTGAGCAATTACTGGGTAGAATTATCATCTGAAAAGCAGACAGAGGAGATGTACAATCGGATAAAAGCTTATCTAAGTAAGATGAATATAGAAGTTATCGATGATGTTCAGGAACAGGATGCAGAAGTTGAAAATGATGAACAGACAATACCGATGATCCGTCCGTTTGATCCAAGTAAGATTGATATCGATATGAAGACAATGGAATTATCAAGTTTGATTAAGCGCTTACAATATAAAGAGATTGATATGAATACGGATTTTCAGAGAAAGGGTGGATTGTGGACGGACATTCAAAAAAGTCAGTTAATAGAGTCTTTGTTTTTAAGAATACCTATTCCGGCTTTTTATTTTGATGGTGGAATTGTTGATTCGTGGCTGATTATAGATGGACTTCAAAGACTTACGGCATTGAAAGAGTTTGTGATTGATAAGACGCTGAAGCTTACTGGACTGGAATTCTTCAGTGACTTGAATGGATTGACATTTTCAGAACTTCCGAGAGCGTTTGTAAGACGTATTGAAGAGACGAATATTGTCGCTTATATTGTAAAAAGTGGAACTCCGGTAAATGTGAAATATAATATATTTAAAAGAATTAATACAGGCGGACTGGAATTAAAACCACAGGAAATAAGGCATGCATTATATCAGGGGAATGCAACAAAGATATGTAAAAAATTTGCAAAGATACAGGAATTTTTATCTGCAACCACCTTTAGCATAAAAGAAGACCGGATGATGGATCAGGAATTTGTTCTTAGATTTATAGCGGTTTGCTATTATGGAATTGAAAAATATGAAGGAGTACCGGATAATTATCTGAATGGAGCAATGGAATTTCTGAATTCCAAAGAATGTGTGGATGAAGAACTGATGGAGCAGCAGTTCATACGTGTGATGAGATATTCCAGAATTATCATGGGAAAATATGCATTTCGAAAATTAGGGGAGAATGGAATGCGCCGCCCGATTAATAAAGCAATTTATGAAGCATGGTGCAGAAGTATGTTTGTGTTAAATGATTCGGAATTAAAAAAATTAGCAGAAGAAAAGAAAGAAGTATATAAAAGATTTATGAAACTTTGTAATGATGAGGTGTTTTTGCAGATTATTAAAGCAAGTGATAAAAAATCCTTTTTATTTCGGTTTACAAGAATTGAGAATTTATTGAGAGGAGTCTTAGATGATACAAAGAATAGAAGCATCGAATTTTAAATGTTTCAAAGATATTTCGTTGGAGATGTCTAATTTGAATTTACTGTCGGGAATAAACAGTATGGGGAAGTCTACGATAATACAGATGCTGTTGTTGTTAAGACAGTCGTATGAACAGAATGCTTTGGAAAAGGGCATTTATCTGAATGGAAAATATACAAATCTTGGTGTGGGAAAAGATGTATTATATACAGAGGCAGAAGAGAATCGCATAAAAATGAAAATAAGCGATGAAAGTACGATGCTGTCGGCAGAATATGATTATAATGGTATGGCAGATTTTCTGAAATTATTAGAAAATATAGACATAAATATGGTTAAAGATATGAATTTGTTTGGAAGTGGATTTAACTATATTGCGGCGGATCGTCTGGGACCACAAAGTAGTTATGAAAAATCATATTACGAAGTCTGGGAACAGGAACAAATCGGAAATCATGGAGAGTATGCGGTACACTATTTACAGACGCACGAGTCAGAAGAAGTTGAAAATAAAAATATTCTTTATGATGAGGAACCGAGTAGACGACTTCAAAGACAGGTAGAATGTTGGCTGGGGGAGATTACGCCGGGTGTGTCTCTTCGAATGGAAGATTATGGACATAGCAACAGAATTGGTCTTATGGTGCATCAGGAAGGAAATATAGGAGCAGACTACTTTACTGCGCAGAATGTTGGTTTTGGTATTTCTTATGTATTACCAATTGTGCTGGCACTTGTGAAGGCGAAAAAGGGAGAATTAATCATTCTGGAGAATCCGGAAGCGCATTTACATCCAAGCGGACAGAGAAAAATGGGAGAACTGATCGCCAGAGCAGCACAGGGAGGTGTGCAGGTTATTGTAGAAACGCATAGTGATCATATTTTGAATGGAATACGTTTGTGTGCAAAACATAATATGATTGATCCGGATATAGTGCGTCTATATTATTTTTCCAGAAAAAAAGCCGATACAGAAGAATACAGTTCTATCCCAGTTATTGATAATCCGGTCTTATATAAAGATGGAAGACTGAGCTTCTGGCCGGAAGGGTTCTTTGATGAATGGGACAGGGCAATTGATGAATTGTTCTAGAGGATACAAGTATGCAAATGATAATAAATGACTTGTCTGCAAAATTTCCGGTAGATACAATATCCGAGGGCAGACAGATTATGGATAGCTTTTTGAATACATATTCGAAAGTGAAGAAAATAATTATAAATGACTCTGTGCTTATGGATCAGAATTATTGTTCTTTTGAATTGGCAAAAAATTACAGAATAGAACAGTGGAGAAATGATCCGGTTGTAGATATGGAAACAAAGAGAAGATTCCGAGCGTTATTAAATAAATCCGTGATATATGATCCTTCGGAGGTTGAATTGGAAAGCGAATTCGATCTAGAAATTCAAGGGAAGAAATATATATCAAAGGGATGTCTGCGGGCATATGAAACAGAGGGCGTGACGATTAGTTTTTTGAGTGATGACTATTGGGAAACCCCTGAGATTAGTGGATATTATGTGACATTTAATGAGAAGGACGAGTTAAAGGAAGAACATGTACAGGTCCCGAATGTATCGTGTCAGAAGAATGTAGAGCCTTTTGAAGAAAAGTACAAGGAAAAAAGGAAAGAGTGGCGTGCAGAGATCCGGTCAGCACAAGATGTTTTGAAATGTAAAGAGACTAGATTTCCGAATTTAATCTTTTGTGAAAATGCGATAAATGGATGTTATAAGAATGTAGGTGTTGCAGAAGCGGGACAAGTGTATAAACGCCTGTTGGAATTACAGGTGGCAGCTGAAAAAATGGGAAACCAATTTGACAAGAGGCTTTTACCTAAAGCTTCACCGGAAACACCGCTAACATTAGAACAATATGAGACGGAACATACTTTTTTGTTACCGGAAGGAAATGCACAACTGTTTTCATGGCATACAAGGTTTACTGGAGGATATGCCGGAAGAATATTTTTTTATCCGGATACAACACAAAAGAAGATGTATATAGGGCATATAGGACATAAGCTGCCAACCAAAAAGTATCCACATTAGAGATGAATACCAGAAGTAATTCTTAAGAACTTCTTAAATATTACAGGAAAGTTACAAAAAAATAAAAAAAGTACTTGAAGGTGACCTAAGGTCACCTTTTATAATCTAATTAACACGGAACATGGAGACTAGAATAGAAAGTAAAGAACTTGATAACCTATTTATACAAAACGAGGAGGTTCCTGAAATGAAAGGAATTATTTTAGCAGGTGGTTCAGGCACACGTCTGTATCCATTAACAATGGTAACATCAAAGCAGTTATTGCCAATCTATGACAAGCCGATGATCTATTATCCAATGTCAGTGCTGATGAACGCAGGTATCCGTGATATCCTGATCATCTCAACACCACAGGATACACCAAGATTCCAAGAACTGTTGGGAGATGGACATCAGTTTGGTGTGAATCTGTCTTATGCAGTACAGCCAAGCCCGGACGGACTTGCTCAGGCATTTATCATCGGAGAAGAATTCATCGGTGATGATACAGTAGCAATGGTTCTCGGAGATAACATTTTTGCAGGTCATGGACTGAATAAACGTCTGAAAGCTGCTGTTGAGAATGCAGAGACCGGAAAGGGAGCTACTGTATTTGGATATTATGTAGATGATCCGGAACGTTTCGGTATCGTAGAATTTGATCACGAGGGAAAAGCTATTTCCATCGAAGAAAAACCGGCACAGCCAAAGAGCAACTACTGTGTAACAGGATTGTATTTCTATGACAACAATGTTGTGAAGTATGCAAAAGAGTTAAAGCCAAGTGCACGTGGAGAACTGGAGATCACAGATCTGAACCGTGTATATCTTGAAAAAGGTGATCTGAATGTAGAACTTCTCGGACAGGGATTCACATGGCTGGATACAGGTACACACGAAAGCCTTGTAGATGCAACCAACTTCGTGAAGACGGTTGAGACACATCAGCACCGTAAGATCGCATGCCTGGAAGAGATCGCATACCTGAACGGATGGATCAGTAAGGACGAGGTAATGGAAGTA
This sequence comes from Dorea amylophila, assembly GCF_025567265.1. NCBI lineage: Bacteria > Bacillati > Bacillota > Clostridia > Lachnospirales > Lachnospiraceae > Dorea > Dorea amylophila. Next base: position 48,529 of record NZ_JAOQJW010000003.1, on the reverse strand, counting down.
TATGAAGTCCTGAAGAAGAACCAGTATGGACAGTACTTAAAAGATGTCCTGGATGGAAAATATAAAGAAAATCTGTACTAAAATCTATACTAAGAAATGATAAAAAAAGGAGAAAGCAAAAAATGACAATTATTGTAACCGGAGGAGCCGGATTTATCGGAAGTAACTTTGTATTTCATATGTTAAACAAATACCCGGACTATCGCATCGTTTGTCTGGACTGCCTGACATATGCAGGTAACTTATCTACACTGGAGCCTGTAATGGACAATCCGAATTTCCGTTTTGTAAAAGAAAGCATTACAGACCGTGAAGCAGTGTACAAATTATTCGAAGAAGAGAAACCGGACATGGTTGTAAACTTCGCAGCAGAAAGCCACGTAGACCGTTCTATCGAGAACCCGGAAGTATTCCTGGACACAAATATCAAAGGTACTGCTGTACTGATGGATGCCTGCAGAAAGTATGGTATCAAACGTTACCATCAGGTATCTACAGATGAAGTATACGGCGATCTGCCGCTTGACAGACCAGACCTGTTCTTCACAGAGGAGACACCGATCCACACAAGCAGCCCATACAGCTCATCTAAGGCAGCAGCAGACCTGTTAGTTCTTGCTTATCACAGAACATACGGACTGCCGGTATCTATCAGCAGATGTTCCAATAACTACGGACCATATCACTTCCCGGAGAAACTGATCCCGCTGATGATCGCCAATGCACTGAATGACAAGCCGCTTCCGGTATACGGAGAAGGATTAAATGTACGTGACTGGTTATATGTAGAAGATCACTGTAAAGCAATCGACCTGATCATCCATAACGGAAGAGTCGGAGAAGTATACAACGTAGGCGGACACAATGAGAAGACAAACATCGAGATCGTTAAGATCATCTGTAAAGAGCTTGGAAAACCGGAAAGTCTGATCACTCACGTTGCAGACCGTAAGGGACATGATATGCGTTATGCGATCGATCCTACAAAGATCCACAACGAACTTGGATGGCTTCCGGAGACCAAATTCGAAGATGGTATTAAGAAGACGATTAAATGGTATCTTGAAAATAAGGAATGGTGGGAGACGATCATTTCCGGAGAATACCAGAACTATTATGAGAAAATGTATGCTCACCGGGAGGAGATTTAAGAATGAAAGTATTAGTGACAGGTGTTGGCGGACAGCTTGGTCATGACGTGATGAACGAACTGGCATCCCGTGGTTATGAGGGAATTGGTTCTGACATCAAAGAAACATACAGCGGAATCCAGGATGGTACAGCGGTAACAACAATGCCATATGTGCCGATGGATATCACAGATGCATCTTCTGTAGAAAAAGTTCTGACAGATGCAAAACCGGATGTAGTGGTACACTGTGCTGCATGGACGGCCGTAGATCTTGCAGAAGACGAAGATAAGAAAGACATCGTAAAAGCGGTCAATGCAACAGGAACAAAGAACATTGCAGATGTATGTAAAAAGTTAGACTGTAAGATGGTATACATCAGTACAGACTATGTATTTGACGGACAGGGAGAGAAAGCCTGGGAACCTGACTGCAAGGATTACAAACCACTGAATGTATATGGAGAGACAAAACTTGCCGGAGAGCTTGCCGTATCTGAGACTCTGGATAAGTACTTCATCGTACGTATCGCGTGGGTATTCGGAAAGAACGGTAAGAACTTTATCAAGACAATGCTCAATGTAGCAAAGACACACGATACATTGAAAGTTGTAAATGACCAGATCGGAACACCAACCTATACATTTGACCTTGCAAGACTTCTCGTTGACATGATCGAGACTGACAAATATGGTTACTATCATGCAACAAATGAAGGCGGATATATCAGCTGGTATGATTTTACAAAGGAAATCTTCCGCCAGGCAGCAGAGCTTGGCCATGACGAATACGGCGAAGACAAGGTGACGGTTCTGCCGGTAACAACAGAAGAGTACGGTGTATCCAAAGCAGCAAGACCTTTCAACAGCAGACTGGACAAGAGTAAACTTGTGGAAAATGGATTTACTCCACTTCCGACATGGCAGGATGCGCTTGGAAGATACTTGAAAGAAATCGAATTCTAAATTTTATATAGGTGAAGAATAATCTCAGCCACATGACGTGGCTGGGATTAACTCACGTATAAATCATTTAAAACAATAAGGAGACGTAATAATGGGACAGATTAAAGTAGAAAAAAACGCAGGCGGTATCCAGGGACTCTGTGTAATTGAACCAACAGTACATGGTGACGCAAGAGGATACTTTATGGAGACATATAACCAGAAAGATATGGAAGAAGCAGGACTTACAATGCAGTTCGTTCAGGACAACCAGTCAAGTTCTACAAAGGGAGTCTTAAGAGGATTACATTTCCAGAAAGAATTTCCACAGGGAAAACTGGTACGTGTCGTAAAAGGTTCTGTATTTGACGTGGCAGTAGACTTAAGAAGTGACAGTGAGACATACGGAAAATGGTTCGGTGTAGAACTGACAGAAGAAAATAAGAAACAGTTCTATATTCCGGAAGGATTCGCACACGGCTTCCTGGTATTAAGTGATCTTGCCGAGTTCTGCTACAAGTGTACAGACTTCTATCATCCGGGAGACGAAGGTGGTCTTGCATGGAACGATCCTGAGATCGGTATTGAGTGGCCGACACTGACAGGAGAGTATAAAGGAACAGCATCCGGGGAAGGTTATGCGCTGGAAGACGGCACTGCACTGAACTTAAGTGATAAGGATCAGCTGTGGGTTGGACTGAAAGATACGTTCCATTTTTAGGATAAACTATGAATAAGTTATCAAAATTACTGAATGTTGTGATTTATCTGTGCATCATAAGTTATGCACTTCCAACGGGAGTAATGAAGGGCATACCAATTCAGAAAATATTGGTATGCCTGTTGATTATTCTAGGAGGAATATGCCTGGTTTTACAAAGAAAAAGCCTTGAGATTATAAAAAGTGCGAAGCTGGAGATTACTTTAGGTGTTTTGGGATTGTTGGCATGTATAGTCAGTTACATTCTTGGAAATGAATGGAGCATAAAATTTACGGGATTATTTTATATCTCGGTAATTGTGTTTGTAGAATTGTATTTTCTGGTCAGATATGAATTGGCTGAACCGGAAAAGATTGTAGAATGTATCCTTTATATGATGCTTTTGAAGATTCTGGGAAAAATAATCATAGAAATCGTCTTTGTATGTAAGTTGATAGAATATGAGGCTGTAATAGAATTTTATCTAAACATGTTTGGAACGGAAGCATCGACGATGACAATGCATTTGGGCAGATTATTGCTGATCCGTGTGCAGACTTCATCCGATATTATAGTTGTAACACTGATGCCGTTTTACTGGATGATGGAGAAATATAAAAAAAGCATCAGAAGTCTGCTGTTTATATTGAGCGGGATTTATACATTGATTGTATTTTCGAGAGTTTTGATGGTTGAATTCTGCTGCTTTGCGTTTGTTGCAGTGTTATATTATTGGAAAAAAATTCCGAAGAAGGTAAGATGCATCGGGTTGATTCTGGTGCTTGCTTCGTCGGTATTATGGTTGAAGCCTGTGATACAAATGATAGAATTCCGGTTCTTTTCTTCATTTGCTGCGGAATCAGATGATGTCAGGCAGATACAAATGAGAGAACTGATAAACGGAGTGAAGGAGTCACCGGTATTCGGGCATGGATTTGGAAGTTACATAAGTGATTATACAAGAAGCGGATCGATACCGTTTTCATATGAAATAGAATATCTGTCATTTTGTTACCAGATGGGAATTTTAGGATTTGTAGTTTTTGTCGGAGGAGTTCTCCTGATATACATAAGAAAAATCGTAAAGTATGCCAGAAAAAATATCTGGGTCATTAAAGTATTTACTTTGATTGGACTGGGCTGGTTTGTGATAAGACCTGCATTTAATCCTGCATTTCTCGGACTACAGAATGGATTTCAGATGATCGGATTATTGATGATCAATATGTATTTTAATAAAAAGCAGGAACCGTATCAAAAGTAAAATGATACGGTTCCTGTTTTTTTCTATTTTTTGAATAATTTTCGTCTAAACCAGTCTCTGGCATAAGAAAGAGTATGAAGAATCAGTTCAAACTCGATCAAAATATAGTTAGGCAGGTGCCGCAGCTTAAAAGCAACTTTTTTCTGTTCCCGGGCATGGGAAAGCCCTTCTTTTATTCCGCAGGCATAGTCTTTACCGAACCCCTTATGCATGAAAAACAGATATTTGACAACACAGCCGAGAAAAAGAGGAATAAAGTTCAAAACCAGCTGTAAGAAAGGCATGTTTTTGTAATTCAGGTAAATATTGTTGCGGGCAGATAATTTAACCTTGAAAGAGTTATATTTTGAACCGCTTGTACCGCTTCCTACATGGTAGACAAGTGCTGTGGGACAGTATGTATTTTTGTAGCCGTAAATTTTGGCACGGTATCCGACATCGATATCTTCAAGGTATGCAAAATGGTTTTCATCAAATAAGCCGATTTTTGAAAAAGCATTTCGACGGTAGATGGCTGCCCCGGCGCATGCGGTAAATATCTGATCTGCTTTTGTGTAATTGGAGACAGGACGTCCGGTTCCGCGGCACACGCCCCAACCCATTAAGGTATAAAGATCACCGGCGCTGTCGATCAGTTCTGGATGATACATCTGGATCATCTTACTGCTGACAGAAAAGATGCGCGGAGATTTTTCAATCGCTTTGATCATTTCTTCTACATAGTGTGTATCAACGGTCGTATCATTATTGAGCAATATCACATAAGGTGTAGTGGAATGTTCGATTCCGACATTGACCGCTTTACTGAAACCGTAATTTTTCTTTAAGGAGATAACTTCTATATCTGGGTAGTGCTCACTCATATATTCCAGACTTCCATCAGAAGATGCGTTGTCAACCACTAATACTTTGAAATCCCTGCAGGTCTGTTCTGATAATGACTGGAGGCAGGGCTCCATAAAATGTTTCCCGTTATAGTTTGGGATGATAATTGTTACTTTCATAGTTTGAGAAATACTCCGATCTCTATTTTCTGCTTTGTGTCTATTATAGCAAAAAAAAGAAGAGGGTGCTATATGAAGATTGGGTAAAATAATTTTTTAAATATATTTCAAAATTATTAATAAAGTATTAAGAAAAACTGTGGTATAATGGGTTGCCGTAAGGAAAAAATTATTGTAAGATAAAACGTAATGTAAAATTAGATAAATATGGGTGAGGAACATTGATAAAGGATAATCAAAAGTTATTAAACAGATTACATGTAGTAATAGATGCAGTCGTAATTGTATTTTCATATATTGCATCGTGGTACCTGAGATTTAAAAGCGGGATTTTTGAATTGGATCCATGGTTTTTATCATTGCAGGAATATGCAAAAGTGTTGATTATAATTGTGCCGGGATATCTGGTCTTATATTATGGATTCCAGTTATATACACCAAAACGTGTGCAGGGACGCAGACTGGAAGCATGGCATATCATTCAGGCGAATGTAATTGGTCTGATGGCATTTATTTTACTGTTATATGTGTGGAAGCAGCCTGATTTTTCAAGGGGAATGATTTTTGTATTTTTCCTGGTGAATGTATTTTTAGAGGTTGTTGTAAGAAATATTATCCGTGAAGTGCTGCGGGATATGCGGAAGCAGGGATATAACCAGAAGCACATTCTGCTGATCGGATATAGCCGTGCGGCGGAACAGTATATTGACAGAATTAAAGCAAATCCGGAATGGGGATATATCGTGAGAGGAATTCTTGCGGATAATGTACCAAGAGGAACAGAGTATAAAGGAATTAGGGTACTTGGAAGAATCGATAATCTTATGATTGTTCTTCCGGAAAATAAACTGGATGAGATAGCAATCACTCTCGGGTTGGCAGAATATCATAAATTAGAAAAGATTGTAGGTATGTGTGAAAAATCTGGTGTCCATACAAAGTTTATACCGGATTATAATAATATCATTCCGACAAAACCATATACGGAAGATTTGGTAGGACTTCCGGTAATTAATATAAGAAGAGTGCCGCTTAGCAATATGCTGAATGCATTTGTAAAAAGGGCAATGGATATTTTTGGAGCATTGGTTGCGCTTACATTATTTTCACCGGTCATGCTGGTAATAACAATTATTATAAAAGTGACATCTCCGGGACCACTGATCTTCAAACAGGAAAGGATCGGTCTGCAGAATAAACCATTCTATATGTATAAATTCCGGTCTATGGTTGTACAGGATGCATCAAAAGAAAAGAATGGATGGACGGTAAAGAACGATCCGCGTGTTACGCCGGTAGGAAAGTTTATAAGAAAAACAAGCATTGACGAATTACCGCAGCTGATCAATATCCTGAAAGGGGATATGAGTCTGATCGGCCCGAGACCGGAAAGGCCTCAGTTTGTAGAAAAATTCAAAGAAGAGATCCCAAGATATATGATCAAACATCAGGTGCGGCCGGGACTTACCGGATGGGCACAGGTGAATGGACTACGTGGTGATACATCGATTCAAAAGAGAATCGAGTATGATTTATATTATATTGAAAATTGGACATTGGGATTTGATATAAAAATATTATTTCTGACATTTTTCAAAGGTTTTATTAATAAGAATGCTTATTAGCTTCTAAAGGAGACGACAATGGCAAAGAAAAGACGCAAGACAAAAAGACAATTAAGAGAAGAACGACAAAAAAAATTGCGCAAAAGAAAAAGGAAAAGAATTATTTTACTAACAGTTGAAATTATAATTCTGGCTGCTTTATTAGTAGCTGCTTACGGAATATTCAAACTCGGGAAACTGGATTATAATGTGTTGAATAAAAAAAATCTGGAAGTTTATAAGGATACAGGAGAGTATACGAACATTGCATTGTTTGGATTAGATTCGAGAAATAATGAATTGGATGGCGGTGTACAAAGTGACTGTATTATGATCGCAAGTATCAATAATAAGACAAGTGACGTGAAGCTTGTGTCGGTATACAGGGATACGTTGCTGCAGCAAAAGAATGGACGCTATAATAAAGCGAACTCAGCATATAATACAGGCGGTCCGGAAGAGGCAATCAGTCTTCTGAACCGCAACTTTGATCTTGATATTAAGAATTATGTCAGTGTGAATTTTAATGCGCTTGTAAAAGTGATTGATGCTCTGGGTGGGATTGATATTAAAATGACGAAAGAAGAAGCACACTGGTGCAATCTGTATGGTGCCGAGACGGCAAGAGTGATTGGCGAACATTGGTCGGATATAGAAGAAAAAGCCGGTACACAGCATCTGGACGGTATTCATGGTGTGGCATATGCAAGAATCCGTTATACAAGTGGTAATGACTTCAAACGTGCACAGAGACAGAGAATTGTATTAGAAAAGGTTGCAAAGAAAGCACAGAAAGCGAATTTCATTACTTTAAATAAAATAGTAAATGAAGTATTTCCGATGATTTCGACAAGTTTTTCTTCAAAACAGATTCTGGGATTTGCAGCGAATGCACTGAATTATAATCTGGTGTCAACAAATGGATTCCCATATCAGGTAACAACCAGTGAAACAGTGAAGAATCATAGCGGTGTATCTTTTGTCATTCCAATCGGTTTGGAACAGAATGTAAAGCAATTACATCAGGAACTGTTTAATGATGATTCTTATGAGGCATCAGACAAAGTAAAAGAGATTGACAGTGACATTGTTTATCTGACGGATATAACAGCAGATAATACAGATGCAATGGAGTCTACGTTTAAAGGAGACAGTCTGAATGAGGGAACGGAATAAAATTATTTTAGAATATGGAACTTATATGCTGAGCTTTTTTGTCAGTTACATAGCGTCACTGGCAAAATGGTATTATGCTTCGGGAATTATTCTGATTGTGGAAGCTGTTTATTTGTATGTTCACTGGGTAAGGGAAAGTGGAAGCTTTGTGGAACTGAGGGCTCTGTTTACACTTGCCTGGGTAGGGGGCCAGGGAATCAGCTGTCTGAAACTCAGTACATTACAGGATACATGGAGCTATATAACCTGGTTGAGCTTTTTTGTGATATATATAGCTTTTGGAATAGGATATGAATGGGGAAGAAAGTATAGCAGGGTAGAGGGAAAAGAACCTGAAAAAAATAAAAAAAAGGCAAACAGGCTTTTTCGATGTATTATGTTGCTGCTGGTTGTGTCGGCCGGATGTTTTGTAATCGAAATTATCCGGATCGGTTATATTCCGGTTTTTTCAGACGAACCTTATTCGTATTCTTATTTCAGAATGTCGGCTTTACATTATCTTCATTATTGTGCAATCAGTTGTATCCTGATACCGGGACTTACGGTGCTTTGGAAAAAAATCGATTCTGAGGAAAGTAAGTGGCGTAATGGAGCAATCATTATTGCAAATATAGTGGCATTTGCAGTTCCGTTTCTCTATGTATCGAGATTTCAGTTTCTGTTTGAAATAGGTGTGGCAGCAGTCATTTATATACTGGTAAATAAAAATATGCGGAAAAGTACCTTGGTTCTTCTTGGCCTTGTGGTTTGTGCAGCGTATGTGGTGATTACATTGTCACAGAAGCGGGATGCGATATATTTGAACAATGTATTTAAAATGAAATATACACATATGCCGGTGTTTCTGACCCAGCCGTATATCTATATTGCCAATAACTACGATAATTTTGACTGTCTGGTGAAAAATCTGCCGAAATTTTCTTATGGCCTGCGGATGTTATTCCCGTTTGTGTCATTAACGGGATTGAAATTTGTAATGCCAAATCTGGTTCCGGCAACGGTCTATCTGACCAGTACCGAATTGACAACGTTTACAATGTTTTATGATGCTTATTATGATTTTGGAGTCATTGGAGTATTTGTGATAGCTTTGCTTATTGGTGTTGTGGCAAAGGTCATTATTGATATTATTAAAAAAAGTGATAACCCGGTTGTATATCTTTTTTATGGACAGATTGCAGTGTATCTGGCTCTTGCATTTTTTACAACATGGTTCAGCAGTCCTGCGACATGGTTCTGGCTGATCATTACAGGGATGATTTATTGCTATGTAGGATATGATAAGAAATAGAGGATGAAAAAGAAAAGATGAATAACGATCAGACTTCTGTAGATGTGGTGATACCATCATACAGACCAGATGAAAATTTTAGCAGACTTGTAAAAAAACTTCAGGAACAGAAATATCCGATCGGCACTATTTTTGTGATCAATACAAAGGCCGGAAGGTTTCCGAAAGAAGTAGAGCAGATGGAAAAGGTAAAAGTATCCCATATAGAACGCCGGGAATTTGATCATGGCGCAACACGGGATATGGGAATGCAGATGTCAAAGGCGGAAATTGTTGTATTTATGACACAGGATGCAGTGCCAGCAGATGAATATGTGATTGGAAATCTGGTGAAAGTACTGGAAGAAGATGAAATGACCGGGGCGGCGTATGCACGTCAGCTTGCAGCATCTAATTGTAATTATATAGAAAAATATACCAGAAAATTCAATTACCCGGAAAACAGCCGGATAAAAAGCAAGGAAGATTTACAGGAAATGGGCATTAAAACATTCTTCTGTTCTAACGTTTGTGCGGCATATAAACGGAATATTTATGAAAAAGCAGGTGGATTCTGCAAGAAAACAATATTTAATGAGGATATGATATTGGCCGGTCATATGATAAATGCCGGATATAAGGTCGCTTATGTGGCTGAAGCGAGAGTGATTCACTCGCATAATTATACAGGGATGCAGCAGTTTCACCGCAATTTTGATATGGCTGTGTCACAGGCAGAACATCCGGAAGTATTTGAGGGTATAAAGTCTGAAAGCGAAGGAATAAAATTGGTGAAACAGACAGCCGCTCATTTGGTAAAACAGCGGAAAATATATATGGTTCCAAAACTGGTTTATCAAAGTGGTTGTAAGTATATTGGTTACCGGATGGGGAAAATGTATAAAAAATTGCCGGATAAAGTCGTTAAATGGTGTTCGATGAGTCCGGGTTACTGGGAAAAGTAGACGAAAAGCTTTATTTTTGATTGAAGTTTGTCATATTTTAAGGTAATATAGATATGATATGATAAGCTACGGCTGAAGAAAGGATATAAAAAGTAATGGCAAAAGATAAAAAAAGATATAAAAGACGGGGACGAAGGTCGAAAACAAGGGGATTTGCATCCTGGTCTTTGGGTAAGAAGATTGGAGCCATTCTTGGAGGAACATTGGTAACGGTAGCAGCGATTGGAGCTGTCATTGTAGCCAGTAAACTTTCGAAGATCAATACAGTAAAGTTAGATACAGATAAATTAAGCGTTTCAAAGGAAGCCAAAAAAAGAGGAAGCGGATATCTGAACGTTGCATTGTTTGGTGTGGATTCAAGAGACAATGATCTGGATAAAGGAACCAGAAGTGATACAATAATGATTGCAAGCCTGAATAAGAAGACAATGAAGGTGAAAATTGCATCGATATATAGAGACACATTGTCAGAGCAGGAAGATGGAACATTGAATAAAATCAATGCAGCATATTCATATGGCGGTCCGGAAGGTGCTCTTTCAGTGTTAAATAAGAATTTGGATATGAATATAGAACATTATGTAACGGTGAATTTCAACTCGATGATAGACATTGTAGATTCTGTGGGCGGAATTGATATCGATGTACAGGAAGATGAAATGCCGTACATCTGTGGTTATGTTCAGGAAATTATGAAGGTGACCGGAAAGCTGTCTCCGGGAGTTACAGAACCGGGAACACAGACTCTGAATGGTGTGCAGGCAACTGCATATGCCAGAATCAGATACACGGCCGGAGATGATTTCAGACGTGCAGAAAGGCAGCGGGCGGTTCTGCAGAAAGTTGTAGAGAAGCTGCAAAAGGCATCACCGGCACAGTTGAATAAGATTATTGATAAGGTCTTTCCTGAGGTTTCGACAAACTTCACAATGACAGAAATCCTTGAATATGCGAAAGATGCGTTTGATTATGAACTGGGAGAAACAACAGGGTTCCCATTTGATAAGACAACCGATACATTGGGAAATGTAGGAAGCGTTGTTATTCCGGTTACAATGGAAAGTAATGTAAAGCAGCTGCATAGTTTCTTCTATGGAGAAAGTGATAATTATGATGTGTCTTCCACAGTATCGGATATCAGTGCAAAGATAGAGAAAAAAGCCGGAAACAGAGATGCGGATACAGACGAATCAACGCAGGAGTTTATGCAACAGCCGGAAGAGACATATTCCGGAAACAGTGGAACAACAAAGAATAGTTCGGGAAGTACAGGAACAACCGGAAGCACTTCGTACAGATCGGGAACGAGTGGTAACAGTGGTACTTCGGGAAGTACAGGGACAACGGGAAGTACAACTGGAACAAGTACGGGAAGTGGTACATCAACCGGAACAGGAAGCGGAACAACAGGAAGTACAGGAACGACAGGAAATGGTACATCAACGGGAGATACTTCAACCGGGACAGGCGGAGAATCAACCGGCGGCGAAGGTACCACAGAGTAGAACACCATAAAGATAAAAAAAGGGGTATTATTCATGAAAAAAGTCAAAAAAATAATTGTATCATTTCTTTTGATGTGTATGTTGTGTGTTGGAATGACATGTGTGGCAAGTGCAACCGCAGCAGAATTCAGATTTTCTGATCCGCAGACCAGTGTCGGAGCAGAGGTAGATGTAACGGCAAAGGTTTCATCTGCGAAAGCGTTAAATACAATTCAGGCAACATTAAGCTATGATAAAACAAAGCTGCGCTTCATCAGCGGTGATGATGCTACAGGTGGAGACGGAACAATTACAATATCAAGAAATGATGAAAATGCCGGAACAACGATGGAATTCAACTTAAAATTTCAGGCATTGGATGAGGGAACAACATCGGTAGAAGTTGCTAAGGTTGATGGAATTGATAGCAATGGAGTTGCATTGGAGATTACGTCAGGTTCTTCATCTGTCAGCATAGCAGAAGGCGATAAATCGCTGATTCAGAAAGAAGATACCAGTTCGGCTGCTGGTGGAACAGAGGTTAAGATTGGAAAATCAAAATATATCGTAACAGATGATTTTTCGGATACGATTATTCCTGATGGTTTTGTAAGAGATGCGTTGAAATTTGAAGGAACAGATCATCAGATTATTAAGCAGGAATCAAGTGGTGCACTTGCAATGTATCTTACACCTGAAAACGGAGGAGATGCGGATTTTTATCTGTATGACAGTGATACCGGAAAATTCGCTCCTCTTGAAGTAATAGAGGTTGCAAAGGGCAGATATATTATTCCTTTGGCTGATGACGGAAATATCTCATTGCCAAGCCAGTATCAGAAGACATCACTTACATTAAACGGAAAAGAGTTTGATACATGGCAGGATACAAAGAATGCGGAATATTATATTGTCTATGCGATGAATTCGGATGGAGAAAAGACAACATACCGTTATGATACAACAGATGGTACGTACCAGAAATATTCGCCATCATCAGGAACATCTTCAGCGTCAGATTCTACTGTCAATAACGGAAAAGGAATCTGGGGAAAAATTTTAAATTTTGTAGATAGTTTTTTGGATATCGTAGTAATTATTGCACTTGTTCTTTTTGCAGTACTGCTGATCGTAGTAATTATTACTTCTGTAAAACTTCATTATAGAGATCTTGAATTAGATGATCTGTATGACGAATATGGAATTGATATGGATGAGGAAGAAGCAGAGAAGAAGATTCAGAAAAAAGCTGCGAAAAAAGTAAATAAAGAGAAGAAGAAAAATAAAAAGACAGCTAAAAAACCAGCAGCTGTAAAGAAAACGTCAAGATTTGACTATGGAGAAGACGAATTTGAAGATTATGAGGATGATTTCGATGATGAGGATCCATGGGTGACAGAGAATATTGCTAAAGCAATGGAGCACAAGCCTGCTAAGAAACAATCAGCAAGGCAGAAAAAGCCAGCAAGACGCACAGAACCTGAAAGAGAAAAGAAACCATCCCAAGGCGTCCGTGCCTTAGACGAGACAGGTCCGGCAATCCGTAAACCTGTTAAGAAGATCAATTTGGAGGATACCAATGATTTTGAAGCCTTTACCCCTCTGGATGAAGAAGCATTTGACAACTTCGAAGGCTATTATTCAGAAGATGATGATTATGATCTGTTCGGAGCAGGTTATGATGATGACGATCTGTTCGATGCGACAGCAGATCTTTTGAGTAATCATCCGGAAAAGAGAAGAAGTCATGCGGAGATGGATGATACATTCAAAATGGATGTGATTGACCTCGATTAAAATAGGATGAATAGAATGAACCGGTTTGCAGAAATCAGAAAGAAATTGATGGAAGCAAACCGGTTCGTTTTTTATTTTCATGTGTTCCTGACAAGCTTTTTGAGTGTAGAAAATGTATACCCCATCTCCTCCCATTTTGCAAGCAGCTCATCCAGAATCTCACTATTGGTTCTGGAGGTGTTATGCAGCAGCACGATGGCACCCGGATGGATCCGTCCGAGAAGCTTGTCAAAGGCTTCTTCTTTGGATGGCTGCGCGTCGGCCAGCCAGTCAACGTAGGCAAGACTCCAGAAGAAGGTATGATATCCCATGTCTTTTGCCATCTGCAGATTTTCAGTACTGTATTTTCCCTGTGGCGGCCGGTAGAAGCGGGTCATGGACTTGCCTGTGATATCTTTATACAGAGCTTCTACACTCTTAAGTTCTCTGGAAAATGTCTCCTTTGTTGCAATCTGGGACATATCGGGGTGATGGAAGGTATGATTGCCGATGGTATGGCCTCCTTTTAACATCTGCTTTACCAGCTCCGGATTATCACGCAGAAAGTTTCCGACAACAAAAAATGTGGCTTGAACGTTGTGCTGTTTTAAAGCATTCAAGATAGCCGGTGTATTTCCGTTTTCATAGCCGCAGTCAAAAGTGAGATAGATGACTTTTTTATCCGTCTTTTGTGCATAGTAGGCGTGATATTGCTGAAGCTCATCGAAAGATGCATTACCGACAGGAACTTTGCCTTCCTCCTGAAAGCTGAGACCCCAGTTTTCGGCAGCCGGCAGAATCGTGGAGAGGGGATTGCCGGAAGTCGAGGCTGTCGGAACTGTGCCGGAGGAAGCTACATTACCGGATGGACTTTTATCATCTGTTCTGACAGACGCAGGTGGAAAGATCCGGGCAATCTGTCCGCCTGCAAAGAAACAGAATGAAAAGAAGAATAAGAGGATCAATGGTTTGTAATTATGTAACCGGGACATAAGAACTCCGCAAGAATCATTTGTTCATATATATGCAGCGAATGCAAAGTTATGACCTGCCTTGCAAATAGCAGGGAATCATAGTAGTATAGGGAAGAAAGAAAAATGGACGGAAATGAATGGAATATGGATGAAAAAATAAATGAACAGGTAAAGAATAAAAAGCAGGACAATATGATCACGCCGGAGATCCGGTATAAAAAGACAGCGAAGGGCATGATGATCACAGAATATTCCGGGACGGACAGTTACGTGGTCCTGCCGGATGAGATAGAAGGCGAAGCTGTGACCGCACTGGATGACTATGCATTTGCCAGGAATCTGGAAGTGGAAGAGATCTGGCTGCCGGAAGCGTTAAAAGAAGTCGGTCGTTACGCATTCTACCGGTGCAGGAACCTGAAAAAACTGATTCTGGGGAATCAACTGCTCGATATGGGTGGAGGTGCATTGACGGGTTGTCGTCTGACGGAAGTAGAGATTTATTTCCGTGAGGGGAAGAAAAGTTGTCTAAAATCCATTGTGGAAGAGATGCGCTATCAGATCCGTGTAAATCTGTATGGATACAGTTGGCGATATGATGCAGGTGAAGAAAAAAACTGTACAGATGGACAGATGTGGGAAGCCAGAATCCTTTTCCCGGAACACTATGAAGAAGCAGTAGAGAATACGCCGGCAAGAATCTTGGAGACGCACCACCACGGTGCGGGAGGATATTACCGCCAGTGCTTTTATAACCGGGAATTAGATTATAAGAAATATGATGAGATGTTCTATCATACGGTTGCGGAGGATACAGAAGAGACGGCGGTGGAGCTTGCACTGGACCGTCTGCGTTTCCCGGAGGAATTGTCGGAGAAGAACAAAAATGTCTACAAAACATACATACGGAAGCATATGGAAACGGTGGCAGCGTATCTGGTAAAGAGAGAAGATATAGAAGGAATCCGGTTCCTGGAGCAGAAGAAGCTGTGGAGTGAACCGTCTTTACAGAAAGGTATGGATGTAGCGGCAGAGGGGAACAGGACGGAAAGTCTGAGTGTGCTTATGGATGTCAGAAAAGAGTTGTTCCCGAAGAAGAAAAAGACGTTTGAATTGTAAGGAGAAAAAGCGGAAAATCATATGGCAGATACGAAGAGACGTATAAAAAATGAAGAAATAAAGAAAGAAACAACAGAACCAGAGGCTGTGTCACAGTCAACTGCCATGCAGGAGCGTATGGAGTCTGTCAGCCGAAAGATCCTGATCACGGCAAGAAATGAGCTTTATATGAAGATGCGTTTCCTGGACGTTGCATTGTCGTGCATGCCATTTATACCGGATACTGGTGTGGACGGCATGGGAACGGATGGACTGTACCTTTATTATGATCCGCAGTATCTGGGGGGATTGTTCCGGGAAGACCGCGTTATGGTGAACCGGATCTATCTGCATCTGGTACTGCATGGTATCTTCCGGCATATGCTCCGGAGAAAGGGAAGAGAAGAGCGGATTTATCATCTGGCCTGCGACATTGTGGCAGAATCCATCATCGACGGGCTTCAGTACCGCTGTGTGATGAAGGCCAGGTCTCTTCCGAGAAGAGAGATGTACCGGATGCTGAAGAAGGAAATGAAGACACTGACGGCAGAACGGGTATATGAAGTGCTGAAGAAAGAAGAATTCCCGGAAACGAAACTTGGACAGTTAGAGTCAGACTTCCGTGTGGATGATCACAGCTATTGGCCAAAAGACGTGGATAAGAAAAAGCAGAGTCAGATTGAGAATCAGTGGCAGGACATCAGCGAACGTATGGAGACGGAGATGGAGACATTTTCCAAAGAGGCATCGGAAAGTTCGGGTGGTCTGATCGATCAGGTGAAGGTCGAGAACCGGGAACGGATGGATTACCGGGAATTCTTACGGAAGTTTTCCGTATTAAAAGAAGAGATGACGGTAGATCCGGATTCGTTTGATTATAATTTTTACAGTTATGGATTGTCTTTATACGGCAATATGCCATTGATCGAGCCGCAGGAGTGGAAGGAAATTCAAAAAGTTGAGGAGTTTGTGATTGTGATCGACACGTCGATGTCGTGTTCGGGAGATTTGGTGAAAAAGTTCCTGGAAGAGACATACGGTGTGCTGAGTGAGAACGACAGTTTTTTTAGAAAGGTGAATATTCACATCATCCAGTGTGACGACCAGATCCAGACGGATCAGAAGATCACCTGTGAGGAAGAATTGAAATCTTATATGGAGAAGTTAGAATTAAAAGGCGAAGGCGGAACGGATTTTCGCCCGGCATTTGCCTATGTGGATGAAATGATCCGGCAGCATGCATTTGAACATCTGCGGGGGATGATCTATTTTACGGACGGACGTGGAATCTATCCGGCGAAGCGCCCGGTCTATGAGACGGCATTTGTGTTCATGGAGGAAGAATATGAAGATGTGGATGTCCCGCCGTGGGCGATCAAGATCATTCTGGAAGAAGGGCAGGACTTTTAAGGAAATGTTGAAATACATGGAGGAAAGAAAATAAATGGATATAAAGCGAGCAAAGAAAGAAATCAAAGATTCCATTGAGGCATATCTTGCCAAAGATGAGTTCGGGGATTATATGATTCCACAGATCAGACAGAGACCGATTCTTTTGATGGGGCCTCCGGGAATCGGAAAGACTCAGGTCATGGAACAGGTGGCCAAAGAGTGTAAAGTGGCGCTTGTGGCATATACGATTACGCACCACACCAGACAGAGTGCGGTGGGACTGCCATTTATTGAAAAGAAAGTATATAGCGGAAAAGAATATTCTGTTACCGAATATACGATGAGTGAGATTATTGCCTCAATATACGATAAGATGGAAGAGACCGGATTAAAAGAAGGAATCCTCTTCATCGATGAGATCAACTGTGTGTCAGAGACGCTGGCACCGACGATGCTGCAGTTCTTGCAGTGTAAGATGTTCGGCAATCAGAAGATCCCGGAAGGCTGGATCATCGTGGCAGCAGGCAATCCGCCGGAATATAATAAGTCGGTTCGCGATTTTGATGTGGTGACGCTCGATCGTATCAAGAAGATCGATGTGGATGTGAATTATGATGTCTGGAAAGAATACGCATATCAGGCAGATATCCATCCGGCAATCCTTGCATATTTGGAGATCCGCAGAGATTATTTCTATCGCATGGAGACGACAGTAGACGGAAGAGTCTTTGCAACGGCCAGAGGATGGGAAGATCTCTCCCAGCTTCTGAAGACATATGAGAAGCTGGGAAAGAAAGCAGACAGAGAGGTCGTTCATCAGTACATTCAGCACTGGAAGATTGCAAAGGATTTTGCGAATTATCTGGAACTGTACAGAAAATACAAGAAAGATTACGGACTTGAGAAGATCATCGAAGGTGTCTATACAAAGGACACTTTGGAAAGACTGCAGTATGCGGCGTTTGATGAGCGTCTCAGTGTAGTTAACATGCTGATCGGAAGACTGGGAACTTGCTTTAAAGATTATTTTCTGAAAGACCGGTTTGTGACGATCTTATATGAATATCTGAAGTTATTAAGATCCAATCTGCAGATCGATCTTGTAGTCTGTGAATCGAGGGACAAGTACGAAAAACTCCGGAAAGAAGAGCAGATGACAAAGCAGGAAGATCATGTACGCAAACAGGTACTGGATACGCTGGAATCCTATGAACAGCTTACGAAAGAGGAACATCTGGATGGAGAAGCAGCATTTGAACGTGTAAAGGAATTGTTTGGCAATGAAGTGGCAGGGCGGGAAGAACTGACAGAGCATACACTTGCTGCGCTGGAACACGCATTTGAGTTCATGGAAGATGCATTCGGAGACAGTCAGGAGATGGTCTCTTTCGTGACAGAGCTTAACACGAATTATTACAGTATTCAGTTCCTGAAGGAAAATGACTGCGACAAGTATTATCAGTACAATAAGAAATTGTTATTTGACAAACAACAGGAAGAGATCCTGTCCGAAATGGATGAGATCGAACAGGATCTGAACACTGCCGTAAAATAATGGTTAAAATTTAATATGTAAGTTTATATCCGTGGCGGATCTTACGGAAAATTTTCCAGATAATGACTGCCGGAAAACTGAGTGCAATATAAAGAGACGACAGTACGCCGACACCTCCGCCGATGATCATAAGAATTAAAATACCAATATTCATAAAAAAGTCCTCCTTGCTGATGTTCGCCGCCGGGAGATCTCAAAGAACCCAATGTGGCAGCTTTTGTGTAAATATGATATGGAATTTTGCTTCCGGATACATTGTATGCATTTTGGCAAGGCAGTGAAAGAGAAGAACGGGCTTCTTAACACGGTCTGAACAGAATACGTTAATTTCTTAACGGAGTTTTAACAAAAGAAGTACATTTACTTTAAACGGCACAGGTGTTAGAATAAACAATGTATATGGATACTGGGAGGATTGCGGATATAACGCATATAAGAGCAGCATATACGATGAATGAACGTAAAAAATATAAGATGACATAAAGGAGAATATATATGAAATGGAATCAGTTTCGCCTGAAGACGACGACAGAGGCAGAAGATATCGTCAGCAGCATGCTTGCAGATCTTGGAATCGAAGGAGTGCAGATCGAGGACAAGATTCCGCTCACCCAGTCTGACAAAGAGCAGATGTTCGTAGACATCCTGCCGGATATACCGGAAGATGATGGATGTGCATATCTGACATTCTATCTGGACGAAGATGTAGACAAACAGGAACTGTTACTGAAAGTCAGACAGGAATTGGAAGAGATGAGAAGTTACCTGAATGTAGGGGAATGTACGATTGAAGAATCACAGACAGAGGATGTAGACTGGGTGAATAACTGGAAACAGTATTTCCATCAGTTCTATATTGATGACATTCTTGTCATTCCTTCATGGGAAAATGTCGAGGCGAAGGACAGTGACAAGATGGTGATCCATATCGATCCGGGTACAGCATTCGGAACCGGTATGCATGAGACAACACAGCTCTGCATCCGTCAGCTTAAGAAATATGTGACAGAGGATACAGAAATCTTAGATGTAGGATGTGGAAGCGGAATCCTTGGAATGCTGGCATTGAAGTTCGGCGCAAAGCATTCCGTAGGAACGGATCTGGATCCGTGTGCGATCGATGCAACATATGAGAATATGGACAATAACGGAATCAGCAGAGATCAGTATGAAGTCATGATCGGTAACATCATTGATGATAAAGCAGTACAGGACAAGGTGGGATATGAAAAATATGATATTGTAGCAGCAAATATTCTGGCAGATGTACTGGTGCCGCTGACACCTGTGATCATTCATCAGATGAAAAAAGGCGGTATCTATATCACGAGTGGAATCATCGAAGACAAAGAAGATGTGGTAGTAAAAGCTGTGAAGGAGGCAGGTCTGGAAGTCCTGGAAGTCAATCACCAGGGTGAGTGGGTATCTGTAACAGCAAGAAAGAATTAGAGGATCTGATATGCAGCATTTTTTTGTATCACCGGAACAGGTGAGGGAAGAAAAAATCTATGTAGAAGGCAGTGACGTCAATCATATGAAGAATGTGCTCCGTATGAAGACCGGCGAGGAACTGACCATTGGGGACGGTGACGGGTGGCTCTATGTGTGTGTGGTGGAATCTTACGAAGAAGACATGGCGGTACTTAAGATTCTGGAGAAAAAGAAGGATGAGAGCGAACTTCCGTCAAAAATCTATCTGTTTCAGGGGCTCCCAAAACAGGACAAGATGGAACTGATCGTGCAGAAAGCGGTGGAACTGGGTGTATACCAGGTGATTCCGGTGGCAACGAAGCGTGCAGTGGTAAAGCTGGATGCAAAGAAAGCAAAAAAGAAGGTCGAACGCTGGCAGCAGATCGCAGTCAGTGCGGCAAAGCAGGCAGGAAGAGGCATTATCCCGGCAGTGGGAGAAGTGTGTACTTATGCACAGGCCCTGAAGTATGCAGAGGAACTGGATGTTGTCCTGATCCCGTATGAACTGGCAGAAGGCATGGAAGAGACGAAGCAGATCATTGCAGAGATCCGGCCGGGGCAGTCGGTCGGCATCTTTATCGGACCGGAAGGCGGCTTTGAGAAAGAAGAAGTAGAACAGGCTGTGAAAGCCGGGGCAGAGCCGCTGACACTTGGGAAGAGAATCTTACGGACAGAGACGGCCGGACTTACAATGCTTTCGGTTCTGATGTTCCATCTGGAAGGGTAGAGACATAATCTAATACTAAGAATGAAGAGTACAGGAAGTGAAGAAATGAAGGAAGTATATCTGGATAATTCGGCGACCACCATGGCATATCGAAGCGTCGGGGAACTGGTGCAGAAGGTTATGTGTGAAGACTATGGCAATCCGTCTTCCATGCATAACAAGGGTGTGGAAGCAGAAAAATATATAAAAGAAGCAAAAGAGACATTTGCAAGACTATGGAAAGTACAGGAAAAGGAAGTGTATTTTACTTCCGGCGGTACCGAAAGTGACAATATGGCATTGATCGGTGCAGCAAGGGCGAACAAGCGTGCAGGCAACCACCTGATCACGTCATCTATTGAACATCCGGCGATCATTAATACCATGCGTTTTCTGGAAGAGGAAGAAGGATTCCGTGTAACCTATCTTCCGGTAGATCAGTATGGAAGGATCCGTCTGGATGCACTGCAGGAAGCACTGTGTGAAGATACGATTCTGGTATCGATCATGTATGTGAATAATGAGGTAGGTTCTGTCCAGCCGATTCAGGAAGCGGCAAGTATCGTAAAGGCATATAATAAAGATATTTTATTCCATGTCGATGCGGTACAGGGATTTGGAAAATATAAGATTTACCCGAAGAAACTTAAGGTAGATATGTGTTCCGTCAGTGGTCATAAGATCCACGGACCGAAGGGTGTGGGTGCTTTATACATCGGTGAAAATGTAAAGATCCGTCCGATCGTTTATGGAGGCGGCCAGCAGCATGATATGCGTTCCGGAACAGAAAATGTACCGGGAATCGCAGGACTTTCCCTGGCAGCAAAGACGATTTACGACAACCTGGATAAGAAGGTAGAGAAGATGAGGATGCTAAAGCAGCATTTCATCGAAGGCGTGGAAAAGATTGAGAATACGACGATCCACGGATTATATGATGAGACATCGGCACCGCATATTATCAGTGTAGGAATCGCAGGTATCCGGAGTGAAGTATTGCTGCATGCGCTGGAAGATAAGGGAATCTATGTATCATCCGGTTCGGCATGTGCATCCAATCATCCACAGATCAGCGGTGTGTTAAAGGGAATCGGCGCAAGGCAGGAGTTCCTGGATGCGACCCTCAGGTTCAGTATGTCAGAATTTACTACGATGGAAGAGATTGACTATACGCTCGATGCACTATATAATATAGTACCGATGCTTAGAAGATATACCAGACATTAAGTAGATCACGATAAAAGAGAAAGAAATCAGGAAAGGAATCAGAAGATGAGATTTCATACATTTTTATTAAAATATGGAGAGATTGGAATTAAGGGAAAGAACCGTCATCTGTTCGAGGATGCACTGGTACGTCAGGTGCGCTATGCATTAAAGGATGTGGACGGACAGTTTGATGTGCATAAGTCACAGGCGAGAATCTATGTGGACTGTGAAGGAGATTATGATTATGATGAGACGGTAGAACATCTGAAAAAGGTATTTGGTCTGGTCGGAATCTGTCCGGTTGTCCGTATGGAGGATAAAGGATTTGAGGAACTGAAGAAAGACGTTGTGGCATATATGGATGAGATGTATCCGGATAAGAACTTCACATTCAAAGTAGAATCCAGACGTGCAAAGAAGTCGTACCCATTGAATTCTATGGAGATCAGCCGTGACCTTGGAGAGGCTATTTTGTATGCATTTCCGGAGAGCGGAATCAAAGTTGATGTGCATCATCCGGATGTCATGGTCAATGTAGAAGTAAGAAATGAGATTTACGTATATTCACAGATCATCCCGGGAGCAGGCGGAATGCCGGTTGGAACCAATGGTTCGGCGATGCTTCTGTTATCCGGCGGTATCGACAGCCCGGTTGCAGGATATATGGTATCAAAACGTGGTGTGAGTCTTGAAGCAACCTATTTCCACGCACCGCCGTATACAAGTGAGCGTGCAAAACAGAAAGTTGTGGATCTTGCGAAGAAGGTAGCAAAATATTCCGGACCGATCAAGCTTCACGTAGTTAACTTTACTGACATCCAGCTTTATATCTATGACCAGTGCCCGCACGATGAACTGACGATCATTATGAGAAGATATATGATGCGTATTGCAGAGCATTTTGCAAAAGAAGATGGATGCTTAGGTATGATCACAGGTGAGAGTATCGGACAGGTGGCAAGTCAGACCATGCAGAGCCTTGCGGCAACCAATGATGTATGTACGATGCCGGTTTACCGTCCGCTGATTGGATTTGACAAGCAGGAGATCGTGGATGTGTCAGAGAAGATCGATACTTACGAGACATCCATCCAGCCATTCGAAGACTGCTGTACGATCTTCGTGGCAAAACATCCGGTAACAAAGCCAAATATTGATGTGATCCGGCGTTCGGAAGAGAACCTGAATGAAAAGATTGATGAGCTGATGAAGCAAGCGATCGAGACTGTTGAGGTCATTGAAGTAAAATAAAAAAAGAGGGCTGAACCCTTAAACAGGTCAGCCCTTTCTCTAAGTAGATCATTTACTTTTTGATTACTGATTAGTCACAAAGATAAGGTTTTAACATAGTCATGATCTCATCTACATTATCATCAGCGTGGATGTTCAGATCGATCGGTTTAGAAAGATCTAAGCTGAAGATTCCCATGATTGATTTCGCATCGATGACATATCTTCCGGATACAAGATCAAAATCATAATCAAATTTTGTGATGTCATTTACAAATGATTTTACTTTGTCAATTGAATTTAAAGAAATTTTTACTGTTTTCATTGGAATACCCTCCTTGATTCATTTCTTGTTCTATAGATATATTAAGAGTCAGACGAAGAAAAGTCAAGAAACAAATTGCCAAAGAATTCAGAAGATTTTCGTTAGAAGTTACAACAATGTGTAAAAAAGAAAGGAACAGATACATGAAGAAAGTAGCATTGCATAATCTCGGGTGCAAAGTGAATGCGTATGAGACGGAAGCCATGCAGGAACTGCTGGAAAAGCACGGATATGAGATCGTGCCGTTTCAGGAAGGTGCAGATGTGTATATCATCAATACCTGTACGGTGACAAATATGGCAGACCGGAAATCCAGACAGATGCTGCACAGGGCAAGAAAGATGAATCCGGATTCGATTGTCGTTGCCTGTGGCTGTTACGTGCAGGCCAGAAAAGATGACATCCCGGATGGAATCGATATTGTCATCGGAAATAACAAGAAGCAGAATATTGTCGAGATCCTGGAAAATTATGAGAAAGAGAAAAATCAGGATGCCCAGGCCGGAACACCGGCAAAACAGGAAAAAGCGGCAGAGACCTATCAGGAGATTCTGGATATCAATCACGAAAAAGCGTATGAAGATCTGCATTTAAGCACGGCAGCAGAGCATACGAGAGCGTATATTAAGGTACAGGATGGATGTAACCAGTTCTGTTCTTACTGTATTATTCCATTTGCAAGAGGAAGAGTAAGAAGCAGAAGCCGTGACAGCGTACTTGAAGAAGTAAAGACATTGGCGGCCAACGGATACAAAGAAGTGGTACTGACGGGAATCCACCTGAGTTCCTATGGAATCGACTGCGATGACAATCTGTTATCCCTGATCCTTGCGATCCACGAAGTAGATGGAATTGAAAGAATCCGCCTCGGATCACTGGAACCAAGAATCATCACGAAGGAATTTGTACAGACGATCGCGCAGCTTCCGAAGATGTGTCCGCATTTCCATCTGTCACTGCAGAGCGGATGTAATGCAACACTGAAGCGTATGAACCGCAGATACACTGCAGAAGAGTATTACGAAAAATGCCGGCTGCTCCGTAAGTATTTCCGTAACCCGGCACTTACAACAGATGTGATCGTTGGATTCCCGGGAGAAACGGAAGAAGAATTTGCCGAGTCAAAAGCATTTGTAGATAAAGTGAATTTCTACGAGACACACATTTTCAAATATTCCAGAAGAGAAGGAACGAAGGCCGCAGCAATGAAAGACCAGGTCCCGGATCAGATCAAGGCTGTAAGAAGTGCGGAACTTATAGAACTGAGCCATAGAAAACAGGCCGCATACGAAGAAAGACTGATCGGAACCACGCAGGAAGTTCTGATCGAAGAGAAAATTATACGCAACGGAGAAGAATTACAGATTGGTCACACAAAGGAATATGTGAAAATTGGTGTAAAAAATCCGAATAATCTTATTAATCAGCTTGTAAATGTAGAAATTGAAAACCAATTACAAATATTGCATTGAAATTTAAGATTTAATCATGTAGAATAAAATTGAAATATTTTTGGAGGACGTGATTACATGAAAAATATGACAAATACCCAGTTTTTCCAGGTGGAAAGTGGACCGCAGATCAGTGCAAAAGATATTCTGGAAATCGTATACAAGGCATTGAGTGAAAAGGGATATAATCCGGTAAATCAGATCGTAGGATACATTATGTCCGGCGATCCGACTTATATCACAAGCCATAACGGAGCCAGAAGTCTGATCATGAAGATGGAAAGAGATGAACTGGTAGAAGAGATGCTCAAGACGTATATTGAGCATAATGAGTGGAAATAATGACTATGAGAATCATGGGACTGGACTATGGATCCAAGACGGTAGGTGTTGCTGTCAGTGATCCGTTGGGAATTACTGCTCAGGGAGTGGAGACTATATGCAGAAAGGACGAGAACAAGCTCAGAAAGACCTGTGCGCGTATCGAAGCACTGATCGAAGAGTATCAGGTTACGAAGATTGTCCTCGGACTTCCGAAGCATATGAACAATGATATTGGAGATCGTGCGGAAAAATCAATGGCATTTGGTGAGATGTTAAAAAGACGGACCGGCCTGGAGGTCGTGATGTGGGACGAGCGTCTGACCACGGTAGAAGCTGAACGGACTTTAATAGAGAATAAGGTAAGGCGTGAAGACCGTAAGAAATATATTGATAAGATTGCGGCTGTTTTTATATTGCAGGGATATCTGGATTCACTTGCACACACGCCACTGGATTAAGAGGTAGATTGCAGATGGAAAAGATTAAATTCATGTCCGAAGAGATGAATGAAGAAGTAGATTTTTATGTACTTGAACAGACGAAAGTTGGTGGTGTGTCATATATTCTGGTGACGGATTCGGAAGAAGATGATGCAGAATGTCTGATTCTGAAAGACACATCAGGAGAGAGCCAGTCAGAGAGCGTATACGAGATCGTAGAGGATGATGTAGAGCTTTCTGCTGTTCTGAAAGTATTTGAAGAACTACTTGAAGATGTAGAGATTGAAAGGTAGTTTGGAATGTCTATCAGTAAAGAGAAGTTTAAAGAAATGCTGAGAGAGAAGGGGTTGAAAGTTACCAACCAGCGTATACTGGTACTGGAGGTCCTTGCAGATCACCGCGATAAGCATCTGACTGCAGAAGATATTTATGAATTAGTAAGAGAAGATTATCCGGAGATTGGGCTGGCAACTATATACCGGACAGTGCAGTTGTTACTGGAAATGCAATTGGTGGATCGTATCAGTCTTGATGATGGATGTGCACGTTATGAAATCGGAGAATTCTTTGATGGAGAAGAAAGACATCATCATCACCATCTGATATGCAGAACATGTGGTAAGATTCTTCCGTTTAAGGATGATCTGTTGGAAGATCTGGAAGATAAGATCGAAGATACCACGGGATTTCATGTGTTAGACCACGAATTAAAGTTCTATGGACAGTGCAGGGAGTGCCAAAAAAGAGGCAGAAAAAAGTAGTGCGGTAAACACGTGGAGGTGTAATTTTGAAAAGAGAAAACAATGGAAAAATGCGTATCATTCCACTCGGAGGTCTGGAAAAGATCGGAATGAACATCACAGCTTTTGAGTATGAAGACAGTATTATTGTTGTAGACTGCGGATTATCTTTCCCGGAGGAGGATATGCTCGGAATCGACCTGGTCATTCCGGATGTCACCTACCTGAAAGATAACATTCAGAAAGTAAAAGGATTTGTAATCACTCATGGACATGAGGACCATATCGGTGCACTTCCTTATGTATTAAGAGAACTGAATCTTCCTATCTATGCGACAAAGCTTACGATGGGAATCATTGAGAAAAAGCTGACGGAACACAATCTGCTCCGCAGTACAAGAAGAAAAGTTGTCAGACACGGACAGTCGATCAATCTGGGACAGTTCCGTATCGAATTTATTAAGACAAACCACAGTATTCAGGATGCGGCAGCACTGGCAATCTATTCACCGGCCGGTATTGTTGTGCATACAGGAGACTTTAAAGTAGATTATACACCGGTATATGGTGATGCGATCGATCTGCAGAGATTTGCAGAGATCGGCAAGAAAGGCGTACTGGCACTGATGTCAGATAGTACCAATGCCGAGAGACCAGGATTTACACAGTCAGAGCGTACAGTAGGTATCACATTTGATCATGTTTTTGCAGAGCATAAAGATACCAGAATTATCATTGCAACATTTGCGTCAAATGTAGACCGTGTACAGCAGATCATCAATACGGCATGTAAATATGACCGTAAGGTGGTCGTAGAGGGACGAAGCATGGTGAACATCATCCAGGTTGCACAGGAACTGGGATACTTAAATGTTCCGGATAAGACATTGATCGAGATCGATCAGCTTAAGAATTATCCGCCGGAGAAGACCGTTCTGATCACAACCGGAAGCCAGGGAGAATCTATGGCAGCTCTGTCGCGTATGGCAGCAGATGTGCATAAGAAAGTAACGATCATGCCTGGTGATACGATCATCTTCAGTTCGAATCCGATCCCTGGAAATGAAAAGTCTGTATCCAAGGTAATCAATGAACTGACAGCTAAGGGAGCGAATGTCATCTTCCAGGATGCACATGTATCCGGTCATGCATGTCAGGAAGAACTGAAACTGATCTATTCTCTGGTAAAACCGAAATATGCGATCCCGGTTCACGGAGAATACCGTCACCTCAAAGCAAATGCGGGAATTGCCAGAATGCTTGGCATTCCAAAAGATAATATTTTCATCCTGAAATCCGGTAATGTTCTGGAAGTCAGTGAGAAGGAAGCAAAAGTAGTAGACAATGTACACACAGGAGAGATTCTGGTAGACGGACTTGGTGTAGGAGATGTAGGAAATATTGTTCTTCGTGACAGACAGCATCTGGCGGAAGACGGTATTATGATTGTTGTACTGACACTGGAAAAAGGAAGCAATCAGCTTCTTGCAGGTCCGGATATTGTATCGCGTGGATTCGTCTATGTAAGAGAGTCCGAAAGCCTGATGGAAGAGGCAAGAAAAGTCCTTACAGATGCAGTGGAGGATTGTCTGACACATCAGCGCAACGCAGACTGGAGTAAGATCAAGCTTGTGATACGTGATACGATGAACGATTTCATTTGGAAACGTACCAAGAGAAGACCAATGATCCTCCCGATCATTATGGACGTATAAAAAAGAAAAAAATGAGCCGCCACATAGTACGAAACCGGCGCCTTCCGACACAGTGTGTGAGGCTGGTTTTGTACAGTGTACGGCTCGTTTCCTTGTAGAATCCTAAGAGAAACTGCAGGAAAGAACAGGTATAAACAGTTAGAACAGAGGTAGAGATACTATGATCGTAGATGAACGTATGGTTACATACATCCGGTCGTTGGAACGTCCGGAGAATCCTGTGATAGAGGCAATCGAACAGGAAGCATTGGAAAGTTTCGTACCGATCATCCGCAAAGAAACCCAGAGCTTCTTAAAGGTAATGATGTTAATGAACCGCCCGGCCAGAGTGCTGGAGGTGGGCACAGCAGTCGGATTTTCGGCAATCTTAATGAGTGAATATCTTCCGGAAGGAAGCCGTATCACAACAATAGAAAACTATGAAAAAAGAATCCCGATTGCGCGAAACAACTTTAAGCGGGCGGGGAAAGAAGAACAGATCACGCTGATCGAAGGGGATGCCCTGGAAGTGATGAAGACCCTGGAAGGTCCGTATGATTTTATCTTTATGGATGCGGCCAAGGGACAGTATATCCATTATATGCCGGAGGCAGTAAGACTGCTTTCGGATGGAGGTATCCTGATGTCAGACAACGTATTACAGGATGGGGATATCATAGAATCCAGATTTGCGGTAGAGAGGCGGAACCGTACCATCCACAGCCGTATGCGGGATTACCTCTATGAATTAAAGCACAGCAATGTGCTGGAGACATCGATCATCCCGTTGGGTGATGGTGTGGCACTCAGTATCAAGAAGAAAAAAGAGGAGAAGGAGAATCGATAAGATGAGAAACAGACATCCAGAATTACTGATTCCTGCAAGCAGTCTGGAAGTGTTGAAGACTGCGGTTATGTTTGGTGCAGATGCAGTATATATCGGAGGAGAGGCATTTGGACTTCGTGCAAAGGCAAAGAACTTCTCTATGGAAGACATGAAAGAAGGCGTGCAGTTTGCGCATGAGCATGGAGCAAGAGTCCATGTCACTGTAAATATTCTTGCGCATAATGATGACCTGGAAGGTGCGGCAGAGTATTTAAAAGAACTAAAAGAGATCGGACCGGATGCGCTGATCATTGCAGATCCGGCAATCTTCATGCTTGCAAAAGAAATCTGTCCGGAGATAGAAAGACATGTCAGCACACAGGCAAATAACACGAACTATGGAACATTCAACTTCTGGTGGAACCTGGGGGCAAAGCGTGTGGTAACAGCCAGAGAACTTTCATTAAAAGAAATCAGAGAGATCCGTGCGCATATCCCGGCAGAGATGGAGATTGAAAGTTTTATCCATGGGGCAATGTGTATTTCTTATTCCGGAAGATGCCTGCTGAGCAATTTCTTTACGGGAAGAGATGCCAATCAGGGTGCCTGTACACATCCGTGCCGTTGGAAATATTCCGTGGTAGAAGAGACAAGACCGGGCGAATATATGCCGGTGTATGAGAATGAAAGAGGAACATACATTTTCAACTCCAAGGATCTGTGTATGATTGAACACATTCCGGAAATGATCGATGCGGGAATTGATAGTTTTAAGATTGAGGGACGTATGAAGACGGCTCTGTATGTGGCGACGGTTGCAAGAACTTACCGCAAGGCGATCGATGATTATCTGGAGAATCCGAAGAAATATGAGGCGAATATGCCTTGGTACAGGGATCAGATTTCGAACTGTACGTATCGTCAGTTTACGACAGGATTTTATTTTGGAAAACCGGGTGACGAGAGCCAGATCTACGATAGTAACACGTATATCAAAGAGTACACTTATCTTGGGATTATCGGCGGGATTAAAGATGGCATGTACCGCATCGAACAGAGAAATAAGTTCTCTGTAGGTGAGACTGTCGAGATTATGAAACCGGACGGACAGAACGTAGAAGTAACGGTGGAAAAGATCATAGATGAGGATGGGCAGGAGCAGGAGAGTGCGCCGCATCCAAAGCAGGTGCTGTATGTGGCATTAAGCGGAGAAGCTTCCGTATATGATATTTTAAGACGCCAGGAAGGTGTAACGGAATAGGGCAGACAAGTAACAGAGAAAGCAGTGATTCAGTGCAAAAATGGAAAAGCACAGAATCACTGCTTTTTGCATAGAATATAATAAATCTGCCTAAGAGGTGCTTTGTCTTGAAGTCATTTCCCCAACCATTGACAGCAGCGGAAGAAAAGTACTATATGCAGAAATATACAGAGGGTGATCTGGAAGCAAAGCACATTCTAATAGAACGGAATCTGCGTCTGGTTGCACATATCGTGAAAAAGTACCAGCCGCCTCCGGAAGAGATGGAAGACCTTCTGTCGATCGGAACCATCGGGCTTATGAAGGCTGTTGTAACGTTTGATCCGGATAAGAGCGCAAGGCTTGCATCGTATGCAGCAAGGTGCATCGAAAATGAAGTATTGATGTACTTGAGAGGTAAGAAAAAAAGTTCAAAAGAAGTATCTTTGTATGAACCGATCGGAACGGATCGGGAAGGCAATGAGATACAATTATTTGATGTGATTGAGATGAATGAAGAAGATGTCTACCGAAGACTGGAACGTAAGGAAGACGTGATCCGTCTGTATCAGCAGGTGGAATCGGTATTGTCTCAGAGAGAACGAATGGTACTGAAGCTGCGGTACGGCCTGTATAATGAAGAGGAATATACACAGCGGGAAATTGCAGCAATGCTCGGCATTTCCAGATCGTATGTATCAAGAATTGAGAAGAGTGCGATTGAAAAATTAAGAAACTTTTTCACTTCTTAGAAAAGTCTTTAAAAAATCTTTAGAATTCTATATCCGTTATTTTAAGAATCAAAGTCTATACTTAACACCATAAGAAAGAGGCATGCAAAATGGTATGTGAGAAAGGGTGGCAGTTATGAAAGTACTGGTGTTAAGTGGTAGATTTGGAATGGGACATGAGATGGCAGCCAATGCGATCTGCGAACAGTTCCGGAAAATAGATGAACAGGCAGAAATTGAAAAAAAAGATCTTCTGGAAGAGTTATATCCACATATCAGTAAATTCATTTTCGGTGGATTCCGCATGATGGTAGAGCACTGTTACGGGATTTATAATTTTATCTACAAAATGTCCGGAAGGATGAAGGTAGAAATACAGCCAAGGGGAAAGGCACGCTATAAAAGGTTAAAGAAGATCATGGATGGAGAACAACCAGATGTGATCGTCTGTACACATCCGATGTGTGTAAAAGCAATTGCATCCTATAAAGAAAAGACAGGGCTTAAAACACCACTTGTGACCTGCATCACAGATATCAGTATGCATCCGGAGTGGACAGCACCACAGACAGACATCTATCTTGTTCCGACACAGGAGATCAAAAGGCATCTGATGAAGGAGGGGACCAGGGCGGAAGATATTCTTGTGACAGGAATTCCGGTTCGCCAGCAGTTCCTGGATGCAGATTACCGTCAGAAACGGGAAAGAAACAGAACACGCAGGGTGCTCATTATGGGAGGCGGACTTGGGCTGATGCCGGATCTGAAAGAATTGCTTGAAAAATTACATAGCATGCAAGGCGTTGAGAGCGTAGTCATTACCGGAAAAAATCATAAGATGTATGAGGAATGGGTGAACCGCTATGAGGATGTGGAAGTACTTGGATACACGGAAAATATCAGCAGATATATGCGTGGGGCAGACCTTGTGATTACAAAAGCAGGTGGAATTACGTTGTTTGAAATTCTGCACAGTCAGGTTCCGCTATTTGTCATCCACCCGTTTCTGGAGCAGGAGATGAATAATGCAAGGTATGCGGCAGAAAAAGGATTTGCCAAAGTCATATGGGGCAGACGTGAAGACTATATTCCGGAACTGGAAAAGCTGTTAAGTGATGAAAAAATGATGGAAGAAATGACCGGAAATGTAAGGCGTGCCTGTAAAGAGATGATAGAAGTATCATTGGATGAGGCAGTAGGGATCATGGAAGAAAGGATGGCGGCATAATGAATATACCAAAGACTGCAAAGCTGGGACTGGCCTGTGCCGCAGCACTGAGTTATAGTGTGATTCCGACGTATTTGCTGAAATACCGTTGGATTTTCAGAAGCAGACAGAGGGCATCCCGGGAAGAGAAGGTTTTGTACCTGACATTTGATGACGGTCCGGATACAGTATATACGAATATATTACTCGATTTTCTGGAGAAGGAACAGATTCCGGCAGCATTTTTCATGGTCGCAGGATCTGCTCGGAAGCATCGCGGGATCGTGGAACGGATGAGAAAGAGCGGATACCAGGTCGGAATACATTCGTTGAGCCACGAAAGTGCGATGCTTTCCGGACCGGGAAGAACTGGCCGGGATGTGAAAGAATCGAAAAAGATTATGGAGAAGATGGATATTGCAGTGAAATGGTACAGACCACCGTGGGGACATCTGAACCTGGCAAGTCTGTTCTGGATACGGAAGCTGCATCTGAATCTGGTATTCTGGGATGTGATGGCACAGGACTGGTCAGCGAAAGAGACCCCGGACAGTATCTGCAATAAGATATTAAGAAGAGTCTTTCCGGGTGCGGTTATCTGTCTGCATGACGGCAGAGGGGAGAACGGAGCACCGGGAAGAACGATAGAAGCATTGAAAAAAGCAATCCCATTGTTGAAAGCGCAGGGGTATGAATTCAGAAGGATAGAAGAAAAATATGGAACAGCAGGTGAGTCAGAGATCGATTAAAAAGTATATGGTTTTATTTCCGGTTTTAGCACTGTTGGTATGTTTCGTTATTTTGAAGGGTGCAGATATGGAATCTGTGTGGAATGCCATGAAAAGTGCGAAGCCGCAATGGATGGCAGCAGGGCTTATACTGGCGGCGGTATTTAATATCGCGGAAGCGATCAATCTGAGGAGCGTATTGAATTCATTTGGATATCAGGTAAGTTTCAGACAGGGTATGAAATATGCTTATACCGGCTATTTTTTCAGTTCGATCACCCCATCTGCAACAGGCGGACAGCCGGTACAGTTATATGTGATGAATAAGGATAATATCCATGTGGCACATGGAACGATGGCTCTTCTGACAGAACTCACCAGTTTTCAGATTGCAGCATTTCTGATGGAAAATGTAGCAACGTTCTGGATACTGACGGGAAGGATACGTCTGAATAAGATGATGCTGGCATTGGCGGCTCTCGGGTATCTGATGAATCTGATTTTTATAGCAGCACTGGTGGTCATAATGTTATCCGAAGGTCTGAAAAAGAAGATTGTAAATGGAATACGTTTCCTGATCATGAAACTCCCGTTTGGGAATAAGAAGAGATTGGGCGCTAAGATGGACGAGATTGTTCGTGATTTTGAAGATTGTAAATTGTTTTTTAAAAGGGATCCGGTACTTGCGTTAAAAGTGACAACAGTCAGTCTGATCCAGATCATCTGCTGGTTCAGTGTTCCATGGGCAGTGTATCATGCAATGGGAGAGTCCGGCAGTTCTTATGGAAGTATGTTTCTGCATCAGATCATTTTGTATATGACTACAGCACTTCTTCCGTTCCCGGGAGCTGAGGGAATTAGTGAATTCTCATTCGTAAAGTTGTTTGCAGGTATCTTTACTTCTGTTCCGGTGGCAGCGGCAGTACTGGTGAATCGGGGGATCAGCTTTTATTTTTTGCTGATATTAAGTGGAATCTTTAGCATCGTGCTTGGACGCATGGATAGAAAATCAAAAAGTAAAATGAAAGTGAAATTAGAAAAATATTGACACGGCGGAAAGAATAGGCTATGATGATTGCACATTTAACGAAGATGAGTGATCAAGTACAGACTATTCTTTTTCGTTTTCTAAATCTGGACCGCCAGTGGCGGATTCTGTAGATGACCGAATCGGTCAAGTTATCAACTATATCAAAACAATTTTATATGAGTGCCGGACAAATAAGGCAGAAAAGATGCTTATATAAGGACAGGTTCTGCATGGTCTGGTATGGAAAGGAGTGTGCAGATGGCATTTTGTACAGTTTTATCTGCTTCAGTTCAGGGACTGGGGGTAGAGATGATCCGTGTGGAAGCGGATGTAAGTAACGGACTTCCGATGTTCCATATGGTGGGATATCTGTCTTCGGAAGTGAAAGAGGCATCAGAACGGGTGAGAACAGCAATCCGCAATTCGGGGATGAAACTTCCGGCAAAGAAGATCATTGTCAATCTTGCGCCGGCAACTGTCCGGAAAAAAGGGGCATCGTTTGATCTGCCGATTGCTCTGGCGGTGCTGACAGCTATGGGGTATATACCGGAAGAAGCAATGGAACGGGTGATCGTAACAGGGGAATTAAGTCTGGAGGGGAAAATAAGAGGTGTACCGGGAGTTCTGCCGATGGTGATAGAGGCGAAAGAACAAGGATGTAAAAGCTTTATCCTGCCCGGAGAGAATGAGACAGAAGGAAGACTCGTAAAAGGAATCGAGATTCTACCGGCAGATAATCTGGAGGAACTCTGTGCGTATCTGAACGGAGCTGCGCGTTCGGAAAAGTCTAAAAGGGAGAAAAAAGAAAATGAAAAAAACAGACAACATAGAACCAGAGAAGATTTTGCGGATATCTGCGGACAGAAAGCGGTGAAACGTGCAGCAGAAATTGCAGTGGCAGGAGGGCACAATCTGTTAATGGCTGGATCACCTGGATCCGGAAAAACGATGATCGCAAAGCGGATCGCAACCATTTTACCGGAACTGTCATGGGAAGAAAGTCTGGAAATTACGAAGATCTACAGTGTATTGGGGCTGGTGGATCAGGAATATCCGCTGATCACACAGCGCCCGTTTCGTAATGTTCATCATACAATCACCAGAACAGCGCTGACAGGGGGCGGAAGAATACCGATGCCCGGGGAGATCAGTATGGCACACGGAGGTGTGCTGTTTCTTGATGAACTTGCGGAATTTCCAAGAAATGTTCTGGAAGTACTAAGACAGCCATTGGAAGAACATCAGATTCATATTGCGAGAAATTATGGGAACTTTACATTTCCGGCGGAATTCATGCTGGTAGCAGCAATGAACCCGTGTCCATGCGGAAATTATCCGGATGTGCAGAAATGTTCCTGCACACCCGGGCAGATTCAGAAATACCTTGGCAAGATCAGCCAGCCGTTCCTGGATCGTATGGATATCTGCATAGAGACTCCGAAAGTTGTATACCGGGATCTGGACGGAGAACGGAAAGATCTGGAAGGGGAAGAGACATCTGAGACGATACGCCGCAGAGTGACGGATGCAAGGAATATACAGAAGGAAAGATATAAAGGAACAGATATCAGAACAAATGCAGTATTAGGACCGCAGGAGATCGGACATTACGTAGAACTGGGAGAGCGCGAAAAAAAGATGATGGAGCTTGCATTTGAAAGAATCGGGCTTACGGCAAGGACCTATCATAAGATCCTGCGTGTGGCAAGGACAATTGCAGATCTGGATTACAGTGAGAAGGTAAAGGAGAAACATTTAAAAGAAGCTATTGCTTACCGGTCACTGGATAAGAAGTACTGGGGACGTTAGGAGGATGTGAATGATATATGAATACTGGCTGGCTGGGATAGAAGGTATTTCGAATCTGAAAAAAAGAAAATTAAGAGAGGTATATGGAAATGGAAAAGCAATATATTATATAGAAGAAACTAATTTGAAGAAACATACATTTCTGAATGAGAAGGATATAGAGAGACTGAAAAAAGCAAAGAAAACAGTTAATCTCGAAATGCAATGGGAAAAATCCGTGAAAAAGAAGATAAAATTTGTGCCGTATTTTTCGGATGATTATCCGAAAAAAATGAAAGTGATCACAGATCCCCCGTACGCCTTGTACGTACTTGGATCGCTGCCGGATGAAAATGTGAAAAGCGCAGCAATCGTAGGGGCCAGGAATTGTACTTCATATGGAGAACAAATGGCATTGCAGTATGGGAAATGTCTTGGGCATGCAGGAGTACAGGTGATAAGCGGTATGGCGAGAGGAATCGACGGAGCAGGGCAGAGAGGTGCTTTGAACGGAGACGGAACAACGTTTGCTGTTCTGGGATGCGGAGTGGATGTGTGTTATCCAAGAGAAAATATCGGATTATATATGGACATTCAAAAAAAAGGCGGAATCATATCGGAATTTCCACCCGGAACCGAACCACTTGCAAGAAATTTTCCGATGCGGAACCGGATTATCAGTGGACTGGCGGAATGGATACTGGTGATAGAGGCAAAAGAAAAGAGCGGATCTTTGATCACTGCAGATTTTGCACTGGATCAGGGGAAGGATGTCTATGCACTTCCGGGACCGGTGACAAGTGCGTTGAGCCAGGGATGTCACAGACTGATCCGGCAGGGAGCGGGAATACTGATCACACCGGAAGAACTGATGGATGAATGGAATCTGAATCGGATGCAAATTGGACAAAAAAATAACAAAAATGAAAAAATGCTTGAAAGTCCTGAGCGTATGGTGTATAGTTGTCTCGATTTGTTCCCGAAAGGAATCGATGAACTGATGAAAGAAACAGAACTTTCTATTTCAGAATTGATGGAAAGACTGATTACTTTGGAATTGAAAGGATACGCAGAAGAAGTATCCAGAAATTATTATATAAGGCTGTTGTAAGGACGGTCGGTATTATGGAGGAAATTATGGCACGCTATCTGGTAATCGTGGAGTCACCTGCAAAGGTGAAGACCATTAAGAAGTTCTTAGGAAGTAATTATGTAGTGACCGCATCGAACGGTCATGTGAGAGATATGCCCAAAAGCCAGATGGGTATCGACATTGAAAATGATTACGAACCAAAGTATATAACGATCAGAGGAAAGGGAGAGATTCTTGCGAAGCTTCGTAAGGAAGTCAAAAAGGCGGACAAGATATATCTTGCAACTGACCCGGACCGGGAGGGAGAAGCAATATCCTGGCATCTGAGTAAAGCTTTGAAATTAGAAGATAAGAAGGTTTATCGAATCAGTTTTAATGAGATTACTAAGAATGCAGTAAAAGCGTCGCTTAAGAATCCAAGAGAAATCGATATGGATCTGGTGGATGCGCAGCAGGCACGCCGTGTACTGGACAGAATTGTAGGTTACAAGATCAGTCCGCTCCTGTGGGCAAAGGTTAAGAGAGGATTAAGTGCCGGACGTGTACAGTCGGTTGCATTGCGTATTATCGCAGACAGAGAAGAAGAGATCAATGCTTTTATTCCGGAAGAATACTGGACACTGGATGCGGATCTGAAGGTCAAAGGAGAAAGAAAACTTCTGACTGCTAAGTTCTATGGTACAGAAAAGAGTAAGATGACAATCTCATCCAGGGAAGAACTGGACGAGATCATGAAAGAAGTAGAAAATGCGGAGTATTCTGTTGCCGATATAAAAAAAGGAGAACGTACCAAGAAGGCACCGGTACCGTTTACAACCAGTACGTTGCAGCAGGAAGCATCCAAGGCATTGAATTTTGCAACAGCCAAGACCATGCGTATTGCCCAGCAGTTATATGAGGGTGTGGATATCAAAGGCAGTGGTACTGTGGGATTGATCACATACCTGCGTACGGATTCTACCCGTATCTCAGAGGAAGCGGATGCAACAGTAAGAGAATATATCAGGGAAGGCTTCGGTGAAGAGTATGTTTCCGACGGAGACGTTAAGAAATCTTCAGACAAGAAGATCATTCAGGATGCACATGAGGCGATCCGTCCGACAGATGTAACCAGAACACCGGCAGCAGTGAAAGAATTCTTAAGCCGTGACCAGTTCCGTCTGTACCAGCTTGTATGGAAACGTTTTATTGCCAGCAGAATGCAGCCGGCCAGATACGAGACGACTTCTGTAAAGATTGCCGCAGGACAGTATCGTTTTACAGTTGCTGCATCCAAGATTGTTTTTGAAGGGTTCCGCAGTGTATATACGGAAGCCGGCGAGACAAAAGAAGAGAACAATGTGCTGTTAAAAGGGCTGGATATGGATTCTGTCCTTACGAAAGAAAGTCTGAACAGTAAGCAGCATTTTACACAACCACCGGCACATTATACAGAGGCAACATTGGTTAAGACACTGGAAGAACTTGGAATCGGGCGTCCAAGTACATATGCGCCGACAATTTCTACGATCATTGCAAGGCGCTATGTGGCAAAAGAGAATAAGAATTTGTATCTGACGGAAATCGGAGAAGTAGTGAATAATATTATGAAACAGTCCTTCCCGAGTATTGTGGATGTGAACTTTACGGCAAATATGGAGAGCCTTCTGGATGGCGTTGCGGAAGGAAAAGTCAGATGGAAGACAATCATCGAGAATTTTTATCCGGATCTGGAGGCAGCAGTGGAAAAAGCCGAGACAGAACTGGAACAGGTGAAGATTGAAGATGAAGTGACAGATGTGATCTGTGAGGAGTGCGGCCGCAATATGGTTGTCAAATATGGCCCGCATGGAAAATTCCTTGCATGCCCGGGATTCCCTGACTGCCGTAACACGAAACCATATCTGGAAAAGATAGGTGTACCATGCCCTGTCTGTGGTAAAGATGTGGTAATCCGGAAGACGAAAAAGGGAAGACGATATTACGGCTGCGAGGATAACCCGGAATGTGAATTTATGTCATGGCAGAAGCCATCGACAAAAAAATGTCCGAGATGTGGTAAATACATGCTGGAAAAAGGAAATAAACTGGTTTGCAGCGATGAACAGTGTGGATATGTAGAAAATATTGAAAATAATAAGGATAATTAATGATATTCGTTGAATATTTCAGAATTGTATGATAATATACATTCATAAGGATGGAGGAATGTAAATGGGCGTACAATTGTTGGATAAAACCAGAAAAATCAACAAATTACTGCATAACAATAGTTCGAGTAAAGTTGTCTTCAATGATATCTGCGAAGTCCTTACAGAAATTTTAAATTCGAACGTATTAGTGATCAGTAAAAAAGGAAAAGTGCTTGGCGGAAGCAAATGCGAAGGTGTGCCTTACATTACCGAATTGATCGAGAGAGAAATCGGAAAACATGTAGATGATATGCTGAATGAGCGGCTGCTTAGTATCTTATCAACAAAAGAAAATGTAAATCTTCAGACATTGGGATTTTCCGAAGAAGCTGTCAAAGGTTATCAGGCGATTATTACGCCGATTGATATTGCAGGGGAAAGACTCGGGACACTGTTTATCTATAAAAAAGATAAAGTGTATGAGATTGATGACATCATTTTGAGTGAATACGGAACAACGGTTGTTGGTCTTGAGATGTTAAGATCTGTGAATGAAGAAAGTGCAGAAGAAACCAGAAAAGAGCATATTGTACAATCGGCAATCAGTACATTGTCGTATTCGGAATTGGAAGCAATCATTCATATATTTGATGAGTTGGATGGTGCGGAAGGAATTCTGGTCGCAAGTAAGATTGCAGACCGTGTCGGAATTACCAGATCGGTAATTGTCAATGCTCTGAGAAAATTCGAAAGTGCGGGTGTGATCGAATCCCGTTCTTCCGGCATGAAAGGAACGTATATTAAAGTAATCAATGATTATGTATTTACGGAACTTGACCGCATTAAAGCAGAACGTACAAAATAATAAGAACTACAAAGGGTATCGGGCAACTGATACCCTTTTCACAGTATAAAGGAGGATGCGGATAGTGAAATATGGAGGATGTACGGCAAAACTCAGAATGGACCGCGTAATTCTGGAAGACAGTTTTTTTGATGAAACGGAATATTTATGCAAGATCATAGCATATGATGAAGAGGAGGAGACGTTGTATCTGGTATCGGAAGAGGCGGAACTCACCTTTTATTCTTTGGATGGAATCTATGAGTGCAGCATAGAGGATCCGAAAGATCCTGTAGTCTGCAAAGGAATATTAAAAGAACGTTACTGGAACAAGGCAGGCAGGGTTATGAAATTTAAAATTCAAAATGGATTTTATAAAAAAGTTCTAAACTAAATAGAAAGTGTGTTGACAAACCAAAAGGAGAGTGCTATTTTATATCTAGAATCTTTCAGCACTCTCTTTTATTGAGTGCTAATAATGCAGAAA
Source organism: Dorea amylophila (assembly GCF_025567265.1). Lineage (NCBI taxonomy): Bacteria > Bacillati > Bacillota > Clostridia > Lachnospirales > Lachnospiraceae > Dorea > Dorea amylophila. Next base: position 8,521 of record NZ_JAOQJW010000003.1, on the reverse strand, counting down.
TAATTAAGGAGGAATAGATATGAAGTTAGTACCATTAGGTGACAGAGTTGTATTAAAACAGTGTGTAGCAGAGGAGACTACAAAGTCGGGAATCGTGATTCCTGGACAGTCTAAGGAAAAACCGCAGCAGGCAGAGGTTATTGCTGTAGGACCAGGTGGAATGGTGAATGGTAAAGAAGTTGAGATGCATGTTACAACAGGACAGCAGGTAATTTATTCCAAATATGCAGGAACAAATGTTGAGATTGATGACGAGGAATATATCATTGTAAAACAGGATGATATTCTGGCCATCTGCGAGTAATTGTACAATTAATTCATATATTTCAGGAGGTAGATACCAATGGCAAAAGAAATTAAATATGGTGCAGAAGCAAGAAGAGCGCTGGAAGCTGGTGTTAATCAGCTCGCTGATACAGTAAGAGTAACAATCGGACCAAAAGGACGCAATGTCGTTCTGGATAAATCTTTCGGAGCACCACTGATCACAAATGACGGTGTAACAATCGCAAAAGAGATTGAACTGGAAGACAGATTTGAAAATATGGGAGCACAACTGATCAAAGAAGTTGCTTCTAAGACAAATGATGTAGCAGGAGACGGTACTACAACAGCAACTGTACTTGCACAGGCAATGGTTCATGAAGGTATGAAGAACCTGGAAGCAGGAGCAAATCCGATCATTCTCCGTAAAGGAATGAAGAAAGCAACAGATGTGGCAGTAGAAGCCATTGCGAAGATGTCAAGCAAAGTAAAAGACAAAGATCAGATTGCAAAAGTGGCAGCAATTTCTGCAGGTGATGCTGAAGTTGGACAGATGGTGGCAGATGCTATGGAGAAAGTATCTAATGACGGAGTTATTACGATCGAAGAGTCTAAGACTATGAAGACAGAGCTGGATCTTGTAGAAGGTATGCAGTTTGACCGTGGATATGTATCTGCATATATGGCTACAGATATGGATAAGATGGAAGCAAATCTGGATGATCCATATATTTTGATCACAGATAAGAAGATTTCTAATATTCAGGAAATCCTTCCGCTTCTGGAGCAGATTGTTCAGGCTGGAGCAAGACTTCTTATTATCGCAGAAGATATTGAGGGAGAGGCACTTACAACTCTGATCGTTAATAAACTGCGTGGAACATTCAATGTTGTAGCTGTAAAAGCACCTGGATACGGTGACAGAAGAAAAGAAATGTTAAAAGACATTGCTACACTGACAGGTGGTCAGGTTATTTCTGAGGAACTCGGTATGGAACTGAAAGATACAACCATGGATCAGCTTGGACGTGCAAAATCTGTAAAGGTACAGAAAGAAAATACAGTAATTGTTGATGGTATGGGAGATAAGAATGCAATCGCAGACCGCGTTGCCCAGATCAAGGCACAGATCGAAGAGACAACATCTGACTTTGACAGAGAAAAACTTCAGGAAAGACTTGCAAAACTTGCAGGCGGCGTAGCTGTTATCCGTGTCGGAGCAGCAACGGAGACAGAGATGAAAGAAGCAAAACTTCGTATGGAAGATGCCTTGAACGCCACAAGAGCAGCAGTAGAGGAAGGTATCATTTCCGGTGGTGGATCTGCATACATTCATGCGTCCAAAGCAGTTGCTGAAGCGATTGACGGACTGGAAGGTGACGAGAAAACAGGTGCAAAGGTTGTCCTGAAAGCTCTGGAAGCACCACTGTTCCATATCTCAGCCAATGCAGGACTGGAAGGTGCTGTTATCATTAACAAGGTAAGAGAATCAGAAGTGGGAACCGGATTTGATGCTCTGACAGAACAGTACGTAGATATGGTGGAAAACGGAATTCTGGATCCTGCTAAGGTTACAAGAAGTGCACTGCAGAACGCAACATCTGTTGCTTCTACACTTCTCACAACAGAATCTGTTGTAGCAGATATCAAAGAAGATGCACCGGCTGTACCGGCAGGAAATCCGGGTATGGGTATGATGTAACAGAATATTAAATTTTTGAGAACTCCTCGTCAGAGGAGTTTTCTTTTTTGCTTCAGGTGTGCTACAATAGACATAGCTTAAAGCAGACTTGGAGGAAAGAAAAAATGGATGATTTTTACACAGAGCAGCTGATAAAAAAACAGGCGGACTCAAAGGATACACTTAAGAAAGCGGGGCTGATCGTATTGACGGTTTTGTCAGTGCTTTTGGTTTTTGCAATACCGGTGGGGATTATTTTTCCAGTTGTAATGATCGTGGTTGATGTGCTGGTATTCAGCAATATGAATGTGGAGTATGAGTATGTATTTGTGAATGGAGATCTTGATATAGACAAGATCATGAACAAATCCAGAAGAAAAAGAATGTTTTCTGTAGATGCAGATCAGATGGAACTTCTTGCACCGGTAGGAGCTGTAGAATTAATGCAGTATAAGAAGGTCAGGACATATGATTATACATCAGGAAAAAATCATGCAGAAATCTATGCATTGATTGCTTCGAACAAAGGAGAACTGTGTAAAGTTTTGTTTGAGCCAAATGAGACGATCATAGAAGGATTCTTTGTAAAAGCACCAAGAAAAGTAATCAGAAAATAATACGTAAAATGTAAAAAAGATTGTATTAAAATAAAAACATGTTAAAAGCTGTTGACAAATATGGGTATGATTCGCTAAGATAGCTGTTAAATATGAATATGCAAAAGAAAGAGAGGAAGAAATCATGGGAAAGATAATTGGAGAAGGTATTACATTTGATGATGTGCTTTTAGTTCCATCGTACTCAGAAGTAATTCCGAACCAGGTGGATTTATCTACTTACCTGACTAAGAAAATTAAGTTAAATATTCCGATGATGAGTGCCGGAATGGATACTGTTACCGAGCACCGTATGGCAATTGCAATGGCCAGACAGGGGGGGATCGGAATTATCCATAAAAATATGTCTATTGAACAGCAGGCTGAGGAAGTGGATAAGGTAAAACGTTCAGAAAACGGTGTTATTACAGATCCATTTTATTTATCACCGGATAATACACTGGAAGATGCCAACAATCTGATGGCAAAGTTCAGAATCTCAGGTGTGCCGATCACAGAGGGAAAAAAATTAGTTGGTATTATCACAAACCGTGATTTGAAATTTGAAGAAGACTTTTCAAAGAAAATCAGAGAGTCAATGACTTCGGAAGGGTTGATCACAGCACCGGAAGGAATTACTCTGGAAGAAGCAAAGAAGATTCTTGCAAAAGCCAGAAAGGAAAAACTTCCGATCGTAGATAAAGACTTCAACCTGAAAGGTTTGATCACAATTAAGGATATTGAAAAACAGATTAAATATCCATTATCTGCAAAAGATGCGCAGGGACGTCTGCTTTGCGGAGCTGCAATCGGAATTACAGCAAACTGTCTTGAGAGAGCAAAGGCTCTGGTAGATGCAAAGGTTGATGTGGTTGTTTTGGATTCAGCACACGGACATTCAGCAAATGTTATTCATACAGTTGATATGATTAAGAGCAAATTCCCGGATCTGCAGGTAATTGCAGGTAACGTTGCTACCGGAGCTGCAACAGAAGATCTGATCAAAGCCGGTGTTGATGCGGTAAAAGTTGGAATCGGACCTGGATCGATCTGTACAACACGTATCATTGCAGGTATTGGTGTTCCTCAGATCACAGCAGTTATGGACTGCTATGAAGCGGCAGACAAATATGGAATTCCGATCATTGCGGATGGAGGAATAAAGTACTCCGGAGATATGACAAAAGCAATCGCAGCCGGAGCGAATGTATGTATGATGGGAAGTATCTTTGCAGGATGTGATGAGAGTCCTGGAACATTCGAATTATTCCAGGGTAGAAAATATAAAGTATACCGTGGTATGGGATCTATCTCAGCAATGGAGAACGGAAGTAAAGATCGTTACTTCCAGACAGATGCGAAAAAACTGGTTCCGGAAGGTGTCGAAGGACGTGTTGCTTACAAAGGAAGCGTGGAAGATACTGTATTCCAGTTAATGGGTGGTCTTCGTTCAGGTATGGGATATTGCGGAGCACCAACAATTGAGGATTTGAAACAGACAGGAAAATTCGTGAAGATTTCTTCGGCTTCATTAAAAGAAAGTCATCCTCATGATATTCATATTACAAAAGAAGCACCAAACTACAGTGTAGACGAATAAAAAAGATTCGGGCGTCGTGAAAACGGCGCCTTTTTGTATTATATGTGTCTGGCAAAGAGAGAGTTTAAATGAATAATATCAGAAAAAATATCCTGAAAATTCTTCATATCATGGTTTTCAGAGATGAATATATAGAGTATAATAAGATTTAGGTAGTCTGCTTGGTATATAAATGCACATAATAAATACACAAGTAATATTAAAAAAAATAAAGTAAAAGGGAGATGCCTGGATATGAAAAAAGAATTTGGAACAACGAGAAACGGGGAAACAGCAAGCTGTTATATATTGAAAAACAGCAAAGGAATGAAAGCAGTTGTATCTGATTTTGGAGCTGCTTTACTGAAGCTTTACGTACCGGATAAGAATGGAAAGTCTCAGGATGTCGTATTGGGCTACGAGACACTTGAGGATTATGAAAATGGTGGAGATTCTGTAGGAGCGACTGTCGGACGTGTGGCAAACCGTATTGGAACTGGTGCATTCGAACTGAACGGCAAGAAATATGAGCTTACGAAGAATGATAACGGGGAAAATACACTTCATGGAGGAACAGATTTCTATAATAAAAGAATGTGGAGTGTAAAAGAGGAGGATGATACACATGTAGTATTTATGCTTGTCAGTCCGGACGGGGATCAGGGATTCCCGGGAGAAGTAAAGATAGAAGTATCCTATACAGTTACGGAAGAAAATGAATTAAAGATTCATTATTATGCAATTCCTGATCAGGATACCCTTTTGAACATGACGAATCACAGCTATTTCAACCTGGCAGGACATGCATCCGGAACCGCATGTAATGCAAAAGTGTGGTTGGATGCAGATGCATTTACAGAGACGGATGCTGAACTGATTCCAACAGGAACGGTAATTCCTGTAGAGGGCACACCAATGGATTTCCGTGAAGGAAAAAAGGTTGCAAAAGAGATCGGAGCAGATTATAAACCATTGAAACTGGCAGGCGGCTATGATCATAACTGGGTATTAAACGGGTCGGGATTCAGAAAAGTGGCATCAGCCGAATCGGAAGAGACAGGTATTAAGATGGAAGTATATACAGACCTTCCGGGTATACAGTTCTATTCCGGCAATTTCCTGGCAGGAGCTAAGGGAAAGCAAGGAGCTGTCTATGGAAAGGGTTGTGGTATATGCTTTGAAACGCAGTATTTCCCGGATGCAATTCATAAAGATAATTTTGAATCTCCGATTACAAAAGCCGGAGAAGTATATGATACAACAACAACGTATAGGTTTTGCTAATTTTCATAAAAACATAAGAATCTCTTTCGGGTACATTAAAAAATGAATGATAAAATAGATAAAAGTGTACTATATAAGGATAGATAAAAAAGAGAGAAAAGATGAAAAAAACGAGAAGCCATTCTAAAAAAGGTCTGATCATTCTTATTATAATAACAGTTGTACTGTGTGCGGTGACGGTTTTAAAAAAGCAGGAGCAGCCGGAAGAATATACGGAAAATAAAAGTGATTACATAGATTCTGTAAGACCGGATATAGACGTAGAACTGCTGACGCCGAATGAGTATTCCAGAGCGGGAATCGCAACAAATAAGATTACAGGAATTGTGATTCATTATACAGCAAATCCAGGTGCTTCGGCTATGAATAACCGGGATTATTTCGAAGGATTGAAGGACAGTCACATTACGAAAGCAAGCAGTAATTTTGTTGTGGGTCTGGAAGGTGAGATTGTTCAATGCGTACCAACATGGGAGATGGCGTATGCCTCAAACAGCAGGAATATTGATACAGTGTCGATAGAATGCTGTCATCCGGACGAAACGGGAAAATTCAATCAAAAGACGTATCAGTCTATGGTAGATCTTTGCGCATGGTTGTGTCTGAAGTTCGATCTGAATGAAAATGATGTTATACGTCATTATGATGTGACTGGAAAGATTTGCCCCAAATATTTTGTAGAACATGAAGATGCATGGAAACAGTTCAAGGGTGATGTGGGAGTAAAGCTGGAAAAATTAAAGGAATATCAATAAATCTCCTTAGTTTTATCACAGATTAAACACAATTACGCTGTACACTACCAATATAAGATATGAAAGGGGCAATAAGATATGGAAAATCAATATAATTATTATACAACCGATCAGAATATGAATACGGGAAATTATGGCGGCGGTGGGGAACCGGGAAAAGAACCGCAGAAAAAAAGAGGAAAAGGCGCAGCGAGATGGGCAAAGGTGGTCTGTGCAGGACTGGTATTTGGAGTGGTTGCAAGTGCTGCATTTCAGACGAGTAATATTGTGGCAGGAAAAGTTCTTGGTACAACACAGACAACGAATAAAACAGCTAAGACAACAACGACCAGCAATGCAAAACTGACAACTTCAACCAACAGCTCAATAGGAACCACAAATGTAACAGAGGTAACTAAAAATGCGATGCCGTCAATTGTGTCCATTACAAACATGAGTGTACAGGAAGTGCAGAATTTCTTCGGTGGTACACAGAAACAGGAAAGTGAAAGTGCCGGTTCTGGAATTATTATTGGACAGAACGATTCAGAACTTCTGATTGCAACCAATAACCATGTAGTAGAAGGAAGCAGTACACTGACAGTTACCTTTATAGATGGGAAAAGCGTGAAAGCTGACATCAAAGGTACGGATTCAGACAAGGATCTTGCAGTTGTGGCAGTTCCGTTAAGCGAGATCAAGGATTCTACGATGGATAAAATTGCGGTGGCAACACTGGGAAATTCAGATCAGACACAGGTAGGAGATCAGGTAATTGCGATCGGAAATGCTCTCGGATACGGACAGTCAGTAACGACAGGTATTGTATCTGCAAAAGACCGCACAATGGATAGTTACGATGGAAAACTTCTTCAGACAGATGCGGCTATCAATCCGGGAAACAGCGGAGGTGCTCTTCTGAATGCAAATGGAGAAGTGATTGGAATCAATTCTGCAAAGATTGCAACGGAAACAGTAGAGGGAATAGGATATGCGATTCCGGTATCTGATGTAAGTGATCTGATCACAAATCTGATGAATCAGAAGACAAAAACCAAGGTAGCAGAATCCGAAAGAGGCTACATTGGAATCAAAGGTGTAGATGTAACAGCAGACAGTGCACAGATGTATAATATGCCGACAGGAGTATATGTATCAGAAGTGATCTCCGGTGGCGGTGCAGAAAAAGCAGGCATTACAAAAGGAGCCGTTATTACAGGAATCGAAGGAACAAGCGTAGATGGAATGGATGCATTGCAGGAACAGCTTCAATATTATAAAGCAGGAGAAAAAGTAAAAATTACGATTCAGACACAGAATAAGAATGGTGAATACGAGAAAAAAGATGTTGAAGTAACATTAGGAAAACAATCGGAATAATTTGGATAAAAAATTGATATTTGTAAATTGATGTAGTATAATGTCAATGTATATGGAATATACAAGGCCGAAAGGCGCAAAGCACAGTTTGAAATAATACACTATGGGGAGGGACAGATTCATATGAAGTGTCCAATATGTGGTCAGGAATTAAGACCAGGAAAAAAAGATCCGAATTATCTGTTGTGCTATAATTGCAAAAAGAAGTTCAAAATTCCACAGAGTGCTCATAAAGTACAGAAGAGAGCGGAAAAACCGGAACCTGAAGAACAGAAGTATTCGAATATACCGCCAAAAGAAGTACGCGAAAAACGTGAACAGGAAATGCGTGATGCGTATGATGAACTCCTTGCAGTAGGAGATGGGAAAAAGAAAAAGAAACCAGCTCCGAAGCCGCAGCGCAGAGAAGAATTAGAGGATGAATATTATGATGATATCGACGACGAAGAAGAAGAGAAGATGTCAAAAGCACCGATCATTATTCTTGCAATTGCTATCATTGTAGTAGCTGGATTAATTGCATTCATGTTACTCAGATAATTGATCAAGGGAGTATACCGACAACAAATTATCTAAAGCGAACATAAAGTGCTGACTTGCCTACAGGTAAGTCAGCATTTTTGCGAGATGAAAAGATTGAAATTAAGCTGAAAAAGAGTTAAATCAAAAAGAGATAAAATAACAGTTGACAAACACAACTGCTTGTGATATTCTTAATAAGCTGTCGCTTGAGACAAACAAATGTTTGAGAAAGAGATGGCAGACGGACAGCTGAAAAGCTGGTCAAAAAAAAGATTAAAAAAGTTCTTGACAAACGTCAATGAATATGATAATCTAAATAAGCTGTTTCAAACAGCGAAGACAAAGAACCTTGATAATTAAACAATAGACAACAACCCTGAAAATTCTAAAGAGAATTATTCAGAACAGACATTTAATGTCGAACCTTAAAACAGTAAAGGGGATAAGAAAGCTAGTAGTTTTCTTGAACTGGAACGAACTT
>NZ_JAOQJW010000029.1:0-49638 GCF_025567265.1 Dorea amylophila | reverse complement strand
GTTTGTCTCAAGCGACAGCTTATTAAGAATATCACAAGCAGTTGTGTTTGTCAACTGTTATTTTATTCTTTTTTTCAGGAACAATTCCCGAAGATTTCTGATTATGATTCGGCATTCTCTGCTTTTCCGTAATCAGTTCCCGCCGTCTTCTGCTTCGACTCTGTTACCTCACGGCCTTGTCTAACGCGACAGCTAGATTAATATACCACAAGGGCGTTTGAATTGTCAACGTTGTTTTTATATTTTCTGCAATTTAGACAATTCAAACAATTTTATTCTTTTCCCTTGCTTATTTCTATATAAATTGCCTGTTTTCCTTTCTTGACACTGTCTATCTTTTCTTTTATGATTCTTCTTATATAAAAGGAAGGAGTTACTATTATATGTTTCACTTATTACTTGCCGTAATCTATCTGGCATTCATCAGCCTCGGACTTCCGGATGCACTTTTGGGCTCCGCATGGCCCTCCATGTATCCGGTCTTTCATGTACCCGTTTCTTACGCAGGAATCATTTCCATGATCATAGCCGCCGGTACCGTTATATCTAGTCTGCAAAATGACAGACTTACCAAAAAACTTGGTACAGGTAAAATCACTGCCATCAGTGTAGCTACTACTGCTGTTGCTTTGATTGGATTCTCTGTCAGCCATTCATTTATTGCATTGTGTCTGTGGGCAGTTCCTTACGGACTTGGCGGTGGAAGTGTTGATGCAGCACTCAATAATTATGTTGCACTTCATTACGAAAGCCGGCATATGAGCTGGCTGCACTGTATGTGGGGTGTCGGTGCCTCTATTGGACCTTATATTATGGGATATGCTTTATCTAATAAGCAGGGGTGGTCTATGGGATACCGCTACATTTCCATTTTCCAGATTGGACTTACTGCTATTTTAATCATAAGTCTTCCTCTTTGGAAGCAATTTCAGAACAAAGGAAACACCGGACAACCTGATTCCAGTTCTGTCTGTACTTTGCCGGCCCTGACTTTAAAGCAGATTTTTCAGATTCCAGGCGCCAGAGAAATTCTTTTTGCTTTCTTCTGTTACTCTGCAATCGAACAGACATCCTCTCTCTGGGCCAGTAGTTATCTCGTTCTGCACCTGGGTTATTCTTCAGAGAAAGCAGCTGGATTCGCAAGTCTCTTCTTTATTGGAATTACTGTAGGCAGAGGTATCAGCGGTTTCATTACTTTTAAGCTAAATGACTCACAGATGATCCATCTTGGTGAAGGGATCATACTTATCGGTGTCTTCGCCATGATTTTTCCTTTTGGAAAAACAATTGCTTTAACCGGACTTATCCTCATCGGACTTGGATGTGCACCGATTTATCCATCCATTATTCACTCAACCCCCGCACATTTTGGTGCGGACAAATCTCAGTCGATTATTGGAGTACAGATGGCGTTTGCCTATATTGGAACTTGTCTGATGCCTCCATTTTTTGGCATTATTGCAAGATCCATAGGTATTACACTCTTTCCGATTTATCTGGGAGTCTTTTTATGCATCATGTTCTTTATGTATGAAACAGTTATCAAAAAAACTCATATAGTATAGTTTTCTCATACCACATAACAATAAATAAAAAAGAACCAGTGGGGACACTAAAAAAGCCACAAAACTCCGTCCCCACTGGTTCTAAATATAATTCATTGCCTGATTCACGCTACTGACCCCGATCACTTCGATTCCGTCCACTTTCCCAATGGACTTCAATGTAACCGATGGCACAATACAAGTCTTAAATCCTAGTTTTTTAGCTTCTGCAACTCTCTGCTCGGGCATAGATACAGCCCTTACTTCCCCGCTTAATCCAACTTCTCCGAATACGATCGTATCTTCTGCGATTGGTTTATTCTTATAACTGGAAGCAATAGCCATTACAATGCCCAGATCAGCTGCCGGTTCATTCATACGAATCCCGCCGGCAATATTGACATAAGCATCGTAATTGGATAATGGAAGCCCCATCCTCTTTTCCAAAACTGCCATCAGCAGGTTAACACGGTTATAATCCAATCCTGCCGCAGTTCTTCTCGGCATTCCGAAATTACTCCTGCAGATCAGTGCCTGAATCTCCATCAGCATCGGTCTTGTGCCTTCCATCGCACATGCCACCACAGATCCGGCTGCATTCTCCGGCTTTCCACTCAACATGAATTCCGAAGGATTCTCTACCTCGCATAGTCCCTCTCTGCGCATCTCGAATACGCCGATCTCATTTGTTGATCCAAAACGATTCTTCACTCCTCGGAGTATCCGGTATGATGCATGCCTGTCGCCTTCAAAATAAAGTACTGTATCCACCATATGTTCCAGTACTCTCGGGCCTGCAACCGTTCCTTCCTTTGTCACATGTCCCACGATAAAAGTCGAGATATTCAGCCCCTTTGCCAGCTGCATCAGTACATTTGTTGATTCCCGCACCTGGGATACGCTTCCCGGTGCAGATGACACTTCTTCATTATACATTGTCTGAATCGAATCAATCACAACAACATCCGGCGTTTCTTTCTCAATCACACTTTGAATTGCTGCCAGATTCGTCTCACATAATAAAAAGAGACTATCCGCGAATTCTCCCATTCGATTTGCACGCAATTTAATCTGCTTCAATGATTCCTCTCCGGAAATATAAAGCACCTTCTTCTGCCTGGCTGCCAGCTTCTGGCACACCTGAAGCAGCAGTGTTGATTTTCCGATTCCGGGATCCCCACCTACTAATACGAGGGAACCTTGTACGATTCCCCCGCCTAATACTCTGTCTAATTCTTTTATTCCAGTTTTTGTTCGTTCTTCATCTGTCGTTGATACACTGGATAAAGTCACAATCTGACTCTTTTTCTTTGCCACACTGCTGCCTCTGGATACACCGGCTGCCGGAGTACTCACCTTTTCCTCCACAAATGTATTCCACTCTTTGCACATTGGGCACTGCCCCAGCCACTTGCTTTCTTCATGTCCGCAATTCTGACAGAAATATATACTTTTCTTTATTTTTGCCATTATTTTCTTACGACTTTAATTCCAATCTCTTTTCCCGGATCTGCTTCTGCACTTACGCTGAGTTTTCCACTTAAGTTTGTTGTCATGTCTCCGATATTCACATCATCCATGTATACAACATACTCTGCATCCGCTTCCATTCCAAGTGTAAACTGAAAATCTGTCTCTCCACATACTTTAAACGAAACTACGTTCTCTGTTGCCTTGAAATTCTCTACTGCAGTTCCCGGTACGGATTCGTATACAAACATTCCGTTCTTTTCTAATTTTGTAATCTCTTTGAACGTCTTAACTTTGTAGATATCCCCCTGAAATTCGAATCCGTCTAACTTAGTTTTGCTGTCTAATGTATAATCTCCAAAACTAAGTGTACCGTCTGTTTCAGCTCTTAAAAGCTCTTTCACTGCTGCCATTTTCTTGTCCTCCTAAGGTTCTTCTTTCGTTCATTCTATTATATAATAAAATATTTTTAATTTGTAGTCTTTGCCGTAAATTTAATTTCTTTTTTAGAGATTCCAACAACAACTTTCATATTTCTTCTGATTTCCCCACTTAAAATCGCCTCGGCAAGTTTATCCTCTAACTGATTCTGTACAGCGCGTCTGAGTGGTCTTGCCCCATACTTCTTATCCATACCAGTCTCTACAATATGCTTTTTCACAGAATCACGAATCGTAAGATCGATTCCAAGCTGATCTTTTGCACGTTTGATCAGTTCTCTGCACATCAATCCCACAATCTTCTGCATCTGCTCAACTGTCAGTGGATGGAATACCAAAATTTCATCAATACGGTTCAAAAATTCCGGACGGAAGATAAACTTGATCTCATTCATAACGTTATTCTTCATCCGCTTATAATCTCCTGCGGCATCTTCTTTTGTATTAAAGCCCAGCTTTTTCGGATCGATGATTGACTGTGCTCCGGCATTAGATGTCATAATGATCACAGTATTCGAAAAATCCACCTTTCTTCCCTGTGAATCTGTAATGTGCCCGTCATCTAACACCTGCAAAAAGATATTAAACACATCCGGATGTGCTTTTTCTATCTCATCAAGCAAGATGACGGAATATGGATGTCTTCTCACCTGTTCGCTAAGCTGTCCACCGTCATCGTGTCCGACATATCCCGGAGGCGAACCAATCAGCTTTGCCACACTATGCTTTTCCATATATTCAGACATATCTACACGGATCATAGAATTCTCATCTCCAAAGAGAGCTTCCGCAAGAGCTTTGGATAATTCTGTCTTTCCGACTCCTGTTGGCCCCAGGAATAAGAACGAACCGATCGGACGCTTTGGATCTTTCAGTCCGACCCTTCCGCGCTTGATAGATTTTGCTACTGCTGTTACCGCTTCATCCTGCCCGACCACACGCTTATGAAGTGTCTGTTCAAGCTTATTTAACCTTGTGCTTTCTGACTCAGCCAGACGACTTACCGGAATCTTCGTCCACTGTGATACGACCTCTGCAATATCTTCTTCCGTTACTTCCAGATGCTTTGCATCATTCTTCTTGTGAATACGTTTCTTGATTTGTTCTGATTTCTCTTCTGCATCCTTTAATTCTTTATGAAGCATGGATGCCTCAATGATATTGCCGCTTTGAATTGCTTCTTCCAGTTCCTTTGCAAGTTCCGTCTGTGCCTTTTCCAGTTTATATACATTTTCCGGTACTTTAAATCCACGCAAGCTTACTTTTGAGCATGCTTCATCCACAACATCAATCGCCTTATCCGGAAGAAAACGGTCATTGATATAGCGGTTGGAATAGCTGACTGCTGCCTCCAGTGCTTCTTCTCTTATCTTTACTTTATGATGTTTTTCATATCTGGAGCGCAGACCTTTCAGTATCTCCAGACACTGATTTTTATCTGGTTCTTCTACCGTGATTGGCTGGAATCTTCTTTCCAGTGCCGCATCTTTTTCAATATATTTGCGGTATTCCACGATCGTTGTGGCACCGATCAGCTGCAGTTCTCCTCTTGCAAGGGACGGCTTCAGAATATTAGACGCATCCATCGCTCCTTCTGCACCACCCGCACCAATGATCGTATGCACTTCATCCAGAAACAGAATGATATTACCTGCCGCCTTCACCTCCTGAATCAGACGTTTCATACGTTCTTCGAATTCTCCGCGGTATTTTGATCCGGCGATCATACTTGCCAGATCCATGGTATAGATACGTTTTCCCCTGATTCCTTCCGGCACGATGCCTTCTGCAATCTGTGTTGCAAGCCCTTCGATGACTGCTGTCTTACCAACACCCGGTTCCCCGACCAGACAGGGATTGTTCTTTGTGCGTCTGCTTAAGACCTGCATCAGCCGTCCGATTTCTTCTTCTCTTCCGATGACCGGATCGAGCTTTCCTTCTTCTGCTTCTGCTGTCAGATCGGTACCATACTGATCCAATACTCCGTTCTTTCTCCCCTCTTCCGGTCCATATTCTTCCTGATACATCTTCGGATCGATCCCGACAGTTTCAAATATTTCCTGATAGATCTTCTGAAGATTCGCACCTAACGTAGTCAGGATCTTTGCAGCAACACAATCCATATCACGGATAAGTGCCGTCAGCATATGTTCTGTTCCAATCTCTTCTGAGCGGAACTGTTCTGCCTCTGTCTTACTGTCTTCCAGAATATATTCCAGTCTCGGACTGTATTCTGGTTTCTTTCTGCCTGGCATCTCACCTGCAGGAGAGATCAGTTCGGACATCACTTTCTGTATATTTTCCTCATCTACCCCGTTCATTCCCAGAACCTGCGCCGCTACGCCGGTATACACCTTTCTGAGTCCCAGAAGCAGATGTTCTGTTCCTACATAAGGGTGCGCCATCTCCTTCGCACTTTTTTCTGCAATCTTCAGCACTTCCTTAGCCTGCCTTGTATAATCCATGCCTTTTTGTTCCTTTCTGCCTATCTTCTATACTCGTCAAATATCTCATCCACCAATGCATGCACATCTTCTCTTCCAATATTCTTGCAGCATCCTTTTGCAAGTAATATTGCAAGCTTTTCCCTGAGTTTTAACATTGCCTGTGCCTTGTCCGCATCAATGGCGACTACGGCTCCTCTTCTTCTGTCCAACTGGATGAACCCTTCCTGCCGTAAGATCGAATACGCTTTATTCACCGTATGCATATTAATTCCCACAGTATCCGCCAGCTGTCTGACAGACGGTAAGGTATCTCCCTCCCGAATCATGTCTGTTGCAATCCCCATGATAATCTGATTCTGCAGTTGTACATAGATTGCCTCGCTGCTGTTAAAATCAATTTCTATCAACATCTCATCACCTGTTATCTGTCTTTTTCTTTTGTTATATGGATACTATAACACAATTAAAAAGAGCTTACAACCTAAATCGTAAGCTCTTCTTTTCATACTCTTTTCGTACTTTTTATGCTTCGTCAATCGCTTTACCAATATCATGACGCATATATTTATTATCGAATTTTACCCATTCGGTTGCCGCATAAGCATTAGCTCTTGCTTCTTTTAAGTCTTTTCCCTTTGCTGTCACACCAAGTACACGTCCGCCGTTGGTCACAATCTGATCACCGTTGAATTTCGTACCTGCATGGAAGCAGTAATAGCCTTCGTGCCTGTCAAATTCCTCCAGTCCGCTGATTGGAAGTCCTTTGTCATATTTCACCGGATATCCGTCACTTGCCAGAACAACACATACTGCAGCATTGTCTTCAAACTGCAGATCGATCTGATCCAGCGTACCATCAATACAAGCTTCTACTACATCAATGATATCATTTTTCATTCTCGGAAGAACCACCTGCGCTTCAGGATCTCCGAATCTGGCATTGTATTCCAGAACCTTCGGTCCGTCCGCTGTCAGCATCAGTCCGAAAAAGATTACACCTTTGAACGGTCTTCCTTCTGCCTTCATAGCATCAACGGTTGCCTGATATACATATTTCTTACAGAAGTCATCTACTTCTTCTGTATAGAACGGACTTGGTGAAAATGTTCCCATTCCTCCTGTATTCAGACCTGTATCTCCATCACCTGCACGCTTATGATCCTGTGCGGAAGTCATCGTTTTGATTGTATTTCCATCTACAAATGACAGTACTGAGACTTCTCTTCCTGTCATGAATTCTTCTATAACCATCTCATTACCGGCTGTACCGAATTTCTTATCCAGCATGATCGTCTTCACGCCTTCTTCAGCCTCTTCCAGATTCTTACAGATCAGCACGCCTTTTCCAAGTGCCAGTCCGTCTGCTTTTAATACAATTGGGAATCTGGCCTCCGTCTTCAGATATTCAACTGCCTCATCCGGATCTGTAAAATTCTCATAAGCTGCAGTCGGAATGTTATATTTCTTCATAAGATCCTTGGAAAATGCTTTTGATCCCTCAAGGATCGCTGCATTCTTTTTAGGTCCGAAAGTACGGATACCTGCGGCTTCCAGTTCATCCACCAGACCGCCAACCAGTGGATCATCCATTCCAACAATAACCAGATCAATCTCTTTTTCTTTTGCAAATGCTACGATCTTGTCAAATTCCATGGCTCCGATCGGTTCACACTCTGCAAATTCTGCAATTCCCGCATTTCCCGGAGTACAGTAAATCTTGTCTACTTTATCGCTTTTTGCAACGCTGTATGCGATTGCATGTTCTCTTCCGCCACTTCCAACGATTAATACTTTCATCTTACACTGCTCCTTTATCCTCTATGACTCGATCGTCACACGCTGTCCTTCTACTTTAACTTTACCGTTTGCGATCAGATCAATGGCTCTTGGCAGAATTCTCCATTCTGCCTGCTCCATTACACGTCTCTGCAGAACTTCCGGGGTATCTCCCTGTTCCACTTCAACTGCTTTCTGCAAAATGATCGGACCGGTATCGGTTCCTTCATCTACAAAATGTACCGTTGCACCAACCACCTTCACTCCGCGTTCCAGTGCTTTTTCATGCACCTTCAATCCATAAAATCCTGTTCCGCAAAATGCCGGGATCAGGGACGGATGAATGTTGATCATACGGTTTCTGTATTTTGCGATCATCTCTGCCGGAATCACTACCAGAAATCCGGCCAGAACGATCAAATCCGGCTGCATGACATCCACAGCCTTCATAAATTCCTGATTGAAAATCTCACGGCTTTCATAATCTTTTGGAGATATACACTGATTCGGAATCCCATGTTTTTCAGCACGCTCCAGTGCATATGCATTCTTATTATTACTGATGACGCCGGCAATCTTTGTGTTTGTAATCTCGCCGGAATCTACTGCATCTATGATTGCCTGCAGATTTGTTCCGCCACCGGATACCAGAACTACGACATTTAACATAATGTCACTCCTTTTTCACCTTCTTCGATATGACCGATCACATATGGAGTATCTCCGGTCGCTTTGATTGCTTCTATTGTCTTATCTACATCAGCAGGATCAACCGCAACGATCATACCAATACCCATATTATAAGTATTGTACATTGCATGCTCGTCTACATTTCCCTCTTTTGCAAGCTTTGTGAAAATTGGCGGAACCGGATAACTGTCTTTTTCTACAACGGCTTTTACTCCGTCTTTTAACATTCTTGGAATGTTCTCATAGAATCCGCCTCCTGTGATATGGCTGCAGGCTTTCACTTTCACTCCTGCGTTCTTTATGCTCTTTAATGCTTTGACATAGATTCTTGTCGGAGCAAGCAGTGCTTCTCCGAGTGTAGTTCCCAGATCATCATAATATGTATCCAACGATTCTTTTGTCATCTCGAATACTTTACGTACCAGTGAGAATCCATTGCTGTGCACACCTGAAGATGCCATACCGATCAGTACATCTCCTGCTTTTAAGTCTTCTCCTGTAATCATATCTTTTTTATCACATACACCAACTGCAAATCCTGCAAGATCGTATTCATCTTCCGGCATAAGTCCCGGATGTTCTGCTGTCTCTCCACCGATCAGGGCTGCTTCTGACTGCAGGCATCCTTCTGCCACACCTTTTACGATAGATGCGATCTTCTCCGGATAATTTTTTCCACATGCAATATAGTCTAAGAAGAATAACGGCTCACCGCCTGCACATGCAATATCATTCACACACATAGCTACTGCATCGATTCCAATGGTATCGTGCTTATCCATGATCATGGCAAGTTTGACCTTTGTTCCACATCCGTCTGTTCCTGATAACAGCACCGGTTCTTCCATTTCTTTGATCTTCGCAAGAGAAAATGCTCCCGAGAATCCTCCGAGTCCTCCAAGAACTTCCGGACGCAAGGTCTTCTTTACATGCTCTTTCATAAGTTCTACTGACTTGTAACCTGCTTCAATATCCACACCAGCTTTTTTGTAATCCATAATCCGATCTCCTTTTGTACCTGTTATTTATTTTTGTACTTTTATATCTATTATTTTGATGCCAGATATGCCTCATATCCGATAGAATCAAGCTTTGCTGCTTTGGCTTTGACTGCCTCTTTCTGTTCTTCTGTATAAGCTTTCAGTTTCTTCAGAAGTTCTTCATCTGAAGCCGCAAGAATCTTTGCTGCAAGAATTGCTGCATTCTTTGCGCCATCGATTGCAACGGTTGCAACCGGAACTCCCGGCGGCATCTGCATGATTGAAAACACTGCATCCATTCCATCCAGATTCTTTCCTGAAAGAGGTACACCAATAACCGGAAGGGCAAATAATGCTGCACACATTCCCGGAAGGGCTGCTGCCATTCCTGCACCGGCGATCATAACTTTTATTCCGCGGCTTTCTGCTCCTCTGGTCCATTCAATCAGTTCATCTGGTTCACGATGTGCTGAGATGATCGTCATCTCATACTCGATTCCTAACTCTTCCAGCATTACTGCAGCCTTACTCATAACTTTAAGATCTGAGTCACTGCCCATGATAATTCCTACTTTTGGCATAATTTTCATCCTTTCTTATAAGTTTGACAAATAAATCATACCCTATTTATTAGAATTTTTCAATGGTTCATTTAAAATCTCTGTACCGGGAAGTACAAATTTTCCATTTTCCAGTAACACAATCTCTTTTTTATCCTTTGTAACAACCGTAATACTTCCAAGTTCTTCATATGGAATGGTAATATCTGTATGGCAGTGGAAATATGCTTTTGATACATCTTCTTTTCTGCGGATCGATACCGAATTGTCTCTTGCAATAATCTCTTTTCCGTTCGGATTATAGACTTTGATATCCTCGCACCAACTGTAACATGTATCTCCCACCGCAAAATGCGGTCCCATCTTCTCTGCGATCAGAATCGGCATCTTATCCTCGATTCCATACTTCCTGGCAGTTATATATGCAGTTGTATTCGTTCCGATCGCAAATTCACCAAGCGGCAGCGTCGGATGTTTGTATAATACATTATCGTGAATATACGCTTTATTTTCCAGATCGCGATCAAAGTTCGCACAGTTATACTCTGATACCATGCCATTTGAGAATGTGATCTCCAGATCACGATACTGCAGTTCATTCAGATACACTTTGCTGACATGTAAGACTCCGTTCGTTCCTTCCAGAACAGGAGAAGTAAAGACTTCCCCGACCGGAATATTCACATCTGCCACACAGTTCTCAAAGATTGTTTCTTTTGCCGGGTCATTCAACGGATGCAACTGCACATTCAGATCTGTACGATTCCCATTTGTCCCGAGAATATGCACGTATTCTCCCTGATCCAATGCATCAATCAGTGTCTGCTGTACTTTTTCATATACTTTTGCATCCAGTGTGTTTATACGGATAATCTCATCGAAAATCTCTTCATACTTCTCTCCGATCTCCGGCACCGGATAGGCAATGATCGTAAAGCTGCGCTCTTCTCCTTTGATATACCTGTTCACCATCTGGCTCTGACGGCTGTCATACTGCAGGATCATCTCTTCCTGACTCTCCGAAAGCTTTGCCACAGTCTCTTTTGCCACCGGTTCGAATGGTTCTTCACCAAACATGTCAATGCATGCCGGTCCTGCAAACCCGGCTGCCTCTTTCTTATAATGTTCATATGTTGTCTGCATCACTTCCAGTTTGCGCTCCAGGTACTTCTTATCCATGAAGATTGCCTGATCATCTTTATGATCGTATTCATACTGCTTATTTGCCACTGCTCCGCAGTATCCGATCTTGTAATGTTGTCTCTTTGTCAGCACACTGACCGCTGCACGATAGATGACCGGTTTTAATCCCATTTTTTCAAAGTTCTCTATCGCTTTCTTTACTACACGTTCAAATCCAAGAATATAACGGATATTCACTACCGATTTCTTCGAAAGATCTTTTCCGGTATTTACGAATCCGATGCGGTATCCTTCCGAATAGACATCTGCCATCTTCTGGATGGTCTCTTCCGGGAGACGGTTCAGATGCTCCGCTGTCTTCCATTCGTTTTCGCTGATATACTCTCCAAACTGATACAGATATCTGAGATCTTTAAGATCACTGTTCATAATCAGATCTGTTGCGAAGGATTCTTCCGGCAGGATCTGTTCTCTGATACGATCCGCAAGGAATACATCACAATAATCACTTGCATACCAGTAAAAAATATCACGGGCTGTTTTTGCATCCGGTGTATCCTCGAACTGGTTATATATTTCAATCAATAATTCATACAAAATTGCCAGATATTCCGTCTTTCCCTCAAAAACATAAACGACTGCCCCACGAAGTTCCGCATATAACATTCCAAGAATCTGTCCTGATTCTTTTCCAAACATCTTACACGCATAATCCGGATTCGCATAACTTTCTTTATACTGCTCCGGCAAAACATCCTGATACAGCCGTCTGTTCCATGTTCTTAATTCTTCCAGCGTAAGTTTCTGATACCTTCCGTCCAGAAGTTCATCTCTCAGTTCGTCCAGCATAAGCACGAACTCTGCCATCTTCTTAAAATAATCTCTGTAAGGCTCTTTCACCGTATCTTCTGTCTGCATCAGACGGATACGGTCAAGTGCCAGTTCATATCTTTCTTCTATCATTCTACATAAGCCCCCTGACGAATAATCCAACCATAACGGCGAGAAATACCGCATTTACCGTGATTCCCACCTTGCATGTTGTATAAATCTTTTCGCGTTCTCTGAATCCTTTCATGCCAAGCCAGATTCCAATCACTGCCATCGCACAGGTTCCCAGTCCGAAAAATCCGATCAATATATTGACATTTCCTTTATTTAAAAATGAAAAAAGAATCATCACGATCACCAGAAATGCAATCACCACTGCATAAGTACAGGAATAGACACCCCTTTTGGAGTGTCTGACTGCTTTCTGTCCATATTTCGTTTTGATCATCTTTTTCCGCTTTTTTTTACGGGCTTTCGCTACCGCTTTAATTCTATCATCTTCTGTTCTTAGTTTTTTTCCCAGCATGTCTTCTCCTTATTGCCGCACATATTGCAAATAATATATATCCGCAAATTCCACCGATGGTATTCAGTAACAGGTCATCTACATCAAAGCTCCCCACCTTTGTAATAAGCTGGAAGACTTCCACGCACAGGCTCAGTACAAAGCTGTAATATGCCGTTGCAATAAAACTTCTCTGCCTGCTTCCCATCGGGAGGAAAAATCCAAACGGAATAAATATAATCACATTTCCAAATAAATTGGTGAACATTGCAAAGAATCCCACCTGCTCACGATACTGCCAGAATCTTTTGATTTCTTTAAACAGTACCAGATTATAATGGTATTCCCTCATCTCACCTGTACGTCCATACCAATCAGAGAACAGCAGGAAATATACAATAAATATTACATATAATATAAATAATATCTTTCCCAGTATCCGGATTCGTTTTCTTTTTCCTGAATCCAACGTCCTACAACCTCCTGTGTCTCTTCGGTATTAGAATAAGATTCCTTTCTTTTCTTTCAGTAAACGGGCACCGCTTATAATGGAGATCACACCTGCGGCGATTCCTATTACCGTGACTACAATTCCTACCGCAATCCCTGCTGCACCGGCTAGCCCCATTGCTTTATATGCTTTTTCATTCATATCCTGATCCCCCGTTTTCTATTTTGCTCCGTACTGTTCATAATATGCATCGATTGCTTCTTTTAATGTATCATCGATCACAACTTTCCCGTCACATTCTTTGTTATACAGGCACTCTACAACTTCTTCCATTGTTACGATCGCAGCTGTATCGAATCCATACAGATCTTTGATCTCATCCAATGCACATTTCTCGCCGCCTTTTCCTACTTCCATACGGTTCAGGGATACCATCAGACCTACGATTGTTACATCTGCGGCACCTTTTACTTTTGGTACGGTCTCTTCCATAGACTTTCCTGATGTTGTCACATCTTCGATCATGATCACACGGTCTCCGTCTTTTAACTTACTTCCGAGAAAGCTTCCTTTATCGGCACCATGATCTTTTTCTTCTTTACGGTCAGAACAATAGCGTACTTCTTTTCCGTAAAGATCACTGTAAGCAATTGCCGTGACCACTCCAAGCGGGATTCCCTTGTATGCAGGTCCGAACAACACGTCGAAATCATCTCCATAGGTATCATGGATTGCCTTCGCATAATACTGACCTAATTTTTTCAGCTGTGATCCTGTTACATAAGCTCCGGCATTCATAAAGAACGGTGATTTTCTTCCGCTCTTTAATGTAAATTCTCCAAACTTGAGCACATCGCTCTCTACCATAAATTCAATAAACTCCTGTTTATAACTTTCCATTTTGATTCCCTCCATATATTTCAGACTCTGTGTGTCTTATTTATTGCATAATAATTCCATTTAATTCTATCATAAGAAAATCAGTTTTTCAATTCACGTCAGAAAAAAAGAACAGTATATACACGTAATCATTACATAATCTTTGTCTCTTCCAGCTTTTCTGCAAATGCCTCGTTCATCCGGATTACCGGTTTGCGCAGAAGCAGTCCTAGAATCAATGACAAAAGCAGGAAGATTCCCAGCTTCCCAAGTTCCGTCCAGTATGTCATACCATACATTCCGCCAATCGTCTCCCTGAATGCCGCCATACTATGAACAAATGGCAGTAACGGATATACTGCTTTGAAGAACGCCGGTGCCACTTCAATCGGGAATGTTCCTCCGGAACCTGCCACCTGCATGACCAGAAGTACAACACTGACTGCTTTTCCGATATCTCCGAATGACACCGTCAGTGTATAAATGATATTCACATATACGATGCTCGAGAACCATCCTGCCAGCATAAACAAGAACGGATGCTTACACTGGATGCCCAGATATAACAGATCTCCCAGACAGATCAGAGTGCTCTGCAGCAGACCGACGATCATGAAGAGAAGATAACGGCCCAGGTATTCCTGATGTGGTTTTACTTTCTTCAGACCTTCGGTACATTTTGTCGAAACACCTGTCTTTAACATGGCAACCAGTACGATTCCGCCAATCCAGATCGACAAGGTGGAATAGAACGGTGCCATCGAAGAGCCATAATTTTCAATCTTATAGACCTGATTCGTCTTCAGGCTTACCGGTGCTGCCAGGAACTCTCCGATCACACTGGAATCCCCGGAGATCAGTTCTTCCAATTGAGAAAAGTCTCCGCCCGACTGCATCTGACTGATCTTTCCTGTTGTCTCACTGATCTTTCCGGATGCTTTATCCAACAGCTTGCAGGAATGATCCAGTGCCTTATTGATCTGTGTCAGATCTGCGGAAGCCGAAGATGACAGATCATAGACTCCGTCCACACTTGCATCCAGCTGATCCATCAGACTGCCCAGACTGCTGCTGGTATCTCCCATGGATTTGGAAAGCTTATCCAAACTGTTTTTTACATTCTTTTCATAGTCGGATTTCACATTTGCAAGACTGTCCGCACTTTCTTTTACCAGTTTGTCCAGCTCTGCTTTATTCTGGATTGCTGTGCCGGATGCATCTGTCAGAGAGGATGCCGTGCTCTGTAACTGATTCTTAAGCTCTGTCTGTGTTGCGATTGTCTCACCGAGCTTCCCTGAAATGTTGCCGAGCAATGCATTCAGTTTCGTATTGCCAAGTCCGCTCACTTTATCTGCCATATCATCTACCGAATTCTGCAGTGACTGATAGGCGGCTGTTACCTTTTCCACGCTGGATGCCAGAGTGTTCAATGTCGCCGCTACATCTGCCGCACTCTGTGAATTGGATGCAAATGCGGAATCAATGATCCCGGACATCTGTGAATAAAATTCCTTTCCGGAATTCAGTGCCTCATTTACGCCATCCGTTGCACCGTTGATCGTTCCTTCAATCCCATTGAATGATTTCTTCGTTGTCTTCAGGGCATCTGTTGTCTTATCCGAACGGTTCTGTGTCTCTTTCAGAAATGTGCCTGTCGTATCCAGAAGCTGCTGTGCAGATGTCGTCATTCCCGCAAAGGAACTTAATGTCGCAGATGCCACATTCAGGTCCGAACCGATCTGGTCCAGATTATTTGCCAGATTCCCTGCAATGGATTCTACTCCATTCTGATCTGCCACATTGGTAACTGCTTTGAAAGAAGTAATAACCGTATCACTGATCGTTTCAATAAATACTTCATTGACCTGTCTCTGGATCGCGCTTGCTCCTTTATCTGTAACCTTCGGTGCGATCGCATTTTCTTTTGCATTCGAATAGTATGTGATACTTGGTTTACTGATATTTTCAGAGAACAGACTCATCATATCTGTACTGAAGTTTTCCGGTATCACGATCGCCGCATAGTATTTTCCGGATTTTACTCCGGATACTGCTTTTTTCTTGCTGGTAAATACCCAGTCAAGCTGCGAATTACTGCGAAGCGATGTCAGTACCTGATCTCCCATATTCAGTTCGAGCGGAATCAGGCTGCCTTCATACCCCTTATCCACGCTTGACACCGCAACTTTTAAGTTTCCTGTATTTTTATATGGATCCCAGCTTGCTGCAATATTAAACCAGGCATAAAGGCAGGGAACAACGGTGATCCCCATAATGACGATCATGGCGATCACATTATTTTTAATCCGTTTTATATCCCTCCGGAAAATTTCCCATATATTTCTCATACGCCTTTTTCCTCCTTTATTCCCCGTACCAGATCTTCTGTTGTCATTCCTGTGGCAGCAAGCTGTTTTAACATCTTATCGTGTATATATTCTACACAGATCAGATACAGTGCAAGTGCGATCAGCGATACGATCCATAACACCAAAAATACCAGTTTGGATTCCAGGCTGAACATCAGTATCAGGAAAATGAGCGGGATAATGATCATTCCAAGGAATCCAAAGCGGATCATCTTCGGATAACGCTTCTCGAATTTTTCTGATCTTTCCATGAATTCCTGTTTCCACTCATCATCTTCCATTAACGTCTTCATCATCATGGTCAGTTCCGATCGTTTCCGCTCTGCTGTTTCCGTCTCTCCCAGCATCAGCTCTGTCTCTGACAGCCGCTTATCGAACAGATGATTCAGATTCATAAGCAGCGGACGAAGTACCAGACCGATGAAAAGCGATATCGGGAAGAAGATTGCCAATATCCCCAGGTATTTCCAGATATTCGCTCCATACATACCGGCAATGCATTCACGCATTGCACTGATTCCATATGTGAAAGGAAGCAGCGGATGAAGTTTCTGGAAAAATGCAGGTGTCATCTCGATCGGATATGTTCCTGCCGATCCCGGGATCTGTAAAATAACCAGTACAACTCCCAGTGCTTTTCCAATATGCTTGAACGTAAGCGCCAGCGCATAGATCAGATTTACATAGATAAAGGAACAGAAGATGCCTACACATACGAATGCAACCGGATGAACGCATTGTACTTTCAGAAGCACAATATCACCTAGACACACGATCAGTCCCTGTACCAGACCTACCGTCATGAATAACATCCATCTGCCAAAATAAGCCTGTGATGCCGTAAATCTGTGAATCTTTCCATCTTTATCCACTTCCTGTTTCAGAATGGATACCAGGATCAGTCCGCCTACCCACAATGCCAGATTGGTATAAAACGGTGTCATACCGGATCCATAATTTTCCACATCATACAATACTTTCGACTGAATACTTACCGGCGAAGACATAAAACCGGCAATGGAATCCGCATCAATCCCCTCCAGAGAGGTCAGTTTCTGATACATCTGTGAACTTTGCAATGCTCCCAGATCTTCCTGAACCGAAGCCAGTGATTCATCTACCCGCTTCAGCACTTCTTTTGTCTGTCCCAGTGCCGAGGCACTGTCTTTCAAGCTGCTGTTGAGCTGATTCAGGATACTCTTCATCTGTTCAACCGTTGGTTCTACACCATCCAGTGTTGAGGCCAGGCTTCCGCTTAATGAAGCCAGACTGTCCAGTGACTGGTTCAATTGCGGCATTAATGTCTGTGCAAAATTACTGCGGTAATCCTGCAGACTTTCCTTGCTGTCTTTTGCAAGCTTTTCCAGAGATGTCCGTGTACTCTGCGCTGTTGTCACTGCATTCTGAATTCCTTTATTGCCATTCTTCAATGAAGCCACCAGCCCCTGAAGGGACGCATTCTGGCTCTCCAGTTCGGAAATCTTTTGTGCGATCAATGCCGAAAACTGCTGTGATAATTCTGTATTTCCCTGAATCTGTTCATTCAGCGCTTTTAACTGACTCAGTAATTCCTGATTCCTGGTAAGGAGAGTGGATGCTGTTGTCAGGCTTCCGTCTACTGCTGTCAAAGCCTGTCCTGCCTTCGTCTCGAATATGCCCAGTTTTGCCGATGCAGACACATAGGTATTATTCAGAAGCGTCTCGCCGTTCGACATATTATCCGAGAACTGTGTCGAAAATATTCCTACTGCTGTTCTTGTGTCTGAAAGTACCGTTCCGCTATCTGAAAGTGTCTGCACTCCTGATTTTGCCGATGCATTGACCTGATCCAGTGTTTTTACCGCATTCTGAATCACTTCATCTGACTTATCCACCGTTTTCTGAAAATTTTCCAGCACTTTGTTATATTCTTCCAGATTCTTCCTTGTCTCGGCAACCGCCCGGATCAGACTCGAATTTCCCTCCGTCACTCTTCCTGCGATATCTCCGGCTTTTTCACTCAGCAGCTTTGAAATGGATTCTGCCGCCACCGAAGAAAAGGTGTCATTGATCTCCTGCTGGATCGTGCCTGCACCTGTATCTGTGATCTTCGGGGCGATCGCATTTTTCTTTTCATTAATATAATAATCCAGCTCCGGCTGTTTGATATCTCCCGATAAAATGCTCAGAAGCGATTCGCTGAAATTATCCGATATCACGATCGCAGCATAATATTTTCCGGATCTTACTCCCTTTTTTGCTTCTTTTGCATCTACAAACTTCCAGCCAAGCTGGTCATTTTTCTTCAGATTGTCTACAATATTTTGTCCTGCGTCCAGTGACATCTGCTCACTGTCGGCACCTTTATCTTCATTAGCAATCGCTACCTGGATTCCTTTGGTATTCCCGTACGGGTCCATATTGGCAGCGATATTAAACCATGCATAAAGAGACGGCAGTACACTGATTCCAACCAGGATCAGTACCGCCGCACGGTTACGGAATAACCGGCCGAGATCTCTTTTGAAAATCTGAAATGATTTCTTCATCCACACATCCTCCTTTGGTATCGTCATATACATATCAGTATAACAAAAACATTTCTGAAAATCTACTCAAAAAACTGACTGTCAGTCATGTTTTTATTATAGCATTTGCCATACAGGCACCCGTATTTTTACCGTTCACGGTTTTTCTTATATTTTCCTTACATATTTCCAAGAAAAAAGAGACATTGCCGATAGCAGTGTCTCTTTATCATTATTTTACAATACCAACCATATCTTTCACGGATTCAAATCCATTTTTCTTCATATATGCTTCGATTCCGTCAATGATCTCTATTGTTGCATTTGGATTATAGAAATTCGCGGTTCCCACAGATACTGCGGATGCTCCTGCAAGAATCATCTCGATTGCATCTTCCGGTGTAGCAATTCCTCCCATTCCGATAATCGGAATATTGACCGCCTGCGCCGTCTGGTATACCATACGGACTGCGATTGGATGTACAACCGGTCCCGATACGCCGCCGGTCTTATTAGCTACCGCAAATGTTCTGCGGTTGATATCGATCTTCATCCCCGTCAATGTATTGATCAGCGACAGGGCATCTGCTCCGCCGGCTTCTGCCGCCTTTGCGATCTCTGTAATATCCGTAACATTTGGTGTCAGTTTCATGATGATCGGCTGTTTTGCGATCTTTTTGATCTGAGCCGTCAGTTCTTCTACATGCTTTGCGTCCTGTCCAAACGCAAGGAATCCCGCATTTACATTCGGGCACGAGATATTGATCTCCATCATATCGATCGGCTCATCCGCCAGCCGTTCAACAACCGCAAGATATTCCTCCGGCGCATGCCCGCAGACATTCACAATGATCTTTGTATCATATTTCTTCAGAAACGGAATATCTCTTTTGCAGAACAGATCAATTCCCGGATTCTGAAGTCCGATCGCATTCATCATCCCGCCGTATACCTCTGCTACACGCGGTGTCGGATTACCCGGCCACGGGACATTTGCGACTCCCTTGGTCGTCACCGCTCCGAGACGGTTCAGATCGACAAACTCACCGAATTCTTCTCCCGAACCAAATGTACCGGAAGCCACTGTAACCGGATTCTTCCACTCTACGCCGGCAATATTTACTTTCATATCCATTATAAATCCACCTCCGTAGATAAGAATACTGGTCCGTCTTTACAGATTCTCTTGTTATTCACGTTGCTGTGTGCATCTTTTTCCTTTGTCTTGCAGACACATGCCAGACAGGCTCCGATTCCGCATGCCATTCTCTCTTCCAGAGAAATATAGCATTCGATCCCCTTCTCTTCTGCATAAGTCTTGATCGCCCGCAGCATTGGTGTCGGTCCGCATGCAAATATCATATCTGCATCCAGATTCTGCTCACGGATAGCATCCATGACATTCCCTTTTGTTCCTACACTTCCGTCTTCTGTGGAAATATATAAGGTCCCGTTCTGTTCAAATTCGTCTTTCAGGAATGTATGTGCATCTCTGTAGCCGACAACAATCTGCTTTTCTTCGCACTGCATCTGTTTGGCAAGTTCCAGGATTGGCGGAACACCGATTCCTCCACCCATCAGGAATACTTTCTTTCCTTCTGCTTTCTCATATGGAAATCCATTTCCCAGAGGTCCGATCACCGGCACAGTATCTCCTGCCTTTAATTCCGAGAACTGTTTTGTTCCGGTCTTTTCTCCGGTTACACGGTATACCAGTCTTAATTTTTTTGCCTCTTTATCAATTTCACAGATACTGATCGGACGCGGAAGTAATTTGCTTGCATCTGCCGTGTATACAGATACAAACTGTCCCGGTCTGGCAGTCCGTGCTGCTTCTGTCTCAATCCACAGACTGTAGATCCCGTCTGCCAGCATCTCCTGTGACAGAACTTTCGCCTGTTCTTTCTTTTTCTCCATCTTCCTTTATCTCCTGTTAAGATTACTCTGTCATACGTTTTTATCTGTCTTTTTTGTCAGATCAGACCTTATCTGTTCTCAAGTGCTCCTTTGATGTCTGCTACCATAGTCTCAACTGCTGCTCTAGATGCATCACCAAAGTTCTCAGCTCCAAACTTTGCATACTGCTCCTGCTTGTATGCCGCAATGATTCCTCTTGAAGAGTTCACGATTGCTCCAAGTCCATCCTCATTAAAGAAGTGTACCAGATCTTTTCCTTTTCCCCCCTGTGCACCGTAACCAGGAACCAGGATATATGCCTTCGGCATTACTTTTCTAAGTACTTTTCCCATCTCCGGATAAGTTGCTCCAACTACTGCTCCTACATAACTGTACTCATCACCCATGACTTCTGATCCCCATGCAGCCACTTTCTCTCCGACCAGTTCATACAGCGGACGCCCATCGATCTTCTGATCCTGGAATTCTCCGCTGGATGGATTGGAAGTCTTAACAAGGACAAAGATTCCCTTCTTTTCTTCTTTGCATACATCCAGGAATGGATTGACTCCGTCTGAACCAAGGTATGGATTGACTGTTACAAAGTCTTCGTCAAATGGTGCATATGTCTTGCTTCCTACTTTCACTTTTCCAATATGACCAACCGCATAAGCTGCAGATGTAGAACCAATATCTCCTCTTTTTATATCTCCGATGACAACCAGTCCTTTTTCCTTACAGTAATCTACCGTCTTCTTAAATGCCGCAAGTCCCGGAAGACCGAATTGTTCATACATCGCGATCTGTGGTTTTACTGCAGGGATCAGATCATACGTCTTATCTACGATTTCTTTATTGAACTGCCAGATTGCTTCAGCGGCACCTTCCAGTGTCTCACCATACTCTGCAAACGCTTTCTGCTGAACCTGTTCTGGAATGTAGTTTAACATTGGATCCAAACCTACTACGATCGGTGCTCCTGTCTTCTTTATGTTGGCTACTAACTGATTAATCAATGTCTTTTCCTCCTATTTTACATGTATCATCTTAATTTTACATTATTTATATTTTACCATAAGGCATACTAAAAGGGAATGCCTAACTGCATTCCCTTCCAAACTCTTCTTCTGCCATGTCATTGCCGGCACACCATTACTTCATCTGTGCCTTTACTGTCTCTACTGCTTTTTCAAGCTGGTTATCTGCATCCGGATTTTCTTCATCGCTCTGGTACTTGATTTTTACATCCGGTGTAATTCCTTTTCCATTAATGCTTCTTCCCTTTGGAGTAAAATACTCTGCAATCGTAAGTTTTACAGCTGTTCCGTCATCCAGATCAAAAATCTGCTGTACAACACCCTTTCCATATGTCTGGGTTCCTACAATCTTACCGATTCCATAATCCTGGATTGCACCGGAGTAGATTTCTGATGCGCTGGCACTGTTACCATTTACCAGAACTGCCAGCGGCTTGGTAAACTGATGCTCTTCATCAGATTTCATCTTTGTCTTTTTGCCATCTTTGTCTTCTGTATAGACGATCAGTCCCTTTGGCAGCATCAGATCCAGCATATCACATACCGTACTGAGTGAACCTCCCGGATTATTACGCAGATCCACCACTAATCCTGTCATTCCCTGCTTCTCAAGATCATCCAGTGCTTCTTCGTACTGATCATAGGTTACCGTATCGAATTCAGACACTCTGATATAACCGATCTTGTCATCCATCAGCTTATACTCTATCGTCTGTGCCTGCACAGTGTCTCTTGTAGCAGTCACAGTTACCTCCTTCGCATTTTCTCCTCTTAATACGGTAAGTTCTACTGTTGTTCCTTTTTCGCCTTTTATTTTACTTACAACTTTCGAAAGGTCTTTTCCTGTTACTTCTTTTCCTTCTACCTTATATAGGATATCATTGTCCTTAAGTCCAGCTTTTTCAGCCGGAGAATCCTTATATATCTGAACCAGAGTAATCACTCCTGTCTCCGTGTTCTGAGACATCACAGCACCGATTCCGGAATATTCCCCACCGGTCGATTCATATAATTCTTTTGTCTCTTTCTTGTTGTAATATACCGAGTACGGATCATTCAGACCATTGATATAGCCTTTATAGATTCCATCTTCCAGATTCTTCTCTTTTACGTCCCCCATATAATGCTTCTTGACCAGGTTCTGTAATTCCGATATCTTATCCTCTGTTTTTGATGTGATATCACTGCTTCCACTATTTACTTTTAATCCGCAGGACACAAGTCCCGCTGCCAATAACATAGCAAGGGCGCCGCAAAGCGCCCCTTTCAAAAAACTTTTTCTGTTTTTCATTTATCTGCCTCTTACTATGATCTGTCTTTTATTACAGATAATTTGCCGGATTGACCGGTGTTCCATTCAACATTACCTGAAAATGAAGATGCGGTCCGGTTGAATTACCGGTTGTTCCCACTGCCGCAACATTCTGTCCTTTGCTGACTTTCTGCCCTGCACTTACATAAATCTTACTGCAATGCATATAATATGTCAGCAGACCGTTACCATGATTGATTACCAGCAGATTTCCTGCATTCCCTGCATATCCTGCTGAAATTACAGTTCCCGCTGTCGCTGCATAGATTGGTGTTCCTGTTGCAGCGGCAAAATCAATTCCTTTATGATTCGTACTTGCTCCTGCAATCGGCTGTGTTCTATAGCCAAATGTACTTGAGATATACCCGGCCGGACAAGGATGGGTAAATGTTCCATTCCCTGATACAACCGGCGAACCGGCAGAACTTGAAGATGAACCTGTATTCTTAGATGCCGCTGCTGCCTGCACTTTTTTCGCTGCTGCCGCTGCTTCGGCTGCCTCTTTTTGTTTTTTCTCAGCTGCCGCTGCCGCTGCTTCTAACTGAGCCAGCTTATTCTTTGTATCGCCAAGTTCACTGTCCAGCTTCTGTATCTCGCTTTGTTTGCTCGTCAGCAGCTGATTGACATTATCCTGTTTTGCGATCAGATCATCCTGCATTGTCTGCAGTTGTTTGTATTCTTTCTGAAGCTCTGCTTCCTGATTCTCCACATCTGTTACAACCTTCTGAAACTCCACCAGCATATTTCTGTCATAACCAGATATCGTACTGATATATTCTGCATTATTCAGAAATTCTCCGATTGATTTAGAAGAGCATAAGATTTCAATAAATCCAGTATTTCCGTTCTCATACATAAAACGGATTCTCTTTTTCATGCTTTCATACTGGTCATTTTCTTTTGCTTTTGCAAGAATCAGCTCGTCTTCTTTATTCGAGATTTCACTTTCCTTATCCGAGATTTTTTTCTTTGTCTTTTCCATCTCATTTACCAGATTACTCAGTTGATTGGCAAGAGATGTCTTCTCACTCTCGGCAGTTTTTTTCTTATTCTCCAGTTCTTCTGCTTTTTTCTTTGTATCATCTATCTCAGTTGCATACGCCGGCATGAACATTCCACATGTAAGTGCCATTGTCAGCAGAAGACTTATCCTCTTCTTTCTATTTATCATATGTCGTTCCTTTCCGGATCAGAAGCATTATACTTTCAAATGCTTGCGGATTGTAAAGAAACTTCCAACAAAACCAATTCCCACACCTAATGCGATTCCGATTGGAAGCAATGTTCTGTAAACATTTGCTACTGGAAGGAAGTCTACAATGTTATTCAGCAGGCTGAATTTTGTCATAATATATGTAATTGCTTTATCATACATAAAGTACAAAAGTACCAGCGGAATGACCGCTCCCACAGCTCCGATGATCAGACCTTCGATTACAAACGGAGCACGGACGAATCCGTCTTTTGCACCGATATACTTCATGATCGCAATCTCTTCACGTCTTACTGTAATACCCATAGTAACCGTATTACTGATCAGGAATACAGATACTGCAAGCAGAATTGCAATAATTGCTACAGACACATATCCCACCAGCTTATTCACACTTGTCAGCGTCTTTGCTACCACATCTGATTTATTAACTTTACGTACTCCCTCCAGTGATTTTGCAAAAGATACAACACTCTTCTGCCTTGATACGTCCGAAAGATATACTTCATAGTTGTCAGAATTTGCAAGCGGGTTATCACTCTTAAATCCTTCCGCCAGATCACTGGACTCTCCAAAATACTGATCTTTGAACTTGTTCCATGCCGCGTCTGCACTTACATAATTCACTTTCAGTACGCCGTCCTCTTTCTTAAGCTGGGCACCAATCGAGTCTTTCTGTTCCTGTGTTGTATCTTCGTTGAAAAATACGGTGATTGCCACACCTTCTTCTGCTTTTTCCACGATATAATTAAAGTTCACTACAATGGAATAGAACAGTCCAAACAGGAAGATGCATGCCGCCATCGTTGCAATCGAAGCAATGGAAAACATCTTATTTCTGCGGATGTTCTTAACTCCTTGTTTCATCGAATATCCTATTGTACTAATTCTCATGCTTGTACCCACCTTTTTTCTCGTCGCTTACAATGACACCTTTTTTCATTGTAACAACCCGCTTCTGCATTTCGTTCACGATTTCCTGGTTATGCGTAACGACCAGAACTGTAGTTCCTCTGTCGTTTGCCTCTTCCAACAGCTTCATAATCTCCCATGAATTTGTCGGATCCAGGTTACCGGTAGGCTCATCTGCAAGCAGAATTGCAGGTTCATTCACGATTGCTCTTGCGATTGCAACTCTCTGTTGCTCACCACCGGATAATTCCTTTGGAAATGCCTTGTATTTTTGGGCAAGCCCTACCAGTGACAATGCCGCCGGTACTTTTTTCTTGATAATTCTTGTAGATGTCTCTGTTACTCTCTGTGCAAACGCAATATTTTCATAGATATTGCGATCCTTTAACAGACGGAAATCCTGGAATACAACACCGATATTTCTTCTGTACATCGGCACTCTCCGATGTTTCATACGGCTTAAGTTATTACCATTTACGATAATTGTTCCAGATGTAGGCTCCAGCTCTTTCATGATAAGTTTAATCAACGTGGACTTACCAGATCCGCTGTCTCCCACGATAAACACAAATTCACCCTGTTCAATCTTCAGATTGATTCCATTCAGGGCTGCAACCCCTTTTGAGTACTCTTTCGTTACTTCTCTTAGTTCAATCATATGTTCCTCCTGATTATTAATACTCCAGCGACTCCATATACTTCATATACTTCACTACCATAAGTGCGATCTTGAATGTAATGGCGTCTTCAAACACACGCAGATCCAGACCGGTACTCTTCTGCAGTTTATCCAGTCTGTATACCAGTGTATTACGGTGTATATATAATTGTCTGGATGTTTCTGATACGTTCAGATTATTCTCAAAGAATTTATTGATCGTTATCAATGTCTCTTCATCGAAATCATCCGGCGATTTCCCCTCAAAAATCTCACGTATGAACATCTTACAAAGTGGAATCGGCAGCTGATAGATCAGACGTCCAATTCCCAAAGCACTGTATGCAATAACGCTGCGTTCACTGAAGAATATCTTACCGACATCAAGAGCTAATTTGGCTTCTTTATATGATTTTGAAACTTCTTTGATATCACCGACAACTGTTCCGTATGCTATCAGAATATCTTCTTCTCCATCTTCTTTCAGGAGCGTATACATATTCTCCGCAATCTTCTCCAGTTCCGCATGGCCATCATTCGGTTCCAGTTCCTTTACCACGATAATATTCTTCTCATCAACAGCTGTCACAAAATCCCTGGTACGGTTACCAAGAAGTGTTCTCACGTTGTCGAGCGCATTCGTATCTTTTTCATGCTTTGTTTCAATAATAAAGATAACACGTCTTACTTCTGTGTCAATATGTAATTTCTTAGCACGGTTGTAAATATCTACCAGCAGCAGATTATCCAGCAACAGGTTTTTAACAAAATTGTCCTTATCAAATCTTTCTTTATATGCGATAAGAAGATTCTGAATCTGAAAGGCCGCGATCTTGCCTACCATGTAAACATCATCACTTCCCCCATTGGCAAGAAGTATGTATTCCAGCTGATGTTCATCAAAAATCTTAAAAAACTGATATCCCTGCACGACCTGACTGTCTGCTGGGGATTCAACAAAGGAGAGTACCTCCTCTACGTAGTTCTCCTGTTCTGAGAATGTGCTTGCAAGAGATTTACCGTCTGTGTCCATCACGCAAAAGTCAATTCGTGTAATCCCTTTCAATCCTTCAATTGTGTTTTGAAGTATTTGATTAGATATCATATTCCATCTCCTCCACTCTTTTCAATATGCATTTTACACAACAAATTCACTATAATAATCTACAAAATACATATCGTCAAATCTTATCTTAATATATATAACCAAAAAAATAAAGAGGAAATCACACTTTTTTGGTGATTTCCTCAGTTTTTTTACATTTTGTACATATTTATTGCATAGACATAGTGACGAAATAACTTTCTTATATTTTTCTTAGGATTTCATTTTCAGCTTATTTTTTTCCATTTCACGCCTGAAAATATGATTCAAGAGATACTTTGCAATTTTCCCCTGACCGAATCCCGGCTTACGTGGCGAGAATATCTTCTTTCCAACTCCGATCCAAACTCTTACATCCAGAAGATTTCTGTTTTTTGCAATAAAATCTTCCTGTAATGGAACCGATAATGCCGAAAGGACACAATCCACTTCACTTCCGTTGATCGCATTCACCAGCATATCATCCGCTCTGCCTTCTGCAGATACCTTCGCCAACCCCACTAACTGAATCCCACTATATGCCTTCTGCAGATACCGGAATGCCTCCTGCCCTTCTTCTTCTGACTCTACCAGCAGATAGAGTCTTTTATGGTTCTTATGCAGATAGCGCATAAACATCTTCAGATACAATTCCATATTAATCTCTTCCGGCAGTTCCGGTTCTTCCGCTGCTTCAAGGATCAGCTTTTCCCCCGGCAATATCATATCAAATTCATTCATCTTTTCTTTCAGTTCCGGGAGATCGTTCATCTGCATCAGCGCATCTACCGATACAACATCTATCACACTCACAGGTTCAGATTCCAGAAATGCAATTGTTTCCTTCATGGCTTCTTTCGCTGTAAAACTGTCTATATTTACACCTAAAACATTAATCTTCTCGTTCATATCCTCACCTGCTAACTCTTTTACCAGTTGTTCGATTATAGCAAATGGATATTTTCTTTTCAACCTTTATTACATAATATTCATACTAATTAACATTCGTAATATTTTTGTCATTTTTGTCATTCTGTCGTTTCTTTTTCGTGATCAGGCCTCCGATTCTTCCGGTTTCCTTGGAAGTGAGGGATTTCCACCCATCTTTCATTACCCGGTCGAGAAGTCCTAATTCTCCCGCAATCTCGTATTTGACTTTTTCATCAGGTGTAAGATCTTCCAGACGGACAGGTATTTTCTTTTTTGATGGCATATTGATTGATTCCTTTCGTTTTTTATCAGTATGCCACCTTTCCTGCTATTTCATACATCACAGTATTTTTTCATCCCTGAATAAAAATATCCTAATACTCTTCCGGGTCATCCGGTATGATGATTGCCGCAACGATATAAGCCAGTATTCCTGATCCTGCTCCCATTGAGATCAGCACAAATGCCAGTCTTACAAGCGTCGGATCTATATTGAAATATTTTGCAATTCCACCGCATACTCCGCATATCATTCTGTCTTTTCTTGACCGGTATAATCTTTTTCCTTCCATAATTCTATCCTCCATATTCCTGATATAATCTACGATACATACGCTGTTTATATTTCCCGATTTCCGGATCCGTGTGCATCTGCAGGATCTGCCACCGGCAGTTCCTTTCGAACGCATGGCGATTTACATCTGTTCCATAAATGTCACATTGATAGATCCGATACCACAGTCGATATCCATTTTCTTGTCTGCACCATTGTCAATACTGTTCTCTCTGCCGAAACCTGAGAAACTGTAATCGCCACACTGAATCTCTCCGATACCGCAGTCCAGATCATAATTATAATCGTTCTGGTTTCCTTTTAGCTTTAAATTGATCTCTCCTACACCGCAGTCTGCATCGATCTTTTTCTTCGCATCGCCTGCTGCGGTTACGGAACCGGCTCCACATTTGAATTCTGCTTTATCAGCTGAAAATTCCAGAATATTTACTTCACCTGCTCCGGCATTTACCTCCAGATCTTTGGCAAGAATCTGTTCTGCTTTTAATTCTCCCGCCTTCAGGTTCAGTTCTACTTCTTCCAGCTCTATATCTGCAGGAAGTGTCACGGTAATTGTTCCTTTTCCTACATTCCTGGTCTTTGTAATTTTTTTATTCGATGTCAGATATAGAATTCCATCCTTTGCGTATGCACGGAAGCCAAGTTTTTTATGTGTGTCTTTACTTTCTACCGTAATCTCATCTGTATCCGGCTGTGTTTTCAGATGAATCCTTCCTGCACCTACTGTACTCTTTATCTCCCGGATATTCTGATATGCAGCCTTTCCGTTTCCTTCTATAATTCCCGTTGCATCTTTCATCGTCTCTTTCTCCTGTGATGCTGCTGTTTCTTCCTGCTTCCGTTCATTTTGATCATCTTCTTCGTCCTGATCATCCTCTATATCTTCTTCATCTTCTTCATCTGCATCATCCCAGTCTTCATCTTCCGATATCCAGCCGATCCCATGTGGAAATTGACGCGCGATATCTGTCAGGGTCGTTCCCATTCCCCACGAAACCGAACAACATATGATTCCGGCCAGAAACATCGAGCCGCACACGATCCAGAATATTTTCCATCTCTTCTTCATCTTTTATGCCACCACCTTTCTGTGAAATGGTTTTCTTAATATATATACAATTCCTCTGACTATCCCCGGAAATACGATAATGCACAGCCTTACACCGACTACTGTTCCGATCACTCCGATTGCAACTGCCATCAGTCCGGCTCCAAGAACTGCAAGCCCTACGCCGGGATTTGCGATCATGCATCCTATCCCCGCTGCGAAAAGTACAACACCAGCCATCACCACTGCTGCAAACGCAAGTACAATCGCCACAAACACACAGAACGCCGCAATCACAATTCCTGCGATCAACGCCAGAAGTCCGGCTGCAAGTGGTATCACAATTGGACATCCGATCACAACGATTGCCACGATCATAGTCCATTTTAACCATTTATTCGTCCACGGCTTATTCTCCTGACGCTCTCCATACTCATAGCTTCCATTATCCTGGTATATTTTATTATCTTTTTCATCTCCGGATCTGTCCTCCTGATAATACTGATATGTATTTTCCGTATCCGTCTGAGCCTTGTATTCGGAATCTGAAGTTCTTTCTGCCTGCCCTTTTCCAGTATCTGTGTCATATTCTTCCGTAGTTCCTGTGTCTTCCCGGTCCGCTTTGATCTTCATCGCCACTTTTTCCGGACTCTCCAGTTCTTCAATGACATTCTGCTCATTCTCACTTCCTGCGTCATCGAAGTAATCATTATAATACTTCAATGCATCGATCCGATCCTCTTCCGGAATATCCAGAAGCAGTCTGGACAGCGTCTCCATAAATTCTATTCTGTTCATTCTAGTCTACCTCCCTCAAACAATTCGCTGATCTTCCCGGAATATTCTTTCCATTCTTTCTGATACATGGCAAGCTGGATTCTTCCGCTTTCTGTTACTTTATAATAACGTCGGTTTCTTCCGTCAAACTGCCTGTCATAGACTTCCAGATATTCCCCTTTCTGCAGTCTTCGAAGCACCGGATACAATGTAGATTCTGATACATCGATTGCTTTTCTTACATCCTGTGTAATCTTATATCCGTACGTTCCTTCATCTTCCCGCGATACTACCGCCAGCACAATTGCATCCAGAAGAGCTGCACCTGTATTAAAAACCATGCTCTCACTCCCTTTCGCACTATTATCTAATATTATTTTGTTACGCATATTATACGTCGTATAATATAGTATGTCAACACATATTATGTATGTTACAAAATTGTAAGATGCTGATCATATGACACTAGCGGATTCTTCCAAATACATAACGCAAAAAGAAGCACACCCCGACTTGGGATATGCTTCTCTTTGTTATTTTATATAAATTTCTTTCTTCAAAGTAAATGAATATATAATCTTTTCTTTAACCTTTTTTCCTGTCATCTGTTCCAGTGCCTTAGCATAATAGCGCAGCTGCTCCTGGTACTTCTCTGCCAGTTCTTCTCCTCTGTCTGCCTTATCCGTCTTATAATCCAGCACAATCAGTCCATCTGGTTCTTCAAAATAAGCATCAATGATTCCCTGTACCAGGATCAGTTCCCCGTCTTCTTCCTCCGGATACAGCTCTTTTGCATTAATTCCAAGTACAAACGGCTGTTCTCTCCAGAGCTTCTGATTTCTGTCTGCTTCCTGCATCCGTTTTCCCGAATCACATTGCAGAAATTCCAGAATATCTGTCCAACGGACACATGCTGCCGCCTCTTCTTCTATCCTTCCTCTTCTGACCTGTTCCTCCAGCCATCCGGTGAACCATTGTTTCCACGGCTCCTGCATACCGGAAAAATCCAGTAACTCCATCACACGGTGATACGCCGTACCTCTCGGTGCTCCTGTCAGTCCCTCTTCCTGCTGCATGAATTTCGGTAAAAGCGGCACCACTTCCGGTTCTTCGTATAATAAATCACCCTGGCCTTCAAGTTCTTCCCGGCCGCCATCTACCGCAATCTCATAAGCTCTTTTTTTCAATTCCGTAACGGTGAATTTCAGCTTTCTTTCACTGCTCTTTTCATATGGGTAAGAAAATGCGAACTGTTCCTGCAGCATCTCGTGCAATTCCGGTTCATAGATTTCTTCTACATTCCAGTTTTCAAGAATGGCTCTTGAAAGACCGCTCTTTTCTTCTTCCTCTATGCTTTCTTTTATCAGATCCTCCATATGCAGGATCTGAAGTCTGAACAGTTCTTCTTTCTGACTCTTTAATACCGCCGGAAGTATCCAGTCCCAGTATGTGGAAGCATGGCTAAGCTGGGCGAATGATAATGTTCCGTCTGCGTTTCCTCCAAACATCTGATATCCGGTAATCTTATCCTCTGGTTTTGAAAGTGTTCCTGTAATGATCAGCTTCTCTTTCGCACGCGTCAGGGCTACATATAATACACGCAGTTCCTCCCCCAGACTCTCGAGTGCTTCCTCTTTTTGTATCACTTTCTTGATGATACTTGGAATCTTCGTACGATATTCCAGATTCACCGCATCCAGTCCGACTCCCATACCGGCATGGAGTGCCACTGCACTTCTTGCATCCTGCATGTTAAAACGTTTTCCCATTCCTGCAACGATCACAACCGGGAACTCCAGACCTTTACTTTTGTGGATCGTCATTACGCGCACCGTATCCGCATGTTCATCTTCAATACTTGCTTCACCATAATCCACATCATATTTCTGCAGCTGTTCGATATATCTTACAAAATGGAACAATCCTTTATAGCTGGTTGCCTCGTATGCCCTGGCTTTTTCGATCAGCATGTCCAGATTCGCTCTGCGCTGTGCGCCGCCGGGCATCGCTGCCACATAATCTCCATATCCGGTTCGATCCAGTATCTTCCATAAAAGCTCATGCATCGGTGTATATGGTACAATTCTACGTAATTCGTCCATCTCTCCCAGACACTTTTCCAGCTTTTCCCGGATCTTTTGTTCACTTCCATGTACTCTGTACTCTGCAACGCTTTCAAAGAACGGCTTATCCAGATACGCACACCGGATCACTGCCAGCTCTTCGTCTGATATTTCCGCAAATGCCGAGCTTAATACTGCTGCCAGCGGAATATCCTGTCTCCGGTTATCCAGAACCCTCAGATAATCCAGAAGCACGCCGATCTCCTGTGTCTGGAAATATCCTTCACTGGTTCCCGCATAGGTCGGGATCCCTTCACGGTTCAGCACTTCCGTAAATACATCGGCAAATCCTTTAATACTTCTTGTCAGGATCACGATATCCGAATAGCGGACATCTCTCAGTTCTCCGGTCTCCTTATCCGTAACTTTCTGCGACCGCAGAAGTTCCCGGATACGCATGGCGATCATACGGGCTTCCAGCTCTCTCTCGGAAACAATTCCCTTTCCCGTATCTTTATCCGTATTACCAGTGCTGTTTTCTTCTTCTACTGCATCATTCTCCTGATATCCATCCAGATCACCGTCCATCACCAGAATCTCTGTCTCCAGATTCTCCGTCTTCGGATATTCTGCTCCCGGATATAATGCTGCCTGCTTATCGTAGACAATCCCGCCCAGTTTCTCCGTCATAATCTGCCGGAATATCGCATTGGCACCTTCCAGTACTTCCTTCCGGCTTCGGAAATTCTTGTGCAGGTCAATCCTCTGGGTCTGACTTTCTTCTATATTATATGTGTGGAATTTCTCCAGAAATAATTCCGGTCTCGACAGACGGAACCGGTAAATACTCTGCTTCACATCCCCCACCATGAAGATATTGTACCTTCCGCTTCTGCAGGTCGATACACTGGTAAGGATTGCTTCCTGGATCAGGTTGCTGTCCTGATATTCATCGATCATGATCTCCTGGAACTGTTTCTGGTATTCTTCCGCTATTTTTGACGGTCCAAGTCCCGCTTCAGTCTTCTCTGTCAGGATACGCAGTGCATATTGTTCCATATCCGAAAAGTCGATCATATTCTGTGCACGCTTCTGCTCCTCAAACTTCTCCGCAAACAGCCGCACAAGATCTCCCAGTTCTTCCATCGCCGGGGCACATAGTTTCAGATCCTCTACCAGTTCCTGCGGACTTTCATAAAAATACTGCCCGCTGATATTCTTTACAATTCCTTTTACCAGTTCACGGATCTTCTTAACCTGCTCAATCTTTTCTTCCGATACCGTCTTATCTTTATTTGCTGCGATCCTTGCCCATTTTACGTTCGCAAATGCTTCTGCCATCTTCTCATAAGACGGAATCCCGGACAGCTCCTCGATCACCTGCATGTCTTTATCCAGCGTTGCCTCATACACCGCCGGACCATCCGGACTTAATGCGATCTTCTCCGCATGAGCCAGCAGTTCTCTTGCATCATCCAGATTCTTTCGGATATCTGTCATCACCTTTTTCATGAAGCTGCTTTCTTCCAGCGTCTTCACATCCGGTATTCCATATACTTTCACACAGGAATCCAGCCATTCTTCACTATCCGGATAACTTCTGGAAAATTCATAGATCTTCAATATCAGATCTTCAATCTTTTTATCATCTCTTCCGGTGCTGTAAGCTGCCACAAAATCAAGAAACCGTTTATTTCCTTCCTGATATTTCTCCTCCAGCATCTCCTCCAGCACATCATGTCTTAACAGCTTCAGTTCTCCTTCTTCACCGATCCGGAATCCCGGATCAATATCAATCGCATGAAAATGATCGCGGATCACAGAAAGACAGAAGCTGTGGATAGTTGTGATCTGCGCATTATGGATCAGGGTTGCCTGTTGTTTCAAATGCTCATCTTCCGGGTATTCCGTCAGTTTCTTCTCAATTGCAAGACGAATCCTTTCTTTCATCTCTGAGGCTGCCGCCTCGGTAAATGTCACGATCAGGAGCTTATCTACATCCACCGGAGGATCATCTTCTGTCAGCATCGTAATGATACGTTCCACCAGAACAGCCGTCTTTCCGGAACCTGCTGCTGCCGATACCAGAATGTTACGGTTCCTCAATTGTATGACTTTCTGCTGTTCTTCGGTCCATTTCACACCCATACTTAATTTCCTCCTTTCCCGCTCTGCTCTGCCTCACTCTGCTCTATCCGCATCGCCGCCATAGCCTCTTCTTTTCCCATCGCTCCGATATCACGGTATTCATATCCAGGGATCTTAACATCGAATCCACAGACATGCCGGTACGGACAGTAATCACAGCCGCTTTCCTGGCCGCGCTTATAAGGAAGGGCTCCTGCTTCACCATTCAATATCTTCGTTCTTGCCTCTTCCATCTGCCTTTTTGCATGAGTCATCATCGCAGAAAAATCCTCTCCCACAACCACTTTGGAGTACCCTGATACGCTGCCGTTCTTATTATATTTTACCGGAACCGCCAGAGATTCGCCCGAAGTATTATGATCCAGATGCTTTAATATCTCTGTCCCAAGCGGAATGATGCCATCCGGTTTTAACTGCTTTAGAACTGCACGCTCTGCTTCTTCTTTATCTTCTGTCTTGTCTACCAGCGGATCCTGAATACGGTAATAGAACACACCGGCCGGGATTATCTCCTTATCCGGATGGCGCTTTTTCTGAAATTCGACTGCTGCATCCATATAGACCATAAGCTGTAATTGTAAGCCATGATACAATGCAACCACGTCAAATGCCTTACTTCCGGTCTTGTAATCCATAACTTTGACATATATCTGCTCTTCCGTCTCACATATATCAATGCGGTCAATCTTTCCTCCGAAGAAACGTAGTTCATATGCCTCCGGCACAAAGTCCCCGGCTTTCAGCTGGTTCGTAAGTGCCCATACTGTTCTCTCCAGCATCTGCTTCATGCGCACGATCATCTGTTCATTTCTTGCCGTACTGTATAATACAGAATTGCCATAATCTGTAATCGCTTCTTCCACACTTGCATCGATCAGCTTTTTTCTTTCTT
Source organism: Dorea amylophila (assembly GCF_025567265.1). Taxonomy (NCBI): domain Bacteria; kingdom Bacillati; phylum Bacillota; class Clostridia; order Lachnospirales; family Lachnospiraceae; genus Dorea; species Dorea amylophila. The sequence continues at coordinate 14,502 of NZ_JAOQJW010000029.1, read as the reverse complement.
CTTCCGGCAATACTGTCCAACCGCCCGCCTCCGACGCCTTTTTCGAAAACAGTTCCAGGGCCCTGTGACAGACATTTCCCAGATCGACTGCTTTAAATTCATACAGCGGCCGTTCCTTCAGGCGGAGCCCGTAAGCAAGGAAATGTGCACACGCACAGGTCGCATACCGTTCCATTCTCGTGATGCTTCCTTCGAAATTCTCTCCATAAAGTTCTCTTGCTACACGTTCCGATAATGGATCTTCCGGACGTCTGTAGTACCATGCGCGCAAAATCCGGTCCACCGCAGCTTTCCATTCTGGAGATTTCTGATACCAGGTATATAATTCCTGCCAGGTGAGGTCCAGATTCTTCTCCTGCAGTCCACGGATCAGATAAGCAACTCCACTTTTCTCCGTCAGTTCTTTTTCCTTTAGTTTTTTTGCTTCTTCATCCTGAACCTTTAACTCCGGATATAATCTTGATAATTCCTGTATCAGATAAGACGGACGCTGTGCTTTCCCTCCTGCAGACACTTTACTATAATAAATCTTCAGTTTCTCCGACGGCTTAGTCAGGTTCATATACAGGTAAAACTTTTGGACATATGCTTTTTCCTTTCCGCCTGCCGCCAGCGCATGATCCGCCTGCCGGAACTTCTCTCTGTCCTGTTCTGTTAACAGACCGGTTCTCATAAGTGCTCCGGGAAGGAAGCTGTCATTGGCTCCAAGAAAAAAGAGTGCCCTGATGTCTTTTAATCTTGTTCTCTGCATATCTCCTGCCACTACCTGATCCACACTTGGAGGAATTACACCGACTCTTGCCTCTTCCAGTCCTGCATCCAGAAGCTTACAATATTCGTTCAGTCCCACCGGTTCCTCACCCAGAAGTTCTACAAATTTATCAAATAATTCTATAATGATCCGGTAGACCTGTGAATATTCCTTCGCCAGTGCCAGCTCACCTGCTTTCTGAAATTCTTCTTCTGTTCTTTGCAGGCGTTCCTGGATATTTTCCTTCACCATGAACTCATATACTGCCATCGTGATATCTCGCACCGTTTTCCTCTTTTGTTTTAATACAAACATCAGGTTATCCACTTTTTCTACCAGTTGTACACGGTAATGATTCAGCCGGTCCAGTTCCTCTTCTTCCATCCCCTTCAATCTGCGGATCCAACGGTTCTGCCAGCCTTTATATCCCCTGATTCCCAGTCCGAGCACATAGTTTTCCAGTTCATCGACTTCCTCGCAGGCGAATCCTGCAAGATTCGTTCTTAAGAAGCGGAATACACTTTCATAAGAGAAATTCTTTTCCGCCATATTCAGAAGACTCCTTATATATTCTACAAATGAATTCAACAGGATGCTTCTCTTATGATCCATAAACACCGGAATCCCGTAATTCTCAAATGCCTGTTCCAGATAGTCTCCATATACATTCATATCACTGACGATCACACCGATATCTCTGTATCTGTACTGCTCTTTACGTACCAGTCTGCGGATTCCCTCTGCCACTGCATCTGCTTCCTGTCTTGGGTTCCCTGCTGCATGGATTTCCAGATTCTCCACAGCTTTATCATACCTTCCAGACCCGTACCGGAAGATATTTCTCTCCAAAAATGCAAGTTCCTGGTTCTTTTCAAATCGTTTCACCGGATATCCATACAGGCAGACCGGTTCTTCTACCTCTATATGATCTTCCCCCGCCATTCTGACCAGTGTCGTTACCATCTGCTTACTCAGTCCAAACAGCTGATATGGATGTTTATAAGCATACGGATTCTCCCGTTCATCCATCGTAACTGTCACCCAGACTTCCTTGCAGCACCGCATAAGTTCCAGTATCAGCCGGTTCTGCACCGGTGTAAATCCAGTAAATCCGTCAAGAACTACAACACTGTTTTTCAAAAGTTCTGATTCTTTTACCTGACTGTTCAATACATCCAGCAATTCTTCCTTCGTGATATACCGCTCTCTTAAGTAATCCTGAAAACCTTCATACAAAAGCCTGATATCTTTTAACTTGTAATACAATCTGGAGTCTTCATCCAGATGATCCAGCATCTCATCCATCTCTTCTTCCCCGATATCATACTGTGTAAATTCGGATATCACGGATTTTACCTCACTGATATAGCCAAGTTTCTTAATATTCCCTTTCAATACCGTCAGTTTGTTCTCATAATCCCCTGCAATCTTTCTGAGGATCAGGTTTTTTCCCTCATCATCCAGAACCTGCATCTGCTTTGTACCGGTCTCTTCAAATACCCGGTAAGCAAGTCTTGCAAAACTCAGTACATCGATATTCATGATACCGTGTCTCGGATGCATACTGACCAGATCCTTCTGCGTCTGCATTGTGAACTGTTCCGGTACGAGCACTATGAAATTCTTCAGTGGGTATTTTTCTGATTCTTCTATGACATGCTGATATAAATAAGTTGATTTTCCTGAGCCGGATGGCCCGAATACAAATTTTAAAGGCATAAGGTTTCCTCCTTATGCCCTAGTATAACACGAATATATGTTTGTGTATAGCTGTAAAACCTGCTTTTATACTGTCATTCACGACAGCTTTTGCAAGATTTCCCCGGTATCTTATAATGCACGCAGTCTCTCTGCAAATTCATTACTAAGTGTCATCTTCGCAACGTAGAACACATCTCCTGTCATGTATACATTCCAGTCATCTTCTACTTCTACCTGGAGTTCTCCTCCCGGCATATGAACGATCACTTTACTGTTCGTAAGTCCCAGTTTGTACGCTACACCTGCTGCCGCACATGCTCCGGTTCCGGATGCTCTGGTGTATCCTGCACCACGCTCAAAGATCTCGATCGCAATATTCTCTTTATCCATCACCTGCATGATCTGTGTATTGATTCTGTTCGGGAAATATCTTGCGATCTCGGAATAATCACCGATCTTGCATACCAGCGGTTTGGAAATCTCACGCATAGGGATCACGCAGTGTGGATTACCGATGGATACACAGGTAACCGGATACAACGTCCTTCCGAATACCATGTCCTCGTTGATCACTTCACGCCTCTCGCCGATGACCGGGATCTCATCACTCCAAAATGATAATTTCCCCATAGATACACGCAGCCGGCTTCCATCTTCATTTAAGAATGTCACTTCCACCGGACCGTTTCCTGTATATAATTTGAAATTCTTTTTCTGTACGTAACCGGCATCTTTCAGATATTTTGCAAAAATGCGGACACCGTTTCCACTGGTCTCTGATTCACTTCCGTCCGGATTCCATACTTTTACATGCATACCGTCTTCTTTCAGGATCGGTCCTTCCAGAACTCCGTCAGCACCAAGCCCCTCATTACGATCACAGATCATTTTTACATTTGCCTGATCCAGTTCTAATTCATTGTGATTCGGATCAAATACAAGATAATCATTCCCCAATCCATGATAACGTTCCAATACTACTTTCATCTTTCTTCCTCCTGATTTTTAATCCCCGTCTTTAATTACATTCAAAAATTTCTTCTGTTTTATTTTTATTTCTTTTGACTGTATATAGTTCACACAGAGTATTCGCCGCTTACTGCATCTGTTAGCTGCATCTTTCTCTTTATCCATATCATAACAGGCATTATTTCCATAATCTACACAAATAATGCCATGTTTCTTGCAAATAATGCTATTTTCCTATAAACTGATTACAGATACTATTTGCAGCTTTTTATCTGTCTCGAATCACTCTGATTTTGATATTGTATTTTTAATAATATATGGAGGATATATATGGAACAATACGAGAAAAAAGGATATCTGAACAGTGAATTCAGACTTTTTCACCTGACTGATCAGGATACAAAAGAAATAGATTACCATTATCACGATTTTGATAAGATTACAATCTTTATTCGGGGAAAGGTCAATTATATGATCGAAGGCCGCTCTTACGACTTAAAGCCTTATGATATCGTTCTGGTAAAACAGGGAGATATTCATAAGCTGACAGTAGACAATTCCTGCCCTTATGAGAGAATTATTGTCTACATCTCTCCGAATTTTATGAACGCATATCAGACCGAAAGCTACGATCTGAGTTATTGTTTCCAAAAAGCTGATCAGGAGCACTCCAATGTTCTGCGCATCCCCTCGCCGGAAAAGAGTTCCCTGTTCCGTTCTATCTCTAATCTGGAACATTCTTTCACTGACGGCGGCTATGCCTCCGAACTCTACCGGCAGGTAATGTTCCTGGAATTCATGATCCATCTGAACCGTGCGGTAAGAAAAAACCGGCTGGAATACATTGACACGGATAATTGTAACGAAAAGGTGCTCGCCATCCTTGATTACGTCGGCGAGCACCTCTGTGAGAACTTATCGATCGACCTGATCGCCGGGCAGTTCTATATCAGCAAATATTATATGATGAGATTATTTAAGCAGGAAACTGGTTATACACTGGGACAGTACATCTCCCAGAAGCGGCTCCTGCTTGCAAAAGAACTATTATCTTCCGGTGTGCCGGGCACACAGGTCTGTTATGATTGTGGATTTAAAGATTATTCTACGTTTTCCAGAGCTTATAAGCAATTGTTCGGTGTGACGCCTTCCGGACGTACCTGCCCATAAAGTTCTGCCGGAACGAATGCCCTCACGAAGATACCATCCTCCCGGTATTCTTCCTCCTGAAGTTCTCCGTACTTCCGGATCTTTTGGATCTTTCCGGCTTCTTTATATGGATACAATGCCTCAATCTCCACTTTCCGCTCCCTCAATACAGCTTCTATGGACTGAAGGAATCCTGTAATTCCTTCTCCCGTCTTTGCCGAGATTTTTACATGATAATCTGCACGCAGGTCTCTCGGAACCCAGGTATCTTCCATGCGGTCAATCTTATTAAATACCGTGATCACCGGCTTATCTTTCACTCCGAGATTCTGCAGTGTCTCATATACGGTATACATCTGTTCATCCATCTGTGGATTCGAAGCATCCACTACATGCAGGATGATGTCTGCGTATTTTGCTTCTTCCAGTGTACTCCGAAAAGCCTCTATCAGATGATGTGGAAGCTTTCTGATAAATCCTACCGTATCCGTCATGAGAATTTCCTGACCGCTTGGCAGTTTCAGATCCCTGGTAGTGGGATCCAGAGTTGCAAATAATTTATCTTCTGCAAGAATTCCTGCACCGGTCAGAGTGTTTAAGAGTGTAGATTTCCCTGCATTCGTGTATCCTACGATTGCTGCTACCGGAATGTGGCTTCTGCTTCTCTGCTCTCTGGTCACTTCCCGGTGTTTTTTGACATCCTTCAATTCACGGTTCAGTTGTGCGATCCGGCTTTTGATCAGGCGGCGATCCATCTCCAGTTTCTTCTCTCCCGGTCCTCTGGTTCCAATTCCGCCTCCCAGTCTGGACATCGCTCTTCCCCAGCCGGTCAGTCTGGTCTGCTGATACTTAAGCTGCGCCAGTTCTACCTGTATCTTACCTTCACTGGTCGATGCTCTTGCCGCAAAGATATCCAGAATGATCAGGGTTCTGTCCATAACTTTCACATCCAGTTCATCCTGCAGGTTCTTCATCTGCGCCGGAGACAATTCATCATCACACACAATCCCGGTCGCACGCAATTCCCAGATCATATTTTTTAATTCTTCAATCTTTCCCTTTCCGACATAAGTTGCCGGATGCTGCTGTTCCCGGTTCTGGATCAGCATTCCTGCCGTCTCTGCCCCGGCTGTCGATACCAGATCTTTTAATTCTTCCAGTGATTCTTTTGTATCATCCTGATCTGAGAGAGCAACTCCGACCAGAATCACTTTTTCTGTTTCATCTTTTATTTCTATCATATTCTATTAACGCGTCTCCAGGAATTCTGCTTCTTTTTTGGCTGCTTTGTCATTCGGATAACTTTCCAGATATTCTTCCAGTTTTACTTCCGCGCTCTCCCAGTCTTCCATCTTCTCATAGGCAACGATGATATTATATTTCATTTCTTTCTTCATCTTCTTGCTGACGTCATCCTGTTCCAGTCCAAGATTATAATAGTTCAATGCTTCTTTTGCTTTGCCTAATTTCAGATCACAGTTCCCAATGAGATTATAAATGGTTCCTGTCTTCTCGGCATTATCATCCAGAGCCTTCCTGAATGCATTCCTTGCCCCTTTATAATCTTTCTGTTCCCATTTCGCGATGCCGATTCCTCTCCAGGCATCTCCGGTATTCTTATTCTTTTCTATTGCCTGTTCAAACTGTTCAACCGCCTGATCGTATTCTCCTTTTTCAAGATACTCGACGCCTTTTTTCGAAGGATTTCCACAGGCAGTCAGTAACAAACCTGCACTGAATATTGCAAGTAGTGCTTTTCCTCTTTTCATACTTTTTCTATATACTCCTCATTTATTCGATCTGCCAGTCGATCGGCTCTATTCCATGCGCTCTCAGATAATCGTTCGTCTGACTGAATGGCTTACTTCCAAAAAATCCGCGGTACGCAGACAGCGGACTCGGATGCGGTGCTTTCAGGATCAGATGCTTCGGATTATTCAGCATCCTCGCCTTTCTCTGCGCCGGTGCTCCCCATAAGATGAACACGATCGGTCGATCCTGGCTGTTAAGTGCCATGATCGCCGCATCGGTAAATTCTTCCCATCCGATATCCTTATGGGAATTCGCCTGATGTGCCCTTACGGTTAATACCGTATTCAACATCAGCACACCCTGTTCTGCCCATTTAGTCAGACAGCCGTGATTCGGGATCGTACATCCCAGATCATCATGTAGTTCTTTATATATATTCACAAGCGAAGGCGGCACATCCACGCCTTTTTTTACCGAAAAGCAGAGTCCATGCGCCTGTCCTACATTATGATATGGATCCTGCCCCAGAATTACTGCCTTTACATTATGAAGCGGTGTCAGATGAAATGCATTGAAGATATCATCTGCCGGAGGAAAGATCTGTCTTGTTCTGTATTCCTCATTTACTGTCTCGAATAATTTCTTATAGTATGGCTTTTTGAACTCTTCTTTCAGAGCGTCCAGCCAGTCATTATTAATCGCTGCCATTATTTTTCACACTATCCTTTTTATTTTTTTGTCCATGCTGTCATGCAGACTACAAACTATAGACGGACAGATACACCTTTTTCTCTTAAATATTCTTTTACTTCCTTGATCTCCAGCTCTTTGTAATGGAATAAGGATGCCGCCAGCGCTGCATCTGCCTTTCCCTCTGTCAGTGCATCGTAGAAATGTTCCAGATTGCCTGCCCCGCCGGATGCGATTACCGGAATACTCACTTCTTCTGCGATTGCTCTTGTAAGTTCCAGATCATATCCTGCTTTCGTTCCGTCGCAGTCCATACTGGTCAGAAGAATCTCTCCTGCACCAAGCTTCTCCACTTTCGCTGCCCATTCCACAGCATCAATTCCTACATCGATACGTCCGCCATTCTTATAGATATTCCATCCGCTTCCGTCTTCTCGTTTCTTTGCATCGATCGCCACTACCACACACTGGCTTCCGAACTTTTCCGCCGCTTCAGAAATTAAATTTGGTGTATTGATTGCAGATGAATTAATAGAAATCTTATCCGCACCCTCTCTCAAAAGAGCTTTAAAATCGTCCACTGTACGGATTCCTCCACCTACCGTAAACGGAATAAACACATTTTCCGCTACTTTGCGGACCATATCGACAACTGTACCTCTCGCATCCGAAGATGCTGTAATATCCAAAAATACCAGTTCATCCGCCCCTGCCTTATCATATGCCTTTGCAATCTCGACAGGATCTCCCGCATCCCTTAAAGATACAAAATTGACTCCTTTTACCACTCTTCCGTTATTTACATCCAGACATGGAATAATTCTTTTTGTATGCATTGCCTTGTCCCCCTATAATTCCACAAAGTTCTTTAAAATCTGAATTCCTATATCACTGCTCTTTTCCGGATGGAACTGGCATGCAAACACATTTCCCTGTTCTACCGAAGCATGGATATGTGTACTATACTCTGTTGTTGCAGTCACAATGCCTTCATCTTCTGCTTTCAGATAATACGAATGTACAAAATATACATAGGAATCTTCCGGAATATCTTTAAATAATCTTCCGTTATTTTGGAATTTTAGTGAGTTCCATCCCATGTGAGGGATCTTAAGTCCTTCCTGATCCGGGATTCTTAATATCTCTCCCTTCAAGATCCCAAGGCCTTCCACACCCGGAGTCTCATCACTTCGTTCAAATAATAACTGCAGTCCGAGGCAGATTCCAAGAAATGGCGTTCCTTTGGCTGTTACGTCTCTGATTACTTCATCAAGTCCATACTGTCTGAGTTTTCCCATCGCATCTCCGAATGCTCCGACTCCCGGAAGGATTACCTTATCTGCATTCATGATCGTCTCTCTGTCTCTTGTGATTGTTACTTCCTGTCCCAGAAGCTGCATGGCTTTTTCCACACTCTTTATATTTCCTGCATCGTAGTCAATAATCGCTATCATCTCGTCGTCCTGCCTTTCGTATGTGATCTGGAACTCTCCGGCCATTCATTCCGTGCCCATTATTCTTTATTGTACATCAAGTTCAAACCAGAATTCAACTCCATTATCATAATTCTTTACTCCATATTCCTGATGGAACGATTTCATAATCGCTTTTACAATAGAAAGACCGATTCCATTGCCGCCATATTCGCGTGTATGTGCTTTATCGACTTTATAGAATTTATCCCAGATATGTGCAATATCTGCTTCTGGTATCGGAGTTCCGGTATTAAATACGGATACCCGCACTTTACCGTCTTTTTGAACCATTTTTACCTCTATCACCATATCCCCGCTGACATGATGACATGCATTGCTGACATAATTTTTCACGACCTGCTCTACTTTAAATTCATCTGCCCATGCATAGATATCTTCTTCTGTATGCAGGAGAATTTTTGCCCCTGCCTGATCTGCCATGATTTCCATACTCTGGAGCACACCTCTTACAAGTGCTGTAAGATTAAATCTGTCAAACACAATATCCTCATCGCCGAATTCCAACTGGTTTAATGTCAGAAGATTCTTAACCATCTGATTCATCTTGGAAGCTTCATCCATGATTACATCACAGTAGAATTCCCGGCTCTCCGCATCTTCATTCACACCCTCTTTTAATCCTTCGGCATATCCCTGGATCAGTGCGATCGGTGTCTTTAATTCATGCGATACATTTCCCAGAAACTCATTTCTCATCTTTTCCAGCTTGTCTTTCTGTTCGATATCTTTCTGCAGGCTGTTATTCGCCTTCTTGAGCTCCGAAATTGTACTTTCCAGTTTTTCCGACATCCGGTTAAAGTTCTCACCAAGTTCCCCAATCTCATTACTTCCACCACTGGTATATTTCGCATCAAAATCAAGATCTGCCATACGGTCTGATAATCTTGCCAGTTCGCGGATCGGTTCTGTGATACGTTTTGCAAAATACCAGATCAGCAGGATAGATACAACCATCAAAATACTTCCTATATATAATAAGAAACGATTCGATATCGCCGCACTCTCCCGCATACTTTCCACCGGACTTCTGAGCAGGAACTGACTGCCATCATCCAGGCTTCCCCACATATCTACATAATAGTTCTGATTCCATGGATCCCATGACTGATTGATCTGGTAAACTTCCGTGGAATCCAGGATTCTGCTTTCTTTCTGTGCCTGATTCAGAAAATATCCCATCATCTGATTCTTCAGCATATTCTTATCATGCACATTTGTATGTACATCATTATCTTTTTCTATGACCAGATAAGAAATATTATTCTTTTCAGCGAAATGAATAAGTGAACTATTTTTCCTTGCACTGTTCCACTTATCTTCATTTGATACATTATTCAGCTTTTCATAAAGCTCTATAAAACGGGATTCCTTCTTACTGATATAATATGGTTCCAGAAATTTGCCATTGATGAACATTAATGTCACTACCAGGCAGATCAGCAGTCCTACAAATGCCATGATCATCTGCGTCTTGATCGAATGATGCCTGTTTTTGATCTTTGCTTTTTTTTCTTCACTTATGATCTTCATTCTTCATCAACCTCAAATTTGTAACCCATCCCCCAGATTGTCTTGATATAATTTCCTTTTTCTCCGAGTTTGCTTCTCAACTTCTTAACATGTGTATCAATGGTTCTTGCATCTCCAAAATAATCGTAATCCCATACGTTATTCAAAATTTTCTCTCTTGATAATGCAATGCCCTGATTCTCAACAAAATACGTCAGAAGTTCAAATTCTTTAAAGCTTAATTCAATCTCCTTATCACCAATCTTCACCTGATGTGCCGCTTTGTCGATCACAATTCCGCCGGCATTAATCTCATTACTCTCTCCTATTACATTGGCTCTTCTTAAGATTGCATTCACTCTGGCTACCAGGATCTTCGGACTGAATGGTTTTGAGATATATTCGTCAACGCCAAGATCAAATCCCTGTAATTCGTCTCTCTCTTCTGATCTTGCAGTCAGCATGATAATCGGAACTTTGGATGACTGGCGCACTTCACGGCATACCTGCCAGCCGTCCATTCTTGGCATCATCACATCCAGGATTATCAGCGCAATATCTTTTTCATCATAAAATTGTTCCATCGCTTCCATACCATCTCCGGCTTCGATCACCTGATATCCTTCTCTTTCCAGGAAATCCTTCACCAGTTTCCGCATCCTGCTTTCATCATCTACTACTAATATTTTGATCTTATCCATAAGACCCGGCCCTCCTCTTAAATCTATATTTTCATGATATATTTTTCTTCTATCTTTATTATTATAGCAGAGAACTATGTAGTCTTTGTGAATTTTCCGGTATATAGAATAAAAAGTACCCGCGATATCATATTACTTATGTTATCACGGGTACTTTTTATTAAGTTACTCTAATCTGTAATTTGTTGTTTTATACAACTCATACTATTCTTCATCTTCTCTTTTCTTTCTCTTAAGTGAGAATCCTCCGATTCCGGCTCCGAGAGATGTTACTGCAAGTCCTAACCACGCAAACATGCCGGACGGATCTCCAGTCTTCGCAGCTTTTCCACTCTTCGTATTCGATGCGGATCCTGTCTTACCAGATTTGCCTGATGTACCGTTTGTACCGGCTGCTCCACTTGTGCCGTTAGCTTTCTGTCCTGCATCCTTTTTCACAAGTGTACTGATTGCTTTATTTAGCTTCTCTGTTGCTTTATCAACTGTATCCTGATCTTTCTTTTCTTTCTTGTGTTAAGCTCTATTGTTTAACGGCTTTACAGTTTGTGATCTGACCTGTCGAGCGGTCTGTTGTTTCACCTTAATAGCTGTTTGATGTCATAGCATTAGAGCTTTTACTATATCATTTGTCATTCGATGTTTTATGAATCTTCGTGCAATAGGAAGAACATCTTCAAAGGATATTTTGTATTCATATTTCCTTTTTTTCTTTCCTTGCTCTTTCTTTTTTTTCTTCTGTAGCAAAGGCGTGAAGAAGCGAGGCAAAGTTATACATAATAAGTTTTGCATATACTTCTTGAATAATCAGTTCCCGATTAACCGAATGTAAATACACTAGTGAAAGCGCATATTTTAAGCGTCGGCAAGAAGTTTCAATAGACCATCTTTTCCAGTAAAGTTCTCGTAGATCCAGTGCAGAAAATTTTTTTAATGGTAAATTAGAAATTAAATATTCGTAGTTTCCATTTTCAAGTTGTATACAGGTGCATCGAATTTTCATGGTATATACACTTTTCTTATCATCAATCGGAATCGGCTCGAAAGTTCTTTTATTTTTTACTATTTTCATTTTATCCCCATGACAAAGATGCTTGTTTTTTTTCGATCTTGTTACGTCCAAAACAATCTCTCTATCTGATTCTGTTTCAGCTGGCAAAATATCTTTCAGAAAAGCAGATGGTGCAGACGGAGATTTCCAGCGAATGAGAAAAAATTTCTTTTTTTCAATTAAATGAGCCATTGTGTTTAGCGAGGCATATCCTCTATCTGCGATAAGTATCGTATTTTCTGGCAGATTACAATGATCGAGCATATGACAGAGAGCCTGTGTTTCATTCATTTTAGGGCGTGGTTGGGTAACAGCAGTAATATATCTGTTTTCACAGATATCAAACAAAGCGTTCAAATGCATCTTAAAAAACACATTGTCACTTCGAGCCTGTTTTATACGATATTCAAAATCATTTTTATTAGTAGGAAGATTAATATCAGAACCATCTACTGCAACAAGATGAAACCCTTTATACGTTTTGGTAAAAGGGATTTTTTCATTAAAAGATTTTAAAAGATACGGAAAAAAATCAGCAGTTAGTTTTTTTCGCTGTTGTGTGAAAGCTGATTTAGATGGAACTTTCTTGGTTTGGGACATAAAAAAGTTAAATAATTCTGTATTTGTCCTATTCATGGTGAGGCAGAGAGTAGCTTTTACCGTATCAGAAAAAGGACAGAGTCTGTGTCTGGTCATATCTGAACCTGGAGTATTAACATACAAATGAATATTTTTCTCTGCTGTTTCAAGAACAGAGAAGAAACGTTTTCGAATAGTTGCTGGTGTCATGTACATGTGTGGTACCTCCTTGAAGTAAAAATATATCTAACTTCAAAGGGCACCTTACTGATTATAATAATCAGTAAGGTGCCGCACATTTTTACGATTTTGTCAACTATTAATTTGAAAAAAGCTTAACTAAATGTTATTGCGACTGCAGAGAACAGTTTCATATAATCTGATGGCATCTTCATCCATAATACAAATGCAATTACGATGTAGTAAATGATTGCTCCGATAAATAGCGCTCCTAATGTAAGTGCAAATGCAATTTTCTTTCCTGCACAGAATTTTCCAAAAATAACTTCACTAATGATAACTGCTGCAAGTCCGATTACGATTGCTCCACGTCCCATATTTACATCGGCTGCACCCTGATACTGTGCATAAATTTCACCACAGAGACCTACAAGTCCATTGGAAATCATAAGTGCAAGAACTTTATTAAATGATGTGTTGATTCCCTGTGCGCTTGCCATCTGTGGATTACATCCGGTAGCACGGATAGCAGCTCCAAGTTCTGTTCCGAAAAACCAGTAAATAATTGCAATCAGCCCAATTGCTGCCAGAATCAGTTTGACAAAGAAAAATCCGCTTCCTTCTCCCGTAACATATCGAAGAGATCATTCCTGCTAAAAATGCAAATGCTTGCGTGTGCAAAGGTCATTGTTCACTGCATGAGAAAATTCGATGCCGGTTACTATGATTACGTAATCCTCCATTTTTAGGATAAGACTGAAGTGGAGAGAGACACTTCGATAATATGAATCTCAGATACTAAGTAGTTTTCTAGTGTCCGTCACAAAACTTTTAACAATAACAAACAGGGCTAATCTCATTACGAGACTAACCCTGTTTTGCTTTATTTTTTGTATAGACTATGAAATAATATTTTTAAGCAGTTGCTATTTTTGCCTTTCTGCTCTTTAGTGCTGCCTTTCTAAGTCTCAGAATCACGTAACAAGCATATATTACGGTATATACGATGATCCCTGTCATATGAGACTTTACGTCTGCCGAGTATAGCACCATGATATGCACATAGATTCCAATAAAGAATGGGTATGCCATGCGCTGTATGTTTTTCCAAGTCTTACCATTCATCTTACGGCGAACCGATTTAAACGAGGTAATAAAAAGAGGGATAAGCATAGCCAATAGAATAAGTGTGACTATAGCTGCAATCATCTGTCTTGTAGGCATAGCTGCCGGGTTAGTAAACAACATCGGAAAGTAATGAACTCCGAACACTACGGTGTGACTTAATACTATTAAACTACCCATAATGGAAATCTCTCCACGTACACTCATCAACTTACGCGACAGCTTGTTGTGCTTGGTAATTACACCAAGGAACATTACAACCATAAATGTCGCCGTTGAGAAGATACCTCTACTAAATATATTCATAAAATATTCATTAAACCATTCTGGGAATTTTTGGTCATACCCCAGGTTGAAGTACATAACTACTGCTCCACACCACACGTAAATTCCAATATAAAATACCCCCGGATGTTTTTTAATAGCATCTGCTGCCACTATGTAAAATATGGCAGTTATTGCGATTCCAATTATTAAGTTCACTGTACCATCCTTTCCGCCTCAGCTGCAGCAGAACTTTCTGTCGGCTTCTGTATGTCTTCTTTCTTATTAACATTACCGTTCTCTGGCTGACCTACACTTTCTACACTAGAACTTTCTGTAGTTTCCTTGCTCTCTGTCGGCTCCTGTATGTCTTCTCTCTTATTAACATTACCGTTCTCTGGCTGACCTACACTTTCTACACTAGAACTTTCTCTTGTACTTGAGCTAGCAATAGCTTCTGTAGTAGCATTTCTTGTGCTGCTGCTAACTGTTGCATTTGCGCTCTCCTCAACAGGGTTCTTGACATCAATTATTACGATTGCTCTGCCGTTTTTCTTTACTCCATCTACTGAGAACTCGAGAACCGCT
>NZ_JAOQJW010000028.1:0-50659 GCF_025567265.1 Dorea amylophila | reverse complement strand
TCAATTTTTAAAGCAGCCACCGAAAGATGGCTTATTTGTCGTGTGCTTAAGGGAATGGATACCCTCTACTTCTCATTTTCAATCTTTGCCTCCATTATTTAATATTCGTTTTTAACAAAAATTTTATATCTAATTTTAGATTATCCACATAAACACTATACTTTCAAGTATTTTAAAGTATAGAAAACCATTCATTTTACCACGATTGAATGAGCCTTGATATGATAACAAAACAGCACTAAAAAGCAGTCAATCCTAAAGACTAACTGCTTTATTTGTAGTAATATTAAGTTTGCAAAATTGCATTTTGCAATTTTATTGATTGAAGCATAATCAATACTCACTTTTATCCGATATTGAGTAAACTATGAACTACCCATGGTTGAACTGTAATCATAACTATAAATATATAAATTGCATATAACATTATTTCGACCATGTCATTAACATTTTCGGACTGAAGCCTTTTTCTAAAATTAATGGGTAAGATTTTTGACAGCAGATAATATATCAAATATCCTAAACATGCTCCTGCTGTATTTATAATAAGGTCATTTATATCTGTTGCCCCCCAGCCAAACATCTGAACAATTTCAATAGATAAGGAAAACAGAAAGCCAGTTAGTACAACATTCTTTATATGACGATACTTCTTATACAGTAATGGTAAGAAAAAGCCCAAAGGCACAAATAAAACAAGATTAAGTATGGTATCTATTGGTCCACTTATCATACCCCAAAATGGAATTATAGAAATTTGGGGACGAAATGATATTGTGCTTGTATAACCAATACCTGTTACAGTTAAAATTCCAAATAAATAATAACAAAACACAAATACAGCGGTAATATGAAAAATGCTTTGTTTGCGTCCCGATTTTTTAAGATATAAAAAATACAATATAAGAACTGGAATTATAAACACATACCCACTTATTGAGCGAATAAGAATATCGGAAATTGGTAACATATTTTCACTCCTTTACATGAACTCATTACATATATTTGCCAGTCCGTTTCTTTCATAAGAATAACAGCAAAAATTTAAAATTATCCAACGAAAAATCGAAAATTTTTCTTAAACTTTTTATATAAAATTTCTGGTACCAGAATACTGCCTGCAAGTAAAATCATCAGTAGAGCAACCATTTCTTTGATTGGATAAGAAAAAACAAAATAAGATATCTCGGTTTTCATATACCATCCAATCCCGCAAATCAATATTGTACCAACGGTCAATATCAGAACACTCAGCAACAGCCAGGTAAAAATTCCTTCTGCAAGGAACATCCGCTGCAACTGCTTTCTGGTCATTCCCACACGATTCATAATGGCACATTCTTTTTTTCGAAGTAACATGTCCGTTACCCTTACATTTAAAAAATTCATAATCCCAATAAAGATCAGGCATCCGCTGATTACCAGAAGCAACAGCCTGCTGGTCTGAATATACTCCTGTTCTTTTAATAAAAGGTCTGACCGACTCTCCATCTGGAATAAATTTAATTGCTCCGCATATCCGTTTTCAGACTGAAATTCCATATTTTCTGTTTGGATCATTCCCTTTAACCTGTTTTTGCAGCCGGATTCCTGTTCCTTTTCTACAGAAAAGCTCATTTCAAAGGTCTGTGGGGTCAGATTCTCTGACAGGTTTTCAAAGGTTTCCTCTGTTACAAGAAGAAGATTGGTATTTCTGCCATCCCAGCACAACTCTAATTCCGGAAATCCTTCCTTTGTAATATCCAGATACCCGCAATTTACCAGTGTCTCTGGAAGCAGATCGGACATATCGGTTCCCACCGGAACCAGATCATACACTTCTATTGTATTTCCAAGCTGCTCCAATGCCTGCTCTTCTGCATATTCTGATACTCTGTGATCATGGAGAAGAATCGTTCCGTTTTCGTGTGTAAATGTTTCCCAGTCTGCTGTTATCTCCTGCTCTTTCAAAAATTCCTGCAGTTTTTCTTTTTCAGAAGAAGAAATTTTTTGGATTACAGTCGGAACGGTTTCCCCGTCATTTAATAACTTGATGCTATCCCGACCTTGTTTCCCGATAATAGGGTAAAATCCCTGGATCTTTGTTTCATCCTGCAGGCTGTTTCCGGCAGTCTGCTTGATGTTCTCCAAGAATTCTTTCGGGAAAAAGACCATATTTTCTGTATCCGGGGAAGTTTCCATCAGTGTGCTGCAGGCTTCCTGTGTGATACGGATTTGAAAATCAGGTTCTTTCATAAACTGGTTTTGCAGATCTACTCCCTTTACAATCACCGAAGATCCAAGCGCTAAGCCGCAACCTATGGTCAGAGAAATCATGGTGATGAAAAAAGCCTTTTTATTGTAAAACAGATATCTTCTGGCCAGATAAACTTCCGGCTTGTTTCCAAAACTTTGGAAAACTGCTTTCTTTTTCTTTGTTTGTTTCTTCTCTGCAACATTCCCAGTTCCATAGTTCATACATTCCAGAGGACTCAGGATTTTGATTTTTTGCTTTACCAGAAGTATCACAACACCCAAAGTCATTGCCACTGGCAGAATGGCTATCAGAAAGAACACAGGCTGATAGAAAGAAATCCCCTCCAGTTCTTCTGCCTGTCCAAGATACAGTTTTCCAATGACAGAGGGCAGGATTCCAAGTACCACCAGACTGCCTATGGCAACGCCTGCAAGGCTTCCCTTCAAGACAACTTCCATCATCTGCCGAAATATCACTTGTATAATCTGATGCTGCTGTACCCCGACTACTTCCATCAGACCATATTGCTGTAAATCTTTTCCTAATGATAAATTCAAAATATTATAGATGAACAAAAACATACACAGCAGAATCAGGAAAGAGAACAAGGCTGCAAATCCATAGCTTCCCAGCATTCCTTCCACTGCCCGGTATGCAGCCGAATCCATGCTGACGATCCGCTGCCCTTCTTTCAACCGGATATCTTCCTGCAACTGTTGTTCCATCTGTATGCCACTGACAGAATCCTTTTCCGGTTTCAGCAGTATCCTGCAGGGATTCCATCCAGCTCCGCTTTCTTTCAGTTTCTTCTCGGATAAAAATGCAATGGAAAAACTTGCCCCCTGATTCTGATATTCTGTAAAATATCCGGAAAGCTGAAACGTCTGTTGTCCGGTTCCTTTTGTTTGGAAAAGATCATTCCAATAAAAATCCAGCTTTAATTCCATTCCCACCTTTGGATCCGAAATTCCCAGATACGTTAAGGTTTTGGTGGAAAGCATGATTTCGTTTTCCTGTTTGGGATACGTTCCTATGATCTGTGTATAGGCCGGACAGAGCATAGTTTCAAATGCTGTTTCATCTGCCACAACACAGTCGCAATATTTTATCGTTTGATCGCATAGTTTTCCGGCAAATTTTTCTTTTCCCGTTTCTGCTATGTAGGAAAGCGTATGCAGCTGTCCTGCCATTTCTTCTGTACCATTTTCAAGATACGTTGACACCGTCATTCCATCTGTCCGGATATGTTTCTGGATGTCCACCTGGATCTTCCCATAGGCAAAACTTATCATACAGAAAATCACTCCAACGGTAAGTGCAACTGCCAGAAACAAAAGGCGGTTTTTGTTCCGGTTCTGCTTTCGATAAGAATCCAAAAGCACTTTTTCTGCCGGACGGTGATAATCATAGTCTTTCATCTTCCACCACCCTTCCGTCTTTCATGCGGATGATCCGATCTGCCATGGCAGCGATTTTTTCATCATGGGTAACCACAAGCATGGTCTGCTGATATTGCCTGCTGATCTTTTTTAACAGTTCCATAACAGAGGCGCTGGTTCTGGAATCCAGATTCCCCGTCAACTCATCCCCTAACAGAATGGTAGGATGGGTGTAGACAGCTCTGGCAATGGCAGCTCTCTGTTGCTGTCCTCCCGATAACTCATCCGGCATCTGAAAGAGTTTCTCTTCGATCCCCAAAGTTTTTGCCAAATGGAAAACCTCTTTTTCATTTACTGTCCTCTCCAGTAATTTTGCCGGAAGCACGATATTCTCAAACACATTCATGGCAGGAATCAGATTATATTTTTGAAAAACAACACCAATGTGCCATCTGCGAAAAGAAATCTGTTCTTCTAAAGATAATTGCGTCAAATTTACATCATGCACATAAACACATCCATGGGTTGGCTTTTCCAATCCGCTGATTAAATTTATCAGGGTTGACTTTCCGCTTCCGGAAGCACCAATGACTGCAATAAACTCCCCTTCTTTTATAGAAAAGGATACATCATCAACGGCTCTTATATAATTTTCTCCATTTTGATATTCTTTTGTAAGTGAAACTAATTTTACAGCTGCCATAGTATCCTCCATATATTTCTTTATCTCGGCAAAAAAATAGAAAATGCAGATCCCTTTCCCACCTGTGATTCCACCGTAACGTAGCCGCCCTGCTGTGTCACAATTTCCCTGGTCAGATAAAGACCGATTCCAACACCCGGCTGATTATGAATCTCTTCTTCCCGGTAAAACCTCTTGAAAATAGATGCCTGATTGCTCTCTGAAATTCCTTTTCCGGTATCAGATACTTTTATCTCCACATACATTTCCCATTGCGCTACAGACACATGGACACTTCCCCCTGTCGGGGTATATTTTACCGCATTGTCCAACAGATTAAAAATCGCTTCTTCTGTCCACTTACTGTCATGGGACACACGCACATCCTCCGGACATTCCACAGATACATGGATCTTTTTTTGCTCTGCGGAATATACGATTCCGCTCATAGCCTGCGCTAACGTATCATATATAAAGTGATCTTCTTTTTCTAATTGAATCACCCCGGTTTCCAAACGGGAGGTTTTCACCAATGCCTGTATTAAAAAATCCAGCTTATTGATCTGTCCTCTTACACTTTTCAGAAACTCATTTTGCTCCTGTTCTTCCAGGGATTTTGTCAAAAGTGTATCTACAATCATTTTCATGTTGCTCACCGGAGTCCTGACCTGATGGGAAATATCTGACACCAGGGACTGTAATTCCTGTCTCTCTGCTTCTACCTTCCGGTTGCTTTCCTGCAGAATATTATACAGACGCACCAGGCGGTGATGGATACGGGCAAAAATCGTCTCTCTGTCGGATACATTTTCAGGTTCCTGACTGCGGTTCATCATGTCATCCAGGATCTGGCACAGTTCAGAAGTAAAATTTGACAGTCTCATTCCCAACAGTTGTACCATAAAAAGCATCCATAGTGCAGCGCAGACTGTTAATGCCAGCCCAACCCATAACACTGCGATATTTTTGGTCAGAAAAAAGGAGACCAATATGATTGCTGTCATTGAGAGTACCATGCCGGCAGTCAGCCAAAAAAACATCTTTTTTACAGAGGTTTTCTTTCCTATCATGCTGTTTCACCTCCGGTCCATTTATATCCCATGCCATATACGGTTTTGATATATACCGTTCCATCTGTCTCAATCTTTCCCCGGATGCGGCTTAACGTTGTCGTTAACGTATGCTCGTCCACATAATTTTCTGTACAGTCCCATATTTTTTCCAACAACTGCTTTCTCGTTAATACACGATTGCGGTTCTGACAGAACAGGTTCAGCATCCGAAACTCCAAAGTAGATAAGGTCAATGGCTTCCCACCCAGCATAGCTGTCTGCTCTGCAAAATTTAAAAACAACCTGCCATCATCAAAGACATCCTGCATGGACACATGATGCCCCATCATACGCAGTACATTTTCCACTTTTCTCTGCAGGGAATAAATGGAAAAAGGTTTTGTGATATAATCTACTGCTCCAAGTTCATACCCCCGGATCTCATCACTTTCCCTGTCATTTGCAGTCAAAAAGATTACAATGGTATCGCTATATTTTTTCCGGATTGTTTTTGCAATCGCATATCCATCTCCATCTGGAAGATTGATATCCAATAGTACCAGATCAAACGGTTGGCTCTTCAGCACTTCCATGGCTTCTTTTACCGTTTCCACCGAAACAATCCCATAGGATTCTGACTGTAGGTTGTAAACTAACATTTTATTCAAAAGTTCATCATCTTCTACGATTAAAATCTGTTTCATTCCTTTTCATCCTTTGCAACAATTTTGCTAGCATTTCCATTCTTATTTTACAACAGAAATGTCCTAGAAATGTTACAGATTGAAAAATTTATGATTTTCTTTTTGAAATCTTAAAAATCTTTTGAAACACAAAAAGAAGATGCATGTCACCACACACCTTCTCGTCACTTGCTAAAATCACTTTATACCTCTTGCCTGACTTTAAAACCAATGAATTTTTTCTTCTCTGAATTGGGGCGTATCACTCTTTTGATACGGATCGTAGTTATGAAGATTACAGCCGAATTCCTTCAAGGATTGAATTTGATCCTCTGCTGACCATTCAATCAATGAAATTCCATCAAATTCTTCAATATCCCCATTATCCATCACATTTTTAAAATACCATTCAACAATGGTCTGATTTTCTTTATGAAAAAACTGTTTGATATCCCAAGCGATTACACTCCCCCTCATATTCCATTCCTGAAACCAATGCTTTACGGTTTCACGATTGCTATAACATGGTCCCAGCTTTCTGTATAACTCACGTTCTCTGCAAAAATATCATCCATTCCCAAATCTTTCTTTTCCAGCCACATAGAAAACCATAACCGGATCATCTGTTCTCTCTTGTCCATAATAGAATCCCTCCTATATCAAATTCGTTACAGAACCTCTAAACTCAATCCTTTTTCCCATCTATCAAATCATAACTCATATCCAGAAAATCTAAGATTTTTGCCTCACTTACACTTCCATCTAACAACATGGTGATCCAATACTTCTTATTCATGTGATACCCTGGCAGAAAACCGTAGGTCTGTGTCAGAAGTCCAACCATATCCGGTTCACACTTCACATTGATGATATCTACGGTTCCTTCCTCCTTCAAACCCAGTTTTGATTTTTCAACTCGCAGAATAGCTGCATACCACTTTCCATTTTTATGCCGGAGTATTGCACTCTTAGGAGAACTCTTCCAAAGATATTCCGGAATTGTTCCATATTGCTTTTTTACATATTCAAAGATTTCTTCCCGTTTCAAATATTCCACTCCCCAATGACTCTATTTTATCAATCTCATGATTGTACTTTTCATATTTATCAGCAAGCAGGACGTGCGCCCTGCCTGCTTTCCTATTATAGCATTGTTCCTCTGCTCCTACAATGCAATCTGCAATCCGTTCTTTGATTTTTTCTCATTTTTTAGTAAGCAACCAGTCCATATCCCAAAATGGACTGGGAATTCACCGTATAGCTGTTCTGCTTTACCGCATCTCCGCTGTTTCCCTCAATCGTATGTACCGTAGTTCCATCGCAGCTTTCTACGATTCCTACATGGTCACTGGCTCCGTCATGATCCCAATCAAAAAAAATAATCATGCCGGGACTTGGGACACTTCCTGCCCCCTGCCATTTTCCTTTCTCCTGAAACCAATCTACGCCTGCAGTACAAAGGGAGAACTTTGGTACTGCTCCTTTCTGAATCAACCCTGCCTGATCAGCACACCAGCTGACAAAGCAGGCACACCATTCCTCCCGGCTGTCAAATCCATACCATGACCAGAACTTCTCTCCGCCTTCATTTCCAAGCTGGCTTTTCGCAATGGTGACAAGCTGTCCGTTTCCAAATAGGCCGGCAAACCAACCGCCGCCGGAATAATACCGCATCACATGAGGCACATACTCCGGATCGCCATAACCAGACCAGCCATGGGCGGCTGCCTGCTCCTGGGAAAACTGCAGCGCATTGGCTTCACTGTAACCGCCAAATTTTTCCAACGCCCATGAGATATACCCATTCCCGTAATTATAGCCTTGCCAACTAAGTTTCAGTTTCTCCATATCCTGAGGACTTTCACATCCGGCTTCCCTGACACAATCCGCATAATACTGTATCCCCACTTTGATGGAATAGTCTGCATCCTGAATCGCACCGGGTGTATTGGGATACTGGGTGTTATAAGGACACTCACTGGCCTGCATGGGATCCGTTCCCCTGCCGCCGCTTTCCTGCATCATAATGGCTTGGATTGCCGGAACATATTCCGGGATGCCAAACTCGCTGGCATACTTTTGAATGGCAGGTGTATGCACCAGTACTTCTGCGCTTAATGCCTCACTGCTCTGGGAATTCCCCAAAAAGGCTGCACCCCCAATGATCCCCACAATCAGAATCAGAACGATAAACACTGTGCCTCCACCTGCCATCAGTGCTGCAAATGCAGCTTTCACTGCATGAGCGGCGGCTTCTGCCATGGCTTTCAATCCTCTTCCGGTTGCCTTTGCAGTCTTTGCACTTTGCTTGGCAGTCTGAACCGAGTGCATGGCAGCCCGTTTCGCTTCTCTGGCTGCTTTCATGGATTTGAGTGCTTGCTTTTTCTGTAAGACTGCCTGGGTTTTCACTTTCTGGGAAGAAACCGGAGAGGCTTTCACCACACGGGGCGCTGTTTTTACCGTCCGATTTCCAGCTTCCTTGATCGTTTTCTCTGCTTCCGGCTTGACCTTAATGCTTCTTTTGGCTTCTGTTCGCCCTTTCTTTGCCTTTGTCTGCCCTGCCTGAACGGATGTGCCACCCGTTCCTGTTTCTCCGTCCAAAGAGGCGGCAGTGGCTTCTCTTTGCTTTTGTTTCTGCTCCTTTAACTTCTCATAAGTTTTCACTGCCAGCTTCTTACCGCCACGATAGGCTGCCGAAGCACTTTTCTTTCCCACTCGCTGTTCCACACGCTGGATGCGGTTTCCGGCATATTCTACCGGGGATTCCTCTCCCGTTTCTCTTCCGAGCTTATCTGCCATAATACTGGACTTTTCTTTCGTTTCCAGCATGGCAGAACGCACCAGTTCCTTCGGAAGCCGGGAGGCTGGATTGCGGATCTTTGGACTTTGATCCCGCACTTTTTCTTTGATATCTTTCAATCACACACCTCCCTTCTTCTGTACTTTCTAACGTTCCCTTCCCCGCTTTTTTGCTTTCTTCTGCTGACTCTCCAGCTGTTCCAGTTCCCTTACCGCTTCCTGCACCAGCGGATGATTGGCATAATAGGGAACATAGGATAATAACTCTTTTCCCTTCTCCCCGGTAACTAATGGATATTCTCCCTCGTTATACAGAGGATCCTCTGCATGGTGCAGGGAAAATTCCAAAGACGGGAGCATCTGAGGGGAACGTTTGCAAAATCTCTGGTAATGCCGGAATGCTTCTTTTAAAGATGTACATTCGATACATTCCCCCATCCCATGGAACTCCCCGCACTCCGCTGCAAGAAACGTAATGGTTGTTTTTTCTTTCATGGATTTCACCTCCCTTTGAAAAACTTCTCTTTATCGAACCGCAGACTTCTGTTTTTCTTCTTTACCAAACTTCAAAGGGTGTTGTTCCTGTCTCAGTTTCTGCAGGGTATCCTTCACAGACGGTTGTTTTCCTTCTCTTGCTTCCAGCTTCCCTATCTGCTGTTGCAATCGCTCCGTTTTCTGTTCCAGCTGATGGATACTCCGCATAGACTGGAATAGCACTTTCTGCGTTTGAAAGATGATTCCCTGTTCGGAATTGCGTTCTGTGAGCTTTCGCACCTCTTTTCCACCCGCTTCCAGAAATGCATTCCGCAGATGCCCTTTGGCAACATGCAGTTCTTCCGCCATACTCCCCAGACGATCAATCTTTTGATCCATCGACAGCATCACGCTGTGCAGAGAAGACTGAAGTATTTGTAATCCCTGCGTAAGGTGCATTCCCTTTACCGCAGAGGCAAGGGCATCTTTCCCCTTTTCTTTAAAATCAACAACTGCCTGCTCTGCACGTTTCACAAACTTTGTCTTAAATTCTCCCACCTGAAAACGAAGTGTTTGCACCTGATGTTCCACCTTCTGGATTGTGTTCACCGCAAAGAGTTTGACCTTGCTTTCCTGCATCACACCCAGTTGCTTCTTCACCTCTCCCAATTCCTTTAGGACGGTTCCCAGCTGCATTTCCATGGAATCAATATAGTCTGCCATACGGAGCACGTCCCCTTTTTCCTGCTCCATGCCCTGCTGTTCCAACAATTCCAGCAATGCCCGGATACTACCCTGCTCCCGAAGCGGTTCTTTTACTTCTTGAATCCCTGTGCTTTTTTCTTCCATTTACATTCCCTCCTTCCCAAACAAGTGCTGCCAAAGAAAGTTCAGCAGCACCTTAAATCTCTTTTCGACTAACACTCTCCCGGTTTCGTTGTCATCAAACGGTACAGCTTCGTATTCTTCGGGAAGCTGTTCTCAAATGGAACCAGATTCCCGGAACACCGGATCAGTCCCTTTCCTGCGCCTACATTGGTGATGTAGGATAACTGGTTCTCGGAAATATTCAAAAGGGAAGCTAGTTCATCCCGGTCTGTGGTTGCCTGATTCAAAAGGATCAAAAATTCACTGTTTGCCAGCATCAATCTTGCGGTATCGGATTTTAACAGTTCTTCTACGTTCTGCGTTAAACCTGTGACAAATCCCTGGTATTTACGAATTCTCTTGTAGAGCCGGTAGAAAAAGTCAGCACTATACTGATACCGGAACAAGAGATAAAACTCATCAGCAAAGATCCAGGTGGTCTTTCCCTTCTTCCAGTTCTGGATCACCCGGTTGAAGATGCTGTCCAAGGTGACCAACATACCAAGAGGCATGAGCTGCTCTCCCAGTTCCCGGATATCATAGGCAATGATACGGTTCTTCGTATCCACATTGGTTTTCTGTGCAAAGGTATTGAGACTTCCATTGATAAACAGTTCCGAAGACAATGCAAGTCCTCTGGCCTCTTCTTCCGGCTGGAGCATGAGCTGGCGGTACAAGTCTTTCAAGGTGGGCGCTTCGCTCTGGTAACCGCTTCGGATATAGTCCCGGTACACATCTGCGGTACAGCGGTCCAGAATGGATTTCTCCTTTGCCGACAGATTGCCAGCCCCCACTAACTGTTCAAACAAAGACAAGATAAATTCCGACTTTTCAATCAGCGGATTCTTATCGTTTCCATAGGCAGAGTCCATATCCAGTGCATTCAGATGGGTGTTGGATGTAGCGGAAATCGTAATCACTTCTCCATTCAGTGCTTCTACCAAAGAACCGAACTCGGACTCCGGATCTAAAATGAGGATGTCATCTTCCGTAGACAGGGCAAGATCCACAATCTCTTCTTTTGCCGAGAAACTTTTTCCCGAACCGCTGACACCCAGACGAAAGGAGTTTCCATTCAATAACTTCCTTCGGTCTGCTACCAGCATATTTTTGCTCACCGCATTCTGCCCATAGTAAATCCCACCCGGCTGCATGATCTCCTGGGTATGAAATGGGATCAGCACTGCGGTAGATTCTGTGGTCAGGGTACGAAGGGCATTGATCTTTCGGATGCCATAAGGCAGTACCGTATTGAGTCCATCCACTTGCTGCCACTTCAAAGTTGCCATCTGGCACAAATGCTTTCTTGCCACGGATAAGATGCTTTCCGTATCCGAATCCAACTGTTTCTTGTTGTCTGCCATATGCACCATGGTAAGGATGCCGAACATCATCCGCTGATCCCTGGTGGTCAGGTCATCCAGCATTTCTTTGGTCTCTTTTCTCTGCAGTTCCATATCATAGGGCACAATGGCAGAAAAGTTATTGTTAGCATTCTGGCGTCTCTGCCAATTGGTCACATTGGTTTCCACGCCGAGCAGACGATTTTGGATTTCACGCACTGCTTCGTCTGTTGGCACCGGGAGAATGTCAATGGACAGCATCAGATCCCGGCTCAAATCACATAATTCCGAAATCATGTCATCCTTTACATAACTGGCATAATCCTGCATATACAGCACCCGTCCGTACCGCTCATTGATCTTGAAACAGTCTTTGGAAAACTCCATGGACTGGGGACAGATCCAGTCCTTAAAGCTGCTCCCCCGTTTGGCAAACGCCTTCATATCAAAGGGAAAGCACTGGGGTTCATCTGCCTGGAAAAAATCCCGGAAAATCTGCAGGCGCTGTTCCGCATCCAGTTCTTCCCCAATAGAGGACAGCTTGCTCAGATGGGTGATGATATCCGTTCCCACACGGGCAAAATAGGTTCTTGCCTCATCAATGTTCTTCTTATGGACACTGATCGTCAGATACCGTTCCTGATAAATGCTGTTGTTGGTGCCGCTGACCTTGGATAGCAACATTTCGTTGTATTCCTTCCGGTATTCATCCAGCCCGTCCTCTTTCACCGGCAAAAGCAGGGAGGCTTCAAACTCTTCCTTATTGATTCTTCTGTTGTTCAGGGTGATCTTGGCAGATGCGCCGGAATCCAAAGCATTTAACAGCTCACTGTAATCTAAGAACATTTCCGTTTTATCTTCTTTGCTTGCAATGGCATAGTTGATATCCGAAAACCGAAAGGATTTGGAAAATTTCGTCCCGGACTGGAACACCCCATCCGGCCAAATCCGCTGGATGGGAATTGCCTGCTGGACAGACCTTGGGACTTTGAACTTCTCCCGGTCCATTTTTAATGCCTGTTGTAAGGTTTTAATCAAACGCACCACTCCTTCCTGCCTTCTTTTTCTGCTTCATCTGTTTTTTCCTTGCCCGCTGTTCCCGCTTTTTCAAAAGAGCAGCACCATCTCCCCTGGTCTTTTCTCCAAGACTCATAGTTTCTTCCATGCAGGCATGGTACAGATCCTCGCTTTGAAACAGCAATCGCTTGGGGTATAAAAATTCGGACTTGATATACGCCCAGGCAAACTGCTCCGCATTCATGCCATGATACTGGAAGAACCCGCAGGCTGCGAATGGGGCAGCCCCAAGGATACACAGCCACCCAGTCATTTCCTGCCCCACATAGTCTCCCAGACCAAAATAAATTCCTACTGCCACAGCGATGGCAAGTAGGGAAAAGATACACTGGCGCAAATTCAGCCCCATAAACATGGACTCTTGATAGTTACGGATTTCTTTATTCATTTTTACTTCCATATATTTTTATCTCCCTCTTTCTCTTTTCTTTCTGCCTGTAAGTTTCCCTTGGTCTTTTTCCGATTCTTTTGGCACATCCAGCCCCCATTGTCTGCAAAATTCTTCCACCCCTTCCCGGTCATACTGGGCAAGCCTTGAAAGGTCAAACGCCACCGGGGTGTAGGTAGCAAAGCCTGACCGGGCCTGTCCCGGCAGTCTGTTTCCCAGCCTGTTCTTTTCGATGAATGCCAGCTTGTCCTTCGTAAAATCGCCGCTTATAAATGCCTCTTGGGGTTCCAGCCCATACCCGCCCGGAAGATTTACCGTCAGATCATCAAACAATTCCAACTCCCCTTCTTCCTGGCGGTACATCAAAATCGCAAGCCCGTTTCCATAAGCATAGCTGGATACCTTCAAAGTAATTTCTTCCTGCCCGTATTCCCAAGGGAATGGCAAAGTCTTTCTTTCGTTTCTATTTCCGTTGTTCTTCTCATTCATGGTTTTGCTTCCTCCTATAATCCCATCATTTCTTTTACAATCCGGTCGGATGCTTTTACCGCCCCAACCAGTACCAATAAGTTAAACACCAACTCTCCGATATAATTCCACACAATGGTCACTGCACTCAAAGAGGTATCCCCTACTGCAGGCGGACTGGCAGCATATACGGAAAAGATAATGCAGGCCAATGCAATGATCGCCCCTTCCAGACACACTCCGGCATAAGACTTGATAAAATTCTTTCCCACCGACTGAGAGGGTTCTCCCGCAAAGGTGGAAATAGGAATAGGCGCAATGGCAGTGTACATATACAGCTTGAACATCCTTCCATATACCGTAAGGATCATAATGAAGGACAGCACCGTAATCAAAAGGCTTCCAAGCAAGGTCACGATCCACAAGGGAATGGATTCCAGCATGCCCACCGCTTCAATCTTCTCCACAATCTCTGCCGGAAGTTCTGTCACACCCCCGTTTGTCATGCCTGACTGTGCCATGATGGTGGACACAATCCCCTGCACAATGGAAAACAGCGCTGTCATCAGTTCCATGCCATACATGATGGCGCCTTGTGCCAGAGCGAACCGGATAAAGGCTTTGAGGGCATGCTCCGGCTTCTTCATATCCGTAAAGCTGCCACAGGTCTTGACAATTCCGGCAGCAAAAAACAAGACCAACAATCCATATCCAATGGCGGTCAACGCTCCGTTGATTCCTGTGATGACACTCCAAATATCTCCCCCCTTAAAAGATTCCGGGCTTTGGGTAAGTAGTGTCCAGATTTCTGCCAGCTTCTCATTCCAGGTGTTCAGTGCAGAGTTTAGGTTCTGCACAATCCAGTTATCACTCAAACAGCTTCACCTCCTTTGCCGGGGCAGGAAGAATCTCTCCCCGCCCCTTTCCATTTCTTCCTGCTACCCAACGATCAGGTCCAGGATCTCTTTTGCGAAAGTGATGATGACGCCGCCTGCCAGCGTCAGAAACCCGTTGGCTCTCTGGCTGGGATCGTGGCTCTTGAGGCTCAAGCCTACCTGTACCACACCAAATCCCAATAAGATCAGACCGATGGCCCGTATCAGGGAAAAGATAAAGGTGGACAGGTTATTAATGACCGCCAGCGGATCTCCGGCAGCAAGCACCGGGACTGCCCCTACCGTCATGGACAGCACCAGCGCCACATAAAAGGCAAAGGGATATTTGGGTCCTTTTCCCATAAGTTTCGGTACCGTGGCATGGTTTCCTGTTTGATTCTTTGGCATTTCATTTGTTTTCTTCAATGGCATTCCTCCAATCAAAAAGACTGCTCCCCTCCGAGGATTTCCTCAGCTGAGAGCAGTTCATAATCATCCAGTCTCCTGGTATCAATGGTTACATCTTCATGGGACAGCGGTGCTTTCGCATAATCATATGGAGGCGCACCGCCATCCTCGGTATATTTCACATTCACATGCTTATGCAGATCATATTTCTCATCCAAAATGGGACGCTCCCCACGCACCAGCAGCACCGCTTTCCGGTTATCCAAAAGCCGCACTTCATCCGGGGTAAGAAGTTCCCTTCCAGACTGTTGGAAATTCACAGAATAACTTCCGCTTCTTCCCTTGGTCTGCCCGTAGGTATTGGTATCCAGCGTTTCTTTTCCCAGTAGTTCTGAGACATATTTATGCCCCTCTTTTTCATTCCCGCCCAGGTATAAAAATTCATCGCAATTTCCTATGAGACTTTCCCAGCTGTCCTTAAACAGAGCTTTCATCTGGGCGATGTTCTGAATAATGATACTGCAGGAAATTGCGCGCGACCGCATGGTTGCCAGAAGTTTGTCAAAATCATCCGGCAATGCCACATTGGGCCACTCATCCATGATGCAGTGTACCGGGATCGGCAGTTTCCCATGGTATTTCCGGTCTGCCACATAATAAAGGGTCTGGAACAGGTTACTGTAAATCATACCTACCAGATAATTGAGGCTGGTATCCGCATCCGGGATACAACAAAACAGCGCCACCTTTTTCTCCCCGATGCTGTAAAGATCCAGTTCATCGGTACAGGTTAAATTGGCAATCTGTTTTAAGTTGAACGCTGCCAAACGGACACCTACGGAAATCAGGATGGACTTGGCAGTTTTTCCAGCCGCCTGTTTGTAAATGGCATACTGCTTGACTGCAATACTTTCCGGATTGCGCATCTCCAGTCGTTCAAACAGGATATCCAAAGGCGACTGGTATTCCTCATCATCCTCTTTCACCTGGGCAGAACCTAACATTTCCATAATCATGGAGAAGTTTTGTTCCTCCGGCGGCGCTTCATGTAACAGATACAGCATCAGTGCCTGCAACAGCGCGGTTTCGCTTTTCTCCCAAAACGGATCCGAACTCTGCGCCCCCTTCGGGGTGGTGTTTCGGATCAGGTTGTTGATGAGCTTTAGCACATCCTTATCATCCCGTACATAGGCAAAAGGATTGTAACAAAAGGATGTTTCCGGGTTGATGAGATCAAACACCCGCACTTCATACCCTTCCCGCTCCAGCAGCCCTCCGGTTTTCCGCAGAAGCTCTCCCTTTGGATCGGTGATCACCATGGAACAGTTGCACTGCATGATGTTGACTACGGCGTATGCCCGGCTTTTTCCCGCGCCGGAGCCACCCACAACCAATACATTTAAATTGCGTTTGTGTTTATAACAGTCCAGCCCCATACGGAAGTTCTGGGTTAAAATGAGATTTTGGGTGTACCGCTTGTCCCGATAACGCTTGCAGATGGAAGCTGCATCGCCCCACTTGGCAGAGCCATGCTCCACCCCTCTTCGATAATTTCTCTTCTGGGAGTAATAAATACCGATGCCTAACACATAGGCGATTGTGAATGTAAACACACACCGCAGCGTGTACGGTGTATAGGTAATAGAAAATGGCTGATCCAGTTTTTCGGTCAGCACTTGTAAGATTTGTAATAAATTCGTATCCGGTTCGGTAGCACAGGCAGTGATCGCGCCTGCCCACCAGACAACGGGCAGAAACAGCAGCCATACCCAAAGGTCAGAACGTTTGCATGCTACCTCTGCAGGCTTCGCTCCTTCTTCGCTTTTTCGTCTTTTGGCACTTCGTTTGCTGGTCCGTCTACCCTATGAAAAGAATCCACACCGGGAACAATGGCAAGACTCCGCCCATTCTCCCAATGCATGTGAATCTGTCCGGCATCATCGATAAATGCTACCGTTCCCTGCAATCCCGGCGGCATCCCTGCCTCATCCATAAAGTCCAGGCAGAGCCTTGTTCCTTTCGGATACCGCTTTCGTAATTGTTCCACTTGTTTTTGATTATACATCCTCATAGACATCCCTCCCTTCTGCTACCAGAAGAAGCGCCTGCTGGTGTTTGGTTTCATGACCTTCAAGATCACGCTGTCAATGCCATCGCTGTATCTGCCCATGTCCAGATACTTGTCCCGCAGCCGATTGAGGGCATTGCGAAGTTCCCGTTGTTCCTCTATGGTGATGGGAAGCCTTTTCTCGGAAAGTTCATAGGAACGGACTTTCTGCAGCATTGCCTCTGTCGCAGGGCGAACCTTTCCCATCTGACTCTGGGCTGCTAACTCATCTTTGAGTGCCACCGTAAACATGTTTTTCATGATGTTGTCTGTTTTCAAATAGTAATCTGCCATCTTCGGCACCTCCTTTGTTACACCCAACATACCACAAGACCCCCACAATAGCTATCCCAAAGACGGAACTTCTTTCAGAACTTACCGCTCCGGCTGTTTCTCTTTTTTCTCCTTCTTCGGTGTCTGCTTTGGCGGTTCCTCAAAGGAAAAATCATCCTTCGTAAAAGTCTGCTCCTGTTCCCCGAAGTTCCGTTCCATATGGTTGCGGATGGTATAGGCTGCCTGACGCACATCATTTAAAAAGCCACGCAGTTCCTGGGGATCTTTCTGCCCATTCGCCTGCATCTCTGCCACTTTTCCAAACTGGAAACCGGACACCTCTGCTCCATACCGCTTACCAATCACATAGGCGGCGCAGTATGCCTGGGCATTGACTTTCTTCCTGACATAATTCCCATCATGCTGGTCTAATGCTGCACACGCCAGTTCCCGGTTTACTGCATGGAACGTTGTATTCTCATCCATGCCATTACGCACATAGACTGTGCGCTGTTTTGGGATATACTGTGCCTGGATGCCCTCCGGCAGATTGTCTGCGATCTGCATCCGCACTGGCTGATCCTTTAAAACTGCATGAATCAGTTCTTCCATGGAACGCTGCGGACGTTCCTCCAACGGTTTCCCACTCATCTGGCTGATGTCAAAGCCCTTACTGATGGTATAGCCTGTCCGCATCTCTCCGTCTTTTTCATATTCCGTACTGACCATATAGGTGTATCCATGCACCCCGGATTTTGGGGAACGGTTCTCTGCATTCCAGTAATCATAAGACTTTACCACGGTTGCCTGTGGATTCTGTCCGTAAATCAGCAGAAGATTGGGCGTTTTCTGGGTGTTGCACTGTGCCATAAAATCCAAGAATCCTTTTAAAGATTCTCCATTTTGGAACACTGCCTGCGCCTGGGCGTCAACCTCTGCCCACACTTCTTCCCTCTGCTGTTTTTTCATGGCTGCATACTCTTCTTTTGACAGACGCTGCTCTACCGCCTGTTCTTCCCCTGCTCCATTGGGGATCATACTCGTTAAATCCATATCGCCTTACCTGCCTTTCACTTTTTTCTTTTTTCTCTGCTGGTTTCTCGGTTTTCTCCGACTCTTCTGTGTCTGCCTGCGCTGTTTCTGCTCGGCTTCAATCTTCTTTAGTTCCTGCCGGACAGAGGGCTTGTCCCCTTTCCAGCTAGTTTCCTGCCCGGAAAAAGAAGCGCTGTTGTGCGAGGAAGGTTCGGACAGATTCTCTGCCTTCTCCGCCTGGGTAAAATTTTCCCTCGAAGGAGAAACTTCCCCTACATCAAACAAATGCTCTTCTTCATCCAGTTCAAACTCAATGGTCCCTTCCGGCAGCACCACCTTTTCGGTCTTTACCGGAAGTTCTTCTTTTGCTTCGGTTTTCTCGGTAAACTCTGCATCGATCACACGCTCTCCTTCCCGGACTGGCGCTTGTTCCACAACCGCTTCACCGGCTTCGGATTTTACAAAGTCCAGATTCATCTTGTCCAGCACCCGGTTCACCTTTGCCGCATCATCGGCAAACACCATGATCTCGGAAAACTGGGGATTCTTCTTATCCCGGATGACCACATACAACAGTCCCCTGGATTTGGCTTCCCCGGCAAACTCCCGCAGCCTGTCATGGGGAATGGTGAAAAATTTCATTGCCCGCTGTTCCTTTAACATCCGAAGCAGGTTGGTCTTTCCCCTGGTCTTTTTCTGGTCCTTCATCACCGCAACGATCAGCACCGCCAGATTCTTTGCAACGCTCCCGCTGATCCGTAACGTGTGTTCCATGCCTTCCATGGAATACCGGACGATCTGATCTGCCGCATCACCGCCATAGTTCATACGCTCTCACCTCCTTACCGCTTCCGTTCTTCTTCCCTTCGTTGTTTCCCAGACGATTCCTGTACCTTCTCCTGTTCCTTTGTCCGTTTTAACCTCTCTTCCATCTCTTTCGACTGGATCTCGATCTGCTGGCTTAAACGGATCTTCTTCCGAAGTTCTTTTAATTCCCCGTTGATCTCCTGAAGGCGCATACTTCTCGGTTCTTTTCGGTATAGCATTCTTCTCTCCTTCATCAAGGAAAGTACCTGTTCCTCCAAAGGTTTCCGGTATGCTACCAGCTCTTCCCTGGTGTTGATCCCTTCTTTTTGCAAAAACTCCATCTGCCGGATGCGCAGATCCAGTTTTCGGATATCGGCACGGACCGCATAAGAAATCCGTTTCGGCTTCTGCTGAAGCACTCCCATCCGATACAGATAAGAAAAATACAGCTTTTGAAGTCCGGTAAGTTTCCTCTTTGGAAACTGCACCTGTGTGTTTCCATACACCTGCTGGATCTTTGGACGCAGGATCTTCTCCCAGATCTCTGCCTCCCCATAGCCCTTTCCCAAGGAACGCAGACGGACATACCTCTCCATATCCGGCGTCTTTAATGCCGGATACTTCCGGTTCAGCTTCCAGGTATAGCCCCGCTTCTCCATTTCTTTTATAAACTGACTCCAGGAAAAGCTCACGCCAATGGCATCCCGGATATCCATGCGGATGGCAGTCCTCCAGGTAGGCTTCCCTTCTGCTTCTGCTTTCCACTGGGCATAATGCATGGCTTTTCCCTGATTCGTCTGGATCACCGAAAGACCATATTTTCTGCATAATTGGTCGGAAATCTGACGTACCTCGGTAAAATAACTTTTGGCATTGCTGTGGTATTTTCTCCCATCTACCATACTCACTGAATTCCACACCAGATGATTATGGTAATGCTTCGTATTCAAGTGAGTAGTGATCACGACCTCATACTGCCCTTTCAAAAGCTGCTCTGCCAGTTCCTGTCCAATAAGATGTGCCAGTTCCGGAGATACTTCCCCTTCCGCAAAACTCTGTACCAAATGGTATCCCTGTACCCCTTCTTTTTTATGGAAACGCTCTTTTGTCTTTACCATGTCCACATAGGCATTCTCACAGGTACACCCAATGGCATCTTCAAAAATGGTCTGTTCCGTCTTTTCCCGGTTTAATGCATAATCAATGGCTTCTTCCAGGGATCCGGCACTCTTGGTTGTCTTTGCCCGGTCTTTCACATATTCAATGGAACGGTCCAGGCGGTGGACGGGGAGAACGCTGGTATATGCCATCTACCATTCCTCTTTCACCAGACGCCAGGTCTCTTTTGAAATCCGGAGCATTTCCTGTATGCTGGCTTCCCCTGCCCTCCCTGTTCCATTGGCGACATGAGCCAGCTGGTTCGCATTGTTGCAAAGCCCCGCGATTTTTCGAAGAAGTTCTGCGTGATGCTCACAGGGCTTTGTCTGCAGTTGTGCACCTAAGATCAGAGAACGTAAAAATTCCTCCCTGCTTAGTCCACTCTTTGCTACCTGCCCATCCAGATGGCGAAGTTCTTTCGCATTCAGACGGACAGGAACTACATGGTTTCGTTTTCTCATTCAACCACCTACCTTTTCTTCTTTTCTGCTGTCTCTAAGGGATACACCTGAATTCCCCTGCGTTCCATCTGCCAGAGGAATTCCCCGATCTCCCAGACCTGCCCATTCACATCTACCTGCTTTTCATCCACAAAGCGGCAAAGCCCAATCTCTTTCGTTCCGTCCTCTGCCATCATGCAAAGACTTTCCCCATCCAAAAGGATGAACCGCTTTGTCCCTTCCATATCTCGGAACTGGATCTGTTTTGGTTCTCCCTGTTTCTGTCTGCGTATCCGCATCTGCTCCATCTGCTGATCTTCTCTCTTTCCGGCAACCACACAGCACATCAGTCCAATGCCAAAGGCTGCACCTGCCATTGCCCCAAGAGCCATTCCTGCAAAAAACATTTCACTTCTCTCCTTTCTCGACTGCCGGGGGATTGGGGTTCTCCCCAAAGTGCGTTTGGATATCCAAACGCTATGCTTGCAAAACCAGTTCCATCGATTCCAATCGACTCTTCCTTATAAAATCGATTACGATTCATTTTCTTTGATCTTGATCAAACCATCCAGTGTGGTGCAGATGATATGCAGTCGGTCAGCAGTGCTGATATCTGTATTCATCGTTCCGGTCACTTCTTTTCCACAGACCACCACCATCCGGCACCGTTTTAAGATCAAGTGGGACATCCGGTTATATGCCTGCTGATCCTCCGCTTCCCCTTCATCCAAAAATGGCAGAAACCCAAACCTCGGACAAATCGGTACATACCCCAGTTCATAAATCTTCCGGCAGTATCTCTGCACTTTTACCCTGCTTTCTTCTGCCGGACAGCACACATACGCCATCGCCTGTTCCATCGCCTCACTCCTTTCCTGCATCCATGTGGATGCACCTTTCTTCTTCTGAAATAAATTTGGACATCCATGTGGATGCCCTTGCTATTTCTCGCCTTCTTCTTTTTCCTTTGCTTCCAGTGCAAACTTCACCCGGTCACTTCCCAGCTTATAATAAGCATCCGTTACCTCGATGCCCACTGCCTCATATCCTTCCTCTACGGCTGCAAGGATGGTTGTCCCAGCTCCGGCAAAGGGGTCTAAGATCCTTCCACCTGGCTCGCAAATCTGGATCACATCTTTCATAAGCTGCAAAGGCTTCTCTGTCACATGGATACGGTTCTGGGGATTTCCATAGCGGAACACACCGGGAAGACAGGACACCGGACGGCTGATAGGCATCGGTCCGTTACTGCCCCACACAATATATTCAGCCTGCTGGCGGAAACGTCCCTTCTGCGGACGAGAGTTTCCTTTATCCCACACCGCTGTACCTCTCCAGATCCAACCTGCCCACTGAAGGGCATCGGTAATGGACGGGTATTGTCTCCAGTCAATAAAAAGACAGATAGGAGCTCCGATCTTGCAGGCTTTCCGCACATCGTAAAGCCACTCTGCCATCCAGTGTGTCCAGGAACGCTGATCCTTGTTATCCCCATCAAAATCCGGCAAGGCATTTTCAGCCTTCATACTGCTGTATTTCTGATTGGTAGTACGGTTTCTTTCATTCTGCTTCGTTCCCCCGGACGCATACGGCGGATCGGTGATCACTGCATCAAAAATTCCCGGCTGAAATGCCTTCACCAGTTTCAGCGTATCTCCATGCAGGATTGTCCACTTCTCCCCTCCGGTATATTCCTCTGGGTATGTTCCTTCTTTCAATAAGTTCCCTAACTGCAGGGTATTCTCCATAGGCATCATCCTTTCTTATCAGCGCTTTGGCTGTTTCTTATCTTTTTTATCGGTTTCTGCTATTTTTTCTTCCCATATCTTTTATGATATGGCAAAAGCGAACTTCATCGGCATTCTTCCTTCCCACGTTTCTTTGGCGGCTTGGTGGCTTTCTGAAAATCTTCACTCAATTCCGTCTCTACATATTCACTGATGATATAAAGAGCCTGATAATAGTTCTCTGATTTTTGGACACGTGCAATCATTTCTTTTGCCTCTTGTCTCTGCCCATTTGCCTGAAGCAGTTTATTTGCCCTTGCCAGAATAGAAAACACATTTCCATCCTGTCCCACAAGCTGCATCTTCGGACGTCTCATTTCCGTTTCCTTCTGTTGATAATCGGGATCACTGATCTGAATTTCATAGTCACCGCTCTGCCAAAAATGAACATAGATTTCTCCATCTCCGACTTGGATTTCCTGCTGTTCAAACCCTTCTCCCCATCCGTCACTATACTGCCCGGTAACATATTCATACAGTTCTTCTGTTTCCGGCTGTTCTAAAAATGTAGTCAATTCCAAAGTAGTACATCCATACAAAACACCCTCTTTTTGTTTCACTGAAGGGATTGCACTGATCACTTTCTCTTTGATGGCTGCACTGCCATCAAAATAATCCATTAAATTGCAGGGCTTTCCTTCCTCATTTCCAATGGCATTATATTTTTCGATTGCTTCTTTGATCTCCGATTCATACTGTGACAAGTCTGTTCCTTCCAATGGCAGTCCCTCATAAACATCGTACTCGTATTCCCCCTCTTCCCACTGCCTTTCCAATTCTCTGGACGTGAAATTCCCTGTCAGTGGTGTCAACAATTCTATTTTTATGGTATCTTCCATTCGCTTCACCTCCCACGTTCTCTTCGATGTTTCTGCTGTTTTTCCCACGCCTGCTTTGCCAGGTCGCCATAATCAGCACCCTCTATTGGGGGCAGATTGCAGAAAACAGCATATTCTTTTTCATAACGCTCTTTTAGCTGTTCACACGCCCATCGTCCGGCAAAATCATGATCGGTGCAGATCTCTATCTCCGTCACCTCCGGATGCTGTTTCAAAAAATGTTCCAATGCATCTGGTATTTTCATCTTTCTGACGTTCTGCCCGGTTCCTTCCTTCGGTGCAGTGACACCGCCCAAAGACAATCGGTATTTATCCGCATTCCCTTCCAGTGTCATATGAGCCAGGGCATCAATACAGGCTTCATATACTGCCACCCGGCAGCTTTTCCCAAGGGGCGGAACACAAAAGCTGTATTGTTTTTCACTGCCTTCCTGTTCCATCCGGAAACTCTTTCCCCGATTGTCATAGATTCCCCGCAGGAACGCATACCTTGCATGTCCCTGTTCATCCATGCCAACAAAAACAGCGTTATGATAGGGGGCACTCTCATACAGGATTCCGAGCTGCACACAGTAATCCAGTACCTCATCCCGGATTCCCCTTTGGTTCAAATATCTCCGCACCCGGTAAAAATTATCATTGGGCAGGGGCAGGGCAAAGGGCTTCTTTTTAGGCGCTGGTTCTGCTCTGGGAACATACACAGGCGTCTGCTCACACAAGATCTTTACGGCTTCCGTATATCCCATGCCATCTACCTGCATCAAAAACCGGAGGGCAGACATTCCACCGATATCCCTGGATTTCCAATGCCATTTACTGGTGATCTCATTGATCTTAAAACTGTCATGGTCCTGAAGCTGCCATTCGTTTCTTGTCCTTGTCTTTTTCAGCCTTCCCGGTTGGTATGTCTGCAAATACTCATATGCCCGCACCTGCTTGGCTGCCTGATACTCTTCTTCCGTAACCCAAGCCATCAGATCACCGTATTACGGAGCTGTTCTACCTTATCGGTGCGCTCCCATGGCAGTTCCTTTCTTCCAAAATGTCCAAAGGCTGCTGTCTGTCGGAAAATAGGACGGGTAAGGCGCAGCGTATCTACGATCTGCTTTGGTGTCAGTCCAAACACCAAAGGGATCGCCATTTCCAGACAGTCATCCGCACACACTTTTCCTGTGCCAAACGTATCTACCTGAACCATAACAGGCTGGGCAACACCTATGGCGTAGGCAAGGGAAACCTGACATCTGCTGGCAAGTCCGGCTGCGACCATATTTTTTGCAATATACCTTGCCATATATGCCCCAGAACGGTCCACTTTTGAACAATCCTTTCCGGAAAATGCCCCACCGCCATGGGGAACCATGCTGCCATAACTGTCTACCATCAACTTTCTCCCAGTCAGTCCCGTATCTGCCTCCATGCCTCCGCAGACAAAACGTCCGGATGGATTGATAAGTATCTTTGTATCTTCATCCGGTGGAAGAAAACGAAGTGCCGGAAGAAGCACCTTTTTTCGGATCTCTGCTTCCAGTTTCTTCAGATTCTTATCTTCCATATGCTGACAGGATACAACCACACTATCCAGACGGACAGGCTTCCCATCCTCATACTCTACCGTCACCTGTGCTTTCCCATCCGGGCAGATCCCTTCAATATAGCTGCTTCTTCTACAGGCAGACAGTTCCCGGACAATCCTATTTGCAAGCACCACAGGCATAGGCATAAGCTGCGGCGTCTCATCACAGGCATATCCGATCATGACGCCCTGATCCCCGGCACCTTGAAACCAATCCATTTGATTGTCAGACACCCCTTCCCTTTTTTCTTTGGATTCCCTGACCGCATTGGTAATGTCCGGACTCTGCTGATGGACAAACGTATTCATGGCAACTCCTTCGCTGGAATATCCCACCTCAGACAATACTTTTTTGATTACACCAAACACATCCGGTTCATAGGCGCTGGTGATCTCTCCTGCCACAATGACAGTTCCCTTCGTGGCAAGCACCTCACAAGCCACCTTAGAATTCGCATCATTTTTCAGACACACATCCAGGATTGCATCTGCGATCTGGTCGCACACTTTGTCTGGATGCCCTTCAGTTACTGCTTCTGCTGTATAAAATTTTCTCTCTTTCATGCAAAAAAAGCAGGATACCTTCCTTTTTACGGGAACATATCCTGCCTGATGTTTTGTCTCTATTTTTCTGTTATCACAAATTTTTCCAAAGAAAAACTCCCCAGATAAAACTGGGGAGCCTCCAGAAGCTATACCTTGCGGTCCTACGGCTTCGTTTAAACATTTATAAAGCAC
The DNA here is from genome assembly GCF_025567265.1 of Dorea amylophila. Classification (NCBI taxonomy): domain Bacteria; kingdom Bacillati; phylum Bacillota; class Clostridia; order Lachnospirales; family Lachnospiraceae; genus Dorea; species Dorea amylophila. The sequence goes on along the minus strand of NZ_JAOQJW010000028.1, from coordinate 25,171 downwards.
CCACTGTATCTTGATTGCTCAAGTGTGGGACTTAATCATAGTATCTCTGTTCCTCTTTATTATATGCAACTGCCTTCTCTTTGTCAACAAATTTTTAGCAGTCACATTTTTACAGGTTGTATGCTCTTTTGAATTTTCCTTTTACAAGATTAAAATCTTCCGGTGTTAAAGTCCCAATACATCCTCGGTTCGCATCCAGCCTTGACTTACTAACTGCACGTATCTCTTCACATTGAATCATACTGTCTTTATCCAAAAATTCATAAGTATGCATAGACGCTGGTATCGTTCTTCCCGGAATGACTTGTTTTTCTTCATCTTCTGTATCAGAATATAACAAAAACCATGAATCCTGAATTGGTAGACATCGTGCATTTACCTTTCCTTTTGCATCGGTAATACATACCACTACCACTTTTTCGGAATTATTGATTTTATTATTAGACATCACCAATACCGGACGCATTTTATTCTTTTCCGTTCCTACGTTATAGCCTAAATCACAAAACCATATTTGTCCATGTAAAACCTGTCTGTGCTTATTCGTATTAAATTTTGATATCCGATTGTAATTTACTTTATCCTTTGTCCAACTGGCAATATTATAATATTCCTGTGCTTCTTGATTCATTCGTATCACCTACTCATATTTGATAAGATTCATTATAATTCGCCTCATGTGTATCTTCAACTATTTTTTAGACTTTCCAACGAGTTTCCATGCCACAAAAAGTCCTCTCTCATCTATCCCTTAATAACGAAAAGACCCCCGTAGGAGTCTCCCCGGACTACGGGCTTCGCAAGTTTCCGTAGTGCGATCACTAGGCATAGTGTAATCGCTTCTGACACACTTGTCAAGAACAAATGCTTCTGTATTTCACATATCGGCTTTGGCTATCATACAGATTAATGTTTCACTTCTGACAGAAATTCTTCCTCTGTGATACCAACAATCCGAGAACACAATTCCACAGATACTCCATACTCTTTATAAAATCCCAATGCAGTTGCTCTTTTTGCAAAGTCTGTTGCTTGTTCTATTGTTTGCTTTGTATCGTACAATACTTCTTTGGGTATCTCGATGACAACCTGCATGCTCTTCCCCCTTTCACCTTTATCTGACTTCATATCTCTGTCGAAATTCTGTAAAAGCCTCCGATGCTTCCCGCACTCTTCCTCTTTCCATATCCTTATATCCTGCTTCCAGCTTCTGATGAATCTCTTCCACAGTCATGAGATCGGCATTAATAGCACCGTTCATTTTCTGCATTCCATCGAAACCCATACACTCTGTTTTTTCTTTCTGATTCATGGAACACCTCCCTGTCTTTCTGAAATGATTGTAACGCTTTTTCAGACAAATGAACAGAGCTTTTCTATTTTTAAATACTTCTTGAAAATATATTTCAGATAACTGGACGCTACATCCAGATAGCTGCAAAAGTTCCCATCTTTGAACACATTCCGACACTACACCTGTCCACGTTCCGTTGCACATCCCGCAACCTTGAACACTTTTAGGTTATCGTTCTGTCTTTTGCTTGCAGTTGCGTCTCACATTCCGCACTTTTCGGGTACTTTCAAACACTCCCCGGAATATACGGTTCGGGAAAGCCACCAAAGAGCTGGAAAAGCACCTGCCTTTGAACACTTCCCAATATTACAAGATGCCACGACCTGTTGCACATCCCTTAACTTCGAACACTTTTCGTTCCGCATCGCCACTTCCCGTTGCACCTTGTCTCACATTCTGCACTTTTCGGGTACTTTTGAACACTTCCGGCAGGAGAGTGATCCAGAGTACCCCATGATACATCCAGAGAGCTGAAGAAAGTACCCATCTTTGAACACTTTTCACCTTTCAGGTTCTGCTTTTACTGCCACAAGGATGTTCCGGGCCTCCTTCCACTCATAAGAACAGGTTACCAGCGTCAGGGTTGTCTCACAACCTGCACCAGCTACCCCTGTTTCAAACAGCGACAGCGCTTTCGCCTGCGCTACATAAGCCTCCAATTCCTTCGGAATGTGAAAAGATGCCTGCTGGAAGTCGAACATGGACACATCAGCTTTCAATACTGCCGCTATCTGGTACTCTTCCATGCCTTCCGGCGTCTGAAAGAACACCCTTGGATGTGCTTTCCAGTAATCATAGGCGGCGTACCGGTCCAGATTCCCGAACATCGCCCCGCTGTTCATGTTGTGACCGTAAATGGTCAGATTCTTTGATTCTCCCAAAATACAGTCTGCCTGGAGGAACAAACTCCCATTGATGTCGTAGTTTCCCCGGTAATCCCTCCGCAGATAATACTCCGGCTCTTCCCGGCTGCTCTGCATGACCGGATAATCGATCCCAACCTCTGGGATCGTAAGCCAGCCACGAACACCCGGATACCGGCGCTGGAGGGATTGAAGGTCAACGGCAGACACTTCCGGTTCTCTTCCAGCCTGTTCCTCTTTCTCTCCTGGAGAGCCCCCGCCCCGAGGGATGTCCTCCGGGAAGCAGGTTTTTAACTCTTCCACCAGTTCTCGGTTCTGCCGGGGAATCGCCACATAATCATGATAAATTAGTGCCGCACTGAGGATACAGACAGCACACAAGACTGCCTGCAGCATCCACAGCTTATTCTTCTTTTTTCGCTTCATCTGCTTTTTTATGTCTCTTCTTATAGAGCATGGTTGCCATGAGTCCGGCTGCTGATACACCTAAAAGTGCAAACAGAAGGATTGGTTTCCAGTGGTCATCTCCTGTCTGCGGTACACCCGGAGTTTCCAGTGTCCTTGCATCCTTCATTTCCACCTTCTGGACTTCCATGGTATCTTCCAGTGTAAACTTCACATCTTCTGCGATCTCATAGCCTTCCGGCGCTGTGATCTCACGCAGGATCAATTCTTCCCCTACCGGAAGTTTCTCTACCAGATGCGGTTTGCCATCTGTTACCCACTCTTCCAAAACTTCACCATCCTTATTTAAGATCTGAAGCTTGGCTCCTTCCAGTTCCTTTCCGGTGGTGAGGTCTGTTTTGGAGATTTCCACTTTGGAATAGGTATCCTTCATTTCCACCTTGGTCACACTGCCATCTTCCTTTACTTCAAACTCAATATCTTCCGCAGACACATACCCTTCTGCATAAGGCGGCAGTTCTTCATGGAGCGTATATGTTCCCTCTGGCAGTCCATAGACTACGTGCGGTTCTTTTGTGCTGATCCACTCCTCTACAATGTTGCCATCCTGGTCGATGATCTGAAGCTTCACCCCTTCCAGTTCTTCCCCGGTTGTGGCATCGGTTTTTGTAAACTGGCTTTTCGTTGGCTGATTTTCCACTTCTTTTGTCAGCTTGATTTCTGCAAGGTTCTGGTCTGTGTAAGAGGCATCGATCTCCCAGATTTCCTCATTTGGAAGATACCCCGGCTTTCTCACTTCCTCTTTCACATAATATTTTCCATGATAGAGGTCGCTGTCAAAGGTAAGCTGTCCCTTCTCATCCGTTGCTTTCTTCTCCAGCAGCGTGTCCTTTTCTACAAGAACCTCACCCTGCTGGGAGAGGATATCTTCTTTTGCATACAATCCAAAGATCACGCCTTCCAGCTTCTCTTCTGTGACTGCATCCTTCTTTTCTACAGAAATGGAAATCTTCTGTCGCTCATTTTTATAAGCAACCCCTTCATAAACCACTGCCTGAGTATCATCCTCTGCGGTCAGGGTAAATTCTTTCTGTTCCGGGTTCAATACGAAATGGTCGCCTGCTATGGTTTCTTTCAGATAATAAGAGCCCAATGGAAGATTGTTCACCACTGCTTTTCCTTCCTTATCTGTGACCAAAGTTGCCACCAGATCGTCTTTTTCATAACGGATGACCGGATTGCCCTGCTCATCCTTTGCTCCGTCCGGGGAATAAATGGTGTCCTTGGCATACAGTTCAAAGGTTGCCCCTTCCACACCGGATTCTTCATAGACAAAATCATGGAACACTCCGGTATCGGTATCCTCTCCGGTCACTGCATCTTTGATCTTTCCTGCCAGTCTCTTTGCCTTTGCAAGCAGGGAATCCCCCTTCACTTCCACTGGCTGTTCTCCGGTTTTGGTCAGTGTCAGGCTGCCCACCTGCTCATCGTTTGGCTGCCAGGCTTCCACGATGACTGCCCCGGTATCGGGATCGATCTGATGGGCGGTATCGGAAGAAACCGTGATCACAATTCCCTCTTTTGGGTTCTCTTTGTAACTGCCTTTTCCGGTCACTTCCAATGGAGAAATTATTGTTTCCCCTTCATACAAGGAACTCTCATATCCCTGTCTTACAAACCCTTCCGGTGCTTTTACTTCTTCAATCCGGTAAGTAGAACATTTCAATTCTTCCGGTGTTACCAGATAGCCTTCCTCATTGGTCTTAAAAACGCTGATGGTCTCTTTCTTCGGATAGAATACCGTCTGCTCTACATATTCCTCTTTTTCCATGTCAAAGATTTTATAGGAAGCGCCTGCTTTTAAAACCGGATTGCCTGTCTGTGCATCCTTTTTCACGATCTTTAACAAAAACTCAAATGGACGGTCATCGAAGATCCTCCATACCATCGGTTCTCTGCTGTCCTCATCAACCTTCACCAAAAACGGATCGATGGCTTTCAAGTTCTCCGGTACAGTGCTTTCCTCTACCACATAAAGACCATACGGAAGCTCCGGACTGAGGGCATATCCTTTTTTATCTGTAATAAGCTCCGATACCGGGACAGCCTTGCCATCCACATAGGTCACTGCCACCTCTTCCTTACTGAAATCATAACCTCGGAAATCTTCCGCAGTAAGCTGCTCGCCATTGGATGGCTGTAGTTCCCCACTCTTTACTTTGGACAGGTTGCTGACTAAATACACTTTAAATCCTGCCCCTTCCACAAGGTCTGTTTCTGTCTGGTCTCCATCTTCGCTGATCTTGATCAGCTGGAACGCCTGCTTTTTCACCTGTTCCTGTACCGTCAGGTCCCTGGTTACCTCTGCCACTTCCTGTCCTTCGTAAGCAAGGTCCACCTCATACTCTATTGGATCTACCGTATAGCCTTCCGGCGGAGTGATCTCTTTCACATACATTTTTCCCAGATACAATTCGGAAAAATCTAAGGTACCATCCTCCTTGATCACGCCCTGTGCGATGAGGCTGTCTTTTTTGAACAGAACCCCCGTCTTTCCATCCGGGTGGACGATATCCTCTCTGGCATACAGACCATACACAGCCCCGGCAAGGGAACTATCCCCCTGGGGAAGAAAGGCCTGTGTCTCCTTATCGAACTTTTGGATATGGACAGCGCCTCGTACCCTCTCATCAGTTGCTGAGATGGTGACCGTCTTTCCGGCTTCCACATCCACCTTATGGATCACATCACTCTGTGCATACTTGTCCGGAGCCTTAATCTCTTTCACATATACTGTTTTGATGGCTACCTCAAAATAATCACTGACTGCTTTTCCCTCTTCCCCAGTGACTGGCATTTCCATCAAAAGATGCTCACACTTGCTGTCTGTATAAATGCCATACACTGCACCGTCTAAAGGATTCTTGGTATCCGCATCCTGTTTGAAAAGCTCGATCCTTGTCATCTCCAGCCAGTCTACCGTAAAACTTACTGGATTGGCTTTCTCCGATTCAAAGACTCCAATGTCCTGATTGCTGTTTCCTGTGGATAATATCAGTGTTCTCCAGGTTTCCCCTACAGAACCATGCAGCTCCCCGGAGGAATATTTTCCAGTATGAAGCATTGGGGCAGTCAAATAAAAGGTATCCCCGCCATAGATCTTCAGCGCACCATTCTCTGCGGAAGTTCCCTTTGTCTTGTTATAAATGGTGATGTCTTTTGGTACATGGACTGAAATGTAGTTTCGGTGATCCCCGGACAATGTGATATCCGGTGTTTTCTGTACATTTCCATTTCGGACTGCTTTTACAGAAGTCTTGGAAAGAGAAATTTCTCCCTTCGACGGCTCTTCCATAGCAAACAGGTGGTCAATATAGGCGATCACGCCTACGTTTACCAGGTCTTCATACTTACATCCTGTAAATCCTGCCTCACCTGCATAGGCATAGCTGGCTGCGATGTGGGTATATACATATTTCTCTTCTGCACTTTTCCCGGACAGATAACTACCTGTAATATCCCCGGCACCGCCATAACCATAATACAGCACCTTCTGCAAGTTCTTATTGCTGTCCAGTACCTGTGCCACATAGTCACCACTCGGCGGTGAGAAACGATGGGATTCCAGACAGTAAGCGATCTTTCCATTGACCGTAAACCAGCAGGTTAAGTAATTTCCAATATAACTTGGATAGTAGATGGTCTCTCCTTTTTCCAGATGTACGGTTTCCCTTGCTCGGAAAGTATTTTCCGCACCGGAAAGCATCATCACTTCCCCATCCTCAATCTTTTCTTCCAGTTCCCTTGCTGCCTGTGCATCCGCATCTTCCCCGGATACCGTCACTTCCACATCCGGGATTTCCTGCACAGGCGTCTCCGAATCTTCTTCAGAATTCGTATCCTCCTTCTGTTTCTGACCGCCATTTTCTTCTGTATGAGCCTGCCCTTCCGTATCCGTCAGGATGATCTTTCTGCTCACAGAATAGCTGTCACGCGCATCCTTTGGCACAACCCAGTAGGTTGCGATATAAGTTCCTTCCTGGTCAGGATGGTAGCTCCCTCCATCTTCCGCTTCAATACGCTCTAACGTAACATCCTCTTTTTCCGGATTGTAATGGATGCCTTCCATACAAGTCTCTACCATAAAATCCTTGTCGGAAATATCTTTCGTGATATCTTCTGCTGTTACCAAATGTTTCGCAGCTTCTGAAACTTCCTCTGTCTGTTCCGTTTCAGATATTTCTGCGCTCTCCGTCACTGGCTCTGACGGATTTTTTGTTTCTGCCGCATGGACATCCGCTAAGTTCCCAAGCGGACTAAGCCCCATAAGCAGTGCGAGCCCAAAAGCTGCAAGTCTTGTTTTGATATTTCTGCTCTTCATTGCATTCTCCTTTTTTCGTTAAAAATACCGCAGAGGCTTTCCCCTGTGGCTTTGTTATCTACTGACTTCTGTTTTCTTGTGACTGGCTTTTTGCTTTCCCACTTCCTGTCTGGTACGCTTTAGCGCATCGGTCACAGATCGGCTGGAAATCCCATTCTGATGGCAGCCTTCCACGATCCCCATAAAATAAAGATCCGAGGGGATGGCAGGCTGATCCTTATAGGGTGCATTCATGGTATATGCCATGACTTCCCGTTTCACACCATCCTTTCCCTGAACAAAAACAGGCTCCTTCCCATACAGGTGGGGATACCCTTCATAAAAGTCCAGGCTTTTTTCACACTCCGGTGTGATCTTCCAAAGCACCCCTTCCACCTGGCTGCCCTCTTCCGGCAAAATAGTGGCAACACCGCATCCTTTTCCCCTGCCACAAAAGGTCAGGCGGTATCCCTCCAGCTTGACATTCTCCACTACGGAAGCTGCCGGACAGCGGTACGCCATCTGGTCTAAGTTCATGTTGCTGCCATAGGCAAAATAATAGGTTTCTTTCATCTCTTACCTCCTAACGGGCATCCTCTGCCCGATGATTTCGATTCAAACATTCATAGGTACTGCGGTCATATCTCCATGCTCTGTCACCCTCCAGATTGGCAAGCAGATGTTCCCGGACATTCTTATATTCCGGTCCAATGAGTCCCAGCCGCAATAAAAAAGTACGGAAGGTAAATGCCGGATTCTCTGTAATCTCCGTTTTCCGCATCTGGGTACATTTCTGATTGATGGCCTGGGCAGAGATGGCAAGAGCCAAAGTGATATTTGCCCGCACTTTTCCTGCATGGAGGGTACTCTCAAAACATCTCCACTCCAAAGTTCCTTTGGAAAATACTGCATGAAGGTTCAACGCATAGTACCGGGTGCTGTCATAATGACTATTGCTTCCGTCCCTGCCCTCATACCATACCCGTTTCAACTTTTCCATGGAAATGGTGTTGTTTGGCATCCGGCGGATCTTCTCCAGCACAATAGGGCGTACCTTCTGGCAATACTCCTGTTCTCTTGATGTCTGTACCTTCAATGCCTTGAACAGGATATCCTCTTTGGAATACATAATGGTCATAGCATTTTTGAGGCTTCTTGGAGTATGGTTAGAAGCGTCCACATGCACATGCTGCCCGCAAGATGCATTTACCTTCGCCCCATGATGCCTGAGACACCGCACCACTTCCTGCAGCTTTCCCATTTCTCCATAGGACAATTTCGGACTGACCATTTCGGTGCTGTATTCACTTCCAGCACGAACCATGCGTCCACGCTCCCTGCGTTCCGTATAAATGCTTCCATCATACATGAACTTCCATTTCTTTCCTTCCTGATCTGTCACAGACCAGACCCCATAATATCCACCGTCGCAAACTGCCCTTGTTCCAAACAGTTCTGCTACTTTCTCCGCAGCCCTCTGCCTGGTGATCCCTGTCATCTCAATCTCTGTACCGAAATATTGATCCTGAATTCCAATTGCCATACTGCCTTACCTCTTTGTCTTTTCATCCTCTGCCCGGATTTCTGCATCTGCCTGCCGAAGAAGCGTTCCGATGGCTTCGATCACGTTGACGGTCACTCCATTTCCGGCCTGTTTATACAGCTGGCTGTCCGAAGTCTCCTGTTCTATGCGGTCAATCTGCCAATCATAAAAACCCTGCAGCCGCAGACACTCCCTTGGCACCAGCCTCCGGATTCTGCCCCGATAGGCAACTCCATGCCGGTCTGTGGCAGTAATAGTGAACATCGGCTCTTCCGGCTCCTTCATCCTCCGGCCATTCTGCCGGGTTTCTTCTCTTCCCGGAGTCAGAACTGCCCTGGCACCTTCCTCTTTTAAGACACCAGAGCATTCCCCTTTATGATTATGGATGCCGGACTGTCTGGTATTCAGACACCTGCACTGCTCTGTGACAAGAGGTGGCACAGACAGATCCACAAAATGAAGCGTTCCCTGCTGGATTCCTGTAGTAAGGGTATGGGCGATCTGATGCCCCACACGCCCTCTTCTGGTATTCATGCCTGCATATCCTAAGTCAATGCTGTCTCCCGGATACGCCATCTTATATCCCTGCTTGGTATTCTCCTTGATGGGAATACCCATCTCATACAATCCAGTTTTTCCACCCATACCGCCTGCCAGCGATGTCAAAGTACAGCTTAATCCTTCCGGGCTGTACACTCTTTTCCCCTGGCTGCCTGTTCGGATTTGTATAAGAGACGTTCCATTTGCTGCTGGGAAAGGTAATATTTTTCCGGCACATCTTCGATCAAGATATCCGACAAGATACACCCGTTTTCTGGATTGGGGGACTCCAAAATCCTTGCTGTTAAGCACTTTCCATTCCACACCGTACCCCAGCTCAGATAACGTACTGAGGATGGTGTGAAACGTCCTGCCTTTGTCATGCGAAAGCAGTCCGGGAACATTTTCAAGGATGAAATACGCAGGTCGCTTGTCTGCAACCAGTCTGGCAATCTCGAAGAACAGAGTTCCTCTGGCATCTGCAAATCCTTCCCGCTTTCCGGCGATAGAGAATGCCTGGCAAGGAAATCCTGCACACAAAAGATCAAAGTCCGGCATTCGTTCAGTTTCGATTGTTCTTGCGTCATTGCAAAACCACTCCCCTTCTGTGTCGAACAGCAATCGGTAGTTCTTATCCGCATAAGCATCCACCTCGCAGTGTCCCACACAGGTAAAACCGCCTGCACGTCTTAACCCTTCCCGGAATCCCCCGATTCCGCTGAATAAATCAAAAAATCGAATGGTTGCGGCTATCAACCTCCTTTGCTGAAAAAAAGCAGGCGGCATGGTTTTTCTCCCACACCGCCTGCTGGTTTTATAGTTCTATGTGTTTGGCATTATGCGATCTCTTCGGTTTCTTCCAGATTATCTATTTCTTCCGGCTGTTCCAGTTCCTGCCATTTGGCTTCTACCTCTTCCACCGCTTTTTCGATGATGCGGATGATAAAATCTTTCTGTTTGATGCCTTCCTTTGTGACTGCCCATTTGACTCTCTGGAATAATTCCTCTGTGACCTGTACTGCTAATGTTCTTTTTTCCATGCTTTCTTCTCCTTTGCCTTCCAGCCTGTTAAAGTGTTCTTCGATCACCTGCCGGATAAAGATCTGTGTACTTGTTTCCTTTTCTTCGATCTCGGCTCGTACCTTCTCATGTAATTCCACCGGGATCTTTCCGCATATGTTCTTCATCTCTGCCATAAGCGCTTTCCCCTTTCGTTTTGTTATACACAACATACTCCCAAATTTGAAAGAAAGCTATTCACAATACCCACTAAAGAAACCATGTCAAATGTATGCAAAACCAAAGCATATCCAACAATGCCATGCTTTCCTTGCCCATAGGCCTCACCCCCTTTACTCCTGCTCCATCTGAAATAAAAAATCCAGCATCTGACCGGGAATTTCTTCCTTTTCCTGTGCTGGCGTCCGTTCCACATCGCCACATTTTAACTCTTCCCGAACAGCCTCCTGAATGAGTCTTTTTAATGTTTCTCTCTCTTCTTGTTCCAGAATCACATCCACCAGATACTGATTCCTCTGCCCTGCCGGAATTTCCATCAAAAGCTGCCACGCTTTTTCATGTTCCGGGTTCTTAAGGTTTGGGCGGAAGGAAAAGACCGGGCGGCTCACAGCGTCCTCATCTGCCCCACAATCCGTTCATATCCGGCAGCGTTGGCATGGATATCCGTCAGGTAAATCGGACGGCACAGGCGGTCCTGCTCGCTTACACGATGTTTAAAAATAGCAGCACCGCCTCCCATGAAAACGGAAGGAACTGCCCGCAGGTCAAAGCCTGCCTCGGTGATCGCAGACAGGATTTTTTCAATATAAAGCCTGCCCTGCCTCTCAATCAAAGACACCACTTCCGCAGGCATGCTGCTGGGTTTTCCATGTAAGACACGCTCGATCTGCGTCTCCGTTACCGACAGCCCTGTATTTCTCCTTACCTGTTCCCTGATCTCATCCATACAGCGGATGACCCCCAGTTCCAGGCTTCTACAGGTAGCTGCGTTAGGAACAGCATTATCAAGCCGCATCAAGTCCACCGTCCAACCTCCGATATCCACAAGAAGCACAGAAGGCTCATCTTTTAAATACTCTGGATAAAGAGCCAGGGCTGAATATCCCTGGGGGAACAGTTTCACATCCTCAATCTGGATCTCATAGCGTTCCCCTTCGTAGAAAAAACGGATTGGCTGTTCCTTCCGAAACAGATACTCCTTGAATTTCTGTTTTTCCCTTCCAAACCCGGTAAGGGGAAGTCCGGCTGCAAGAACAACCTTCGCTGTCCTTTCCCCCTTTCGCTTTCGGATCTCCTGTGCCAGTGCTGCCAGCGTCAACAGATAATAATTGTCGTTGGCGGTCTTGTCCTTTACTAATGTCTGTCTCCCAGTCCCACACACATAATATTCTCCCCTGTACTGGAGTACATTCTGCATGGTATAGGGTTCATACTCATACCGGATGATCCCTGTGGAGAAACACACCTGCTTTGTTTTAATGGCGTAATATCCATGATCGATTCCGATAATCATTGCTTACCACTCCCTTCTTTTCTATTCTATGTTAAGTTTCCGGTGAAAGAGCCCTTGCCCCCGAAGGCGCGCCCCGGCAGACATTCTTTTCTTTCCAGCTTGTTGTTTTTCCTACTCCCGGTCTCGAAAAAATGTCTGGACGGGAAGATAATGCAGTGTTCCTTCCAAAACAAGTGCCTGTCTTTGAAAACGAAGGATTCCCTGGTTCTGTAACTCCATTATTTCGTAATATGCTTTCTTTGTTAAAAAGTAACGATGATATATTCCCGCTTCCCCAAACTGCTCCGTCTGCTTCAACACCAAAAACTCCACCATATACCGGGTGTCCGGTGCAAACCGTTTCTCACATAGCATGGCATCTCCCTGTACTGCCTTCACACCCTCCGACTCCCTGGCTACTGCCAATAATTCATGAATACTGATACTCACGTTTGCTATCACCTCCCTTCGAAGCCTTTTTCTTCGTATTTCTATACTTAATTTTCTGCGAAAAAAAGACAGGCACCTACACGATGTCTGTCTCTGTGGGATCTTCCAATCCCCTTTTATATGATTTTATATAATTTATCTTTTTATTTTGCTATTTTCAATTCCATAAATTCTCTTTTTGCTCGATTCACGCTATCGAACTTTTTATCCCACTTTTTTCGTACTTCTGATTGTTTTAATACCTGTTTCAATGTATAGTCATCAAAATATGTAATCTTCTTAGAAGTATAATATTTTTTACAATAACTTTCATATGTAGAAATTAGCCTCGCTTCACATTCATCTGGTTCATAATCAGGATCATATTGTTTAAGAACATCCTCCAAATCTTCTGATAAATAAAATAAATCTGGTGGATACTGCGTAGCAACCACTTCTCCCTCATATTCAATCGGGAATGGTTTAGTATTAATTCCTTCTTTTTCTAATTTATATTCAAAGTATGAAAATAAACTATTCGCATTTATTTGTATATCATTATAGACACTAATCTCTTTATATGCTTCTAAAAGCGAATTCAATTTTTTTAATTCTTTTTTCTTGAAATATCTTACACTATATTCTCTTGCGATTTCTTCTATCTTCTTGTAATTATTTCTTGAATAGCTGTCATTTAATATACTAATAATCGGATGAATGACCGACATTTTCAGATTATTTCTATTCCCTTTACGGTAATAAGCTGCCGAAATTATCAAAGAAATTATACCAGATAATAAAACCGTAAATAAAGTAAATATATTTGCATTCCAATTCTCTAAAAACCACTTTATAAACTCTTCCATATTTCTTACCTCATGTATTTTCAATTCTTTCTCAATAGATAATATACCATAAATCCCTTTCCTTTTCCATTTAATACCATTACCGCATTATCTAATCAAATAATCTCTTTTCTTTTATTTCTAAATTTAAGCATCCTAAAAATACATCTTTAATCATAAAGACAGGCACCTACACGATGTCTGTCTCTGTGGGATCTACCATCTCTTTTTCCTGATATTGTTGTTTTATAATTTGTTCCAGCTGTTTCCGAACTTCCTCATCCAATATCTGTGTGCAAAATTCCTGTATCCATCGTTCATGCAAATGCTCATCTGCTTCTGTAGACTCCAAGGACACGATGCTGCAGGTTTCATCATATAATAATTCCAACTGGCGAAATTGTTCGCCAAACTGCCCTGCAAATTCATTCCAGATTTCTAGGTTATATAATTTCAAGCCTTAAAAATCAGTCACATATGTCAGCCTGTCCAAATCTGAAAATGTCATTTTTTCTATTCCCATCAGGATTGCCCTGTCACGCTTTCCACATAAAAACAGGAAAGCAAACCGTTCTATATCGCTCTGATGCATAATCATTCCCCTTTGCATAAATAATTCCTTATTACGAAACATTATAAAAAGTGAACTCAGTAAAATCAATATAAAGTTTCTTTATTACGAAACATCAAGAAATGAGAGGACTCTATCATGCAGAAGATCAGACCAGACATGGATATCGGCAAAAATATCCAAGCCATCCGTTATCAAAACAAACTTACGCAAGACCAGGTCATTGCAAAGTTAAACCTGATGGGTATCTCCATGTCCAAAAGTACCTATGCTAAACTGGAGACCAACCGTATGAACATCAAGGTATCGGAACTTGTTGCCCTTGCAAAAATCTTCCATACCGATATCAACACATTCTTTTCCGGGCTTCTCTAAACCGGAAAAGAAACATTTCCTATAATTCTTCTCCCCTCTTCTTTTCCCCCTCTCCTTTATCTTTGTTCCCTCCACTCTCTCTTACATTGGGATTGCTTTTGAAATAATTCCTCATATCGAAGAAGTATATCCATACTGTCTTGTGTAAAATCAAAGGACTGAAGCACAGGGTATCGCGGCAATGCACTTGGGACATATGCCAATTGTTCCAACTGCTTAGATGTGTATTTTTTCTTTCTGGCTTCACTATATGGCAAAAGACCGCATTCCGTCTTATACGCTGGAATACGGTCTTTCTTCATTTCCTGTAATGCTTCAATCATATTTTTATGATGGTGTCGGGATTTATAGGTATCTATCTGCCCTCTGGTCATGCCGACAGCCGATGCAAAATCTGATATCCTTTTATAGAATTTCCCTTGAATCTTACATCTCGGAATAAAAGCAAATACCTCAGTTTTAGGCCATCCACATTCATCCCGCAGTTGCTTTACTAAGTGGAAACATTCTATAAACGAATATTCTGATTTATAGCGCTGTTGTCCATATACTAACAGCTTGGAGATATTATATTCCCTGCATAAAAAAGCAGCATTCTGATATACTTTCCCTTCATATTCAATTTCATATCTTTTCCCATTATTCCTGATCGGCAAATAAATAGCTTCCTCCAATGTTTTCCCATATTTCAAGCGTTCAAAAACATTGCAGGGCTGCACTTGATACTCCGCACACAATTCTACCAATGTATTATAGGTTTTTCCTTCAAAACATATCGGTTCTTTCTGCAATAGTTCAAGAACAATTTCTTCTAATGTCCTGTTTCTTGTATGGATTCTGGCTGAAATGGAAGTCTCTCTAATTCCAAATGCTGTTGCCACCTCATATCTGCTCTGATATCTTTTGCCCCATAGCATAATTTTCTTCTCTTGTGCCTCTTTGCAACGATCTACCGCTTCTTCTACTGTTTTGCACCTTTGTATGTAATGTGCTAATGAATTCCAAGGTAATCCATATTCTTCAGCCAATGCTTTAGGCGAACGATATAACTTTCCATTGTATTCAAAAAGCCAACCTCTTCCTCGCACATCATTAATGCACATTTGCATTGCATCTTCTAACGACTAGCCTCGGCGCCGGAAGGAATATATTCTCTGACGGTCAATTCCATATTCCTCTGCCATTTCTTTTATCGTTTCATATGTTTTCCCATCATAGCAGTACGCCATAGTCATCACCTCTTCTCTTTACCACACCAGTATACCCACTTATCGTAAAAAAGCTATTCGGACATACCACTAAAATATTACCTTTATACCTGTCTATTATAGACAATAAAAAACCTGCTACAAGGATGTCTTTCCTCATACCAGATATCAATACCCTCTTCCTACTCCATACACATTTTTTCTCATTACTTGTGTATCATGTACCTATATTGTCATGTAATCCTACTGTGTACACGCTATGTACAGTAAGCACATGGGGTTCAGTTTACATCGGCAAGGATCAGATCCGAATGATTCATCAACGCCCGGCAGATCGCTGCCCTTTGTTTTTCGCCTCCTGATAATTCAAAGATTTTTTTATCCAGTAAAGCACGAACCCCCATAATATCGGCTAGTTTTTCTGCTTCCGTTATACTCTCTTCTACTGGACTGTGATCTAGAATCTTCGGCAGCATGATATTTTCTCTTACCGATAAACTGTCCATAAGATAGTAATCCTGATATATGAATCCAATTTCACGGCGTCTGATCATGGCAAGCCTGTCCCCTCTTAACGAATTACTGTCTTCACCTTTAAAAAAGACTTTTCCTTCCGTCGGCCGGTCCAGCAGTCCTAATAATTTTAAGAGTGTTGTTTTCCCAGATCCAGATTTTCCCATAATGGCTATGAATTCCTGATTATTAATGGTCAGATTGATTCCTTTTAATACATCTATTTTCGTTTCGTTAACAAGATATGACCGTTTTAATCCTTCTGTCCGCAGTATTTCTGTATTATTTGTCATGATTTTCTATCCCCCTTCTTGCCTTGCGATTCATGATCCAAAAATATATTCCATTTATTACGATCCACACTGCTACAACTCCAGTTTCCTGTAATTCACAGATTTTTCGGATATCGCCTGAATACATTCTTGCAGCCATGGTGTCTTGCATAAATAATATGGTTGAAATGATAAGAATAATTGTCGGGACAATCCAATATATGTACCATTCTCTTTTATTCATTTTCTTCCGTTCTTTTCGGTCCATTCCCATGGATACCAGGAATTTCTCGCGTTCTGCTTTTTCTTTTTTCTCCATTTCGTTCATGGCATATAGCATGATCCAATTCAATATGCTTAATGTAATGATAATATATACACAGATCATCGACTTAACGGCTCTTTCGGTTTTCATATCCGTAATTGCTGTTTTTGATAAATAATGAAATTTTATCGTAGAATCATAATTGCCGATATATTTATGTCTCTCTTCTTTTGACTCCAATTCTTTATCGATTTGATCTATGTACTTTTTATTTGTCTGGATGAATACTAGTTTTGTTGGTCCTTCAATAATATAAGGTTCTCCATCATCACCATACATTGCCTTATACCGTTCCAATTTAAAACCAGTCAAAGCCTCTATATCCTTCCATTCATTTTGAGCTTTTTTGAAATATTCATCGGAAAAAACGATCAGATTTTCACATTTTGGTGTACTGTAACACCCTGTAAGACTGGAGATCTCCTCTCCGGCAACTATTTTCTTATCGTATGTTGTCTCATGATCAGCATAATCACAATATTCACAAGGGAGTCCGATATGTAAAGTCGGTGTCTTTTTGTTATAGTACCAGTCGACCGGCTGAGCCTTTGTTGCCCGGTCCTGTTGATGGACAACATATACTTTCTTTCCATTTTTATCCAGATTTAAGGATTTCTTTTTATACGATGGATCTACAGCTTTTTTTAACTTGTAATAAGTAGACTCCGAGATACCAATCTGTTGTCCCTGGATAATAATTTCCCCTCGTCCCTCTAAATGTTCCGTCTTATCTGCGTTTGCAACTCTTACCATTGGATATTCAGTTAATGTAGCATGATACTTTTCTTTTATTTTTTCAAAAAGCTTATCGTCTGATTTATCTGCAACACACATAAAATCATACGGATATAAACTTTCTGCTTTTTCGGCATTTATTGTACTGATAAATTGTATTCCGAAATAAAAGCAGCTTAAAAAACTCATCAGTGAAAAGAATAAAATATATCTGCTCACGGTATTCATACGGTAATAAAACCGATGATTCATCAAAAGATTCTTATAATATTTTTTCTGCTTTTTGTGCTTTATACGTTCTAAAAAAATAGAAAATATATTTCTTAAGCTTAAATACAATCCGGTAAAGAAAGCGATGATCAGATATGCACTCTCATAATGATATATTTTAGAATATGCATAAACGGAATAAATACAAAGTATGATTCCGATCATTATTTTAGGAACTCTGAATTTTCCTTCCAGCTTTTCTATTCTTGCTGTCTCATTCATATTTGTAATGATCAGAAAATCGGATTGCAATTCTTTTACCAGCAAGAAACTGAGTCCATATATAAATAAAATAAGAATACAAATGGACGGATATGTAAAGAAAGCCACCCTTCCTAATTTAAAATTTATATGCAAAGCACGAACCATAAGGAGCTTTAATCCCTCAGTCAATATTTTTCCAACGAAAAATCCTGCTATGATGGATACCAGATACGAAATTGCTGCCTCGTATAAAACCATCGTTTTTAAATCTTTCTTTGATATTCCCATTCTTTGTAAAAATACATATTCCGGAATACGCTTTCCAAGATATGATATGAGCACCGTAATAATCAGTATAATTCCGCAGAATAATAGAATTGTTCCGGCGGAAAGAAAGCTTTTGCTTATTCCGTCTTCCTGCATAAAGTATTCTGAGGAATGTCCGTTGGAAAACATCTGATATCCGCTGACTATAGCATATGAAATTGCCGTCAGTATTGTTTCGCATAAAATCAGAATTCTTAATTCTTTATGGTGTCCCAAAAATATTTTTTTCATTATCTGAAAAAATAACTTGTCTTTTTTCATTTCACTCACCCACTCACATAAAATAATGTCTTATATCATTTGCTGTATATATCGGCATAGACTGAAATCATGACTACAAAATAATCTTCAACCATTTGAGATTGAAAGATCCCACGATATTTTTCAACAACATCCATAATGTTTTTCATTCCGTATCCATGTAAAGTACCATTTGTTTTTGTGCTTATAAACTTTCCCGGAAGTGGTTGCACTATATGCTCTGTCGTATTTTTGATTTCAAAATACAACAGTTGATTTTTCTTTTTCATTTTTATATGGATCCACGTATTTTTATCAGTTATTCGTTCACAGGCTTCTATTGCATTGTCTAAAAGATTGCCAAACAATGATATAATTTCACGATCCGTAAAAGGAAGTGTTGTAAATACTTCTGTGTTAATCTGCATATCAATTTTTTTATCTTTGGCTTCTTTCGATTTCTCATTAAGTATCATGTCCAGCATACGATTACCTGTCCAAATTTGATAATTGTAATCTAATATATCCTCGCTAAGTTCATTTAAGTAGTTATCCAGTCCGATCCAGTCCTGTTCCAGGGAATAGTTTTTTAATGCAAGCAGATGGTTTTTCATATCATGTACAACCTTTCTGCTTTTCAACATTTCCTTATATTGCGCCTCCAGCGAGTTTATTTTCATTTGCAGTAATTTTTTATCACATTCTTCCAGTTCGGCTTTATGCTTTGCTGTCTCATCATCCCAGATATTTGCCTGCATATCTAAAAATATCCACACAACTATCAAAACTAAAAATGTTATCATGTAAAAATAAGCAGGCATGGAATAAAGCTTTATCAATCCTTCACTATGTGCGTCCAACGCAGCAAGAAAAATATAAAATACCGCAAACCAGGCGATACCAATAGCTAATAAATAGTTAGAATTATTGATACCCTTTATGTTCTGATATAGTTTAAACAATTCTAAACATTGCACAAGAAGCATTACAATCATGGACAGTAAGAAGATTAATGCTGCCATTCTTGAATACTGTTGCGGCCATGTATGATTTTTCAAGAATGTTTGTATATATATGTCTACATAATCGTTTTGTCGAAATGCCTTTATTAAATACATATGTATTGTGTTATATTTCCCATTTATATTGATCCATGGTATGCAAAGATATATCTGAAAAACGATTCCCATAAATATGTCTGCTTTTTGTTTCCTTGTTCTTTCTTTTACGGTGTATTTCTCCAATAGTTTATGTTTTGGCTTTTTTTGTTTTACGGTGTCTGTTATTGTCATTTGAAAGGGCTTCCTTATTATTTTGTGTTAATTTTATACTTAAATGATTGGGGTAATTATACCATGATTTGTGTGGCAACAGTTGCTTGTGGCCATGAATACCCGGTTTTCTGGCCATGAATTTTTCGAAATACTCTTTATAACAATTTCTTTTGCCTATTTTGGCGTCTACAAAACCTGAAATTGGAATTGTGAATCTTCTACAACTCTTTCATCTTCCTAAGGATCTCCTGATAAAATGCATCCTGATTTCCGCTATTCTTCAAATCCTCTAGTATTACACCATCTTTCAACAGAATTAACCGACTGCAATAGCTTGCCATCTGCGGATCATGCGTTACCATGACAATTGTCTTCTCATATTCCGATGAAATCTTATTCAATGCATCGATTACAATCTTTCCTGACTTTGAGTCCAAATTTCCGGTCGGCTCATCAGCAAGTATCAGATCAGGATTATTGATTAACG
Source organism: Dorea amylophila (assembly GCF_025567265.1). Lineage (NCBI taxonomy): Bacteria > Bacillati > Bacillota > Clostridia > Lachnospirales > Lachnospiraceae > Dorea > Dorea amylophila. The sequence continues at coordinate 5,519 of NZ_JAOQJW010000028.1, read as the reverse complement.
CACGACATATGGCAACTCTCTGCTTTTCACCACCGGATAATTCATAAGGGTTTTTCTTTAACAGATGTTCTATCTGAAATTGTTCTGCATATTTCTTTGCTTCTGCAATCATCTTATTAATATTCTGTTTGCTTATGATCATCGGCAGCATGATATTCTCTTCCACTGAGAGGCTGTCCATCAGATAAAAATCCTGAAAAATAAATCCTATTTTACTGTTCCGGATATCCGCAAGCTTGTCCCCGTACAGTTCACTGGTATCTTCTCCCATAAATTTAATTGTTCCATCCGTCGGTTTATCAATCATTCCGAGTGTCTTAAGCAACGTTGTCTTACCACATCCGGATTTTCCCATGATTCCAACAAATTCACCTTCCGCAACTTGAAAGCTGATTCCTTTTAACACATTCACATTATTTTTTGAATCCCTAAAAGTTGCTGTATTGTAACTTCTTACAAGATTTTTAACTTCTAATATATTTCTCATCAATTCTTATCACCCCATATTTTTGAAATTTCTTTCCATAAACGCCTGGTTGAAAAAATAATAAATATCATAAAAATAATTCCATATATGCATAAAATCCATCCTAACATTGCAACTTCCTTTTGTATCAAAACAATTTCCATTGTTCCGTAATAATAAGATTTTATAAATACGCCGCAAAACATTCCACTTATACCGATCGCAAGTAAAAGGGACCACCACATGTCTCTGGATATTTCTTTCACAACGGATAAATACCCTTCCTTCCTCTTCACACCAAGAATAGCACCTATCTGATATTTTCGTTTTAAATGCTCCTGATCATTCTGCAGCATTAACCATGTTATAAACATCGTAAAAATTAAAATAATAATCGCTACGAGGATTGCTACCATTTGATTTAATACGTTTTCTTTTTTATCAATACCCTGAATTGTCAACTTACAAAAAGCCTCATCTAGTTTTCCTTGTTGCAATTTTTCTTCTATGTATCGTGTTGAAACTGTCAGGTTCTTTTTTGGCAGATTTATAATCATAAACATTTTTTTATAATCACTTTCTTTTTCTGCCTGCGTGAATATATTATCTGGAATAATTACAAGACCGGTCATAGAAAAGCCGATCATCTCTTTGATTTGCTCTTTCTTTATCTGGAAATTGTATTTATATTCCAATCCCTCTTCATCCATATTTCCGCATTTACCAAGTGCGATTGATTTTATTTTTCTATGTTGTTTATCACTTAGATCCGATTTACGGCTCCCTTCTTTTCTCCAAATTCTTATTATTTCATTTTTATTTAACGATTCATTTTTATTGTAAATTTTATTATAGTCGCTAAGTGATATAGCAACCCATGAATCACCTCTCATCTCATTAAACCACAGAAACGGGAATTGTTTTGTAAGACCATTAAATCGAGCTGTTACCACAGTATTTACTGCTGTCGTTTCTTTTGAGTTGCCGATACACACAAAATCATTTGGCATATATCTGTCATGAATTGTACCTCGAAGCATTAAAAATGTATTAAATATTAAAATGATTCCCAACAATATCTGCATTAGCATCCGAAATCCATGTTTTTTTATGTAACAGTAGCAATCATTCCAAGCTAATATATGCTTTTTATAATATTTCGACTCACTGAATTTATCCATAAAAAATCCAGTTCCGAATATCATAAGAATTATAAGACCTGTCAAAATACATATAAGTGCCATATAAGCCATCATTGGATCATTATTCACCAACAGATAACCACTACTAATAACCAAAATACCCACTATAAAGTAAATAACTGATATCATCGAATGGATTCGAGATTCCTTAATCTTGAATATCTTATCTCCTAAATTCGTTCTGGTATCTAATAATATTTGCAATGTAATATATACGCCTATCGTCATGATCAGACAGCTTAGAATCAACACAAGATAAACTCTTGACATCGAAATGCCTTTGACAAATCTTGCATTTATTCTAGTATGAAGAATTTCTTTTATAATTTTCGTTCCAATTAAACCAAACAGAATTCCAAAACCACATGCAAGCATACCGCTTATTACATATTCCAGACCAATCATTACTTTTAAATTTTTCTTGCGTATTCCTAATAATTGAAATAATTTATAATCCCATATTCTTGTGTTTATATACGCTTTAACAGAATATCCCGTTACCAGAATCATAATTAAAATAATACATGGAATGATTATGCGTAACTGCTTTCTTAATTCACTTTGATATGCAAATTGTAACGCTTCAGTTTTTATTCCTGGGACTTGTGACAATGCCTCTTGAATATAAATAAGCATAAATATAACTGCAACTGATAATATTTCACTCATAAAAAAAGAAAGAAAATTTTTCCTATTATACTTAAAGCTTTTCCATACAACTTTGAACATGAATTCTCCCCCTTACATTAATATACCTGCCGTTAAAAATGCCATTAGAATAAGAATAAGAAATAACTTTACCATAATTGACATCACAACTACCGAATCCATAATATTCAATTGTTTCTTTTTCATGGTTAAAACAATATGGATAATATCGCAACAAATAAATATTACAAAAAACAAAGCAAAGCTTAATAAGTCCCCGCTTATTCGGCTATATTTTTTGATAAACACATATATATTCAAAAGAGACGTTTCTTTTTTTATCCAAATCACATACAGCCAATATATAAACGGAATCATTCCGATATTAAATATCAGATCGAAATACGATGAATAATGGATAAATTTTTTAACTACAGTTCTTTCAATAGAAGAAATACTTTTTTCCAATACATTGACAGTCTCCTGTTGTATTTCTTCATTTGTTGGAATAACTAACGTTTTTTTTAATTTATTCATTTCATCCCTGCATAAACTGCACTCCGCTAAATGTTCATCCACTATTTTTTGTGTATCTTCACTTACCACCCCATCTATATAAAGCGGAAGAATATCTTTAATTACATTACATGTTATTTTATTCATTATTCTCTGCCTCCATATATTCTAATATTTTCATTTTGGCTCTATAATAAGTTACTCTTGCCCAGCCAGAACTTTTTCCAAAAATTCTTCCAATCTTTTCAAATGAAAGTTCCCCATGTATTCTTAATTCAAATACTATTTTGTATGGATCTTTCATATTTTTCAAAAAATTATGTATTTTCTCAACCTGTTCTTTATTTATTAGATTGTCAATAAACTCCGTCTGAATATCGACCTGCTCCGTTGGAGGCTCCCATTCCACATAGATTTTCTCACGCTTACAATATGTAAAATATGTATTTCTTGCAATTGTAAATAACCATGCACGTATATCTTTTCTTCCATCATATGAATTAATTGCCGTCAATGCTTTTGTAAAGGTTTCCTGTGTAATATCTTCTGCAATTTCTTTGTTCGATGATAAACCACACAAAAAATGATATACGTCCAGGTAATATGATTTATATATACAATCAAAATCCATGTGCTGTCCTCCTTTCCTTTATAATATTAACTATTCAATTTGATAAATGTTACAAATAAAATGCAAAGAACTTTCCATCGGCAACTTTTCTTACATATTTGGATATAAAAAAAGTCAGGCAAATCAAAATATTGACCTTCCTGACTATTTATATATTTATCTGTTTTCCGTGGTTTTCATTTTGAATCCTCGGTTCGTACTATATTGATTATTTTATAATTTATATCTACTTATATTCTTCCAGTTTTCCGGGAATCCCATTGCTTTGAAAAATAAATCCTGGTTTAGATTGCCCGTCTTTTTCATATACTGGTTAATTATCTGATTCAAAGATTTTTTAAATTCAGCAAAATCTTCTTTTGCCAGCAACATTCGAAAAGCAATTACAACAGAAAACAAATCGTTTTTTCCACATTTGTATTTATTTCCATTTTGCGGAAGTTTCATTTTTCTATGTAATATTGTATCAGGGATATCAAACCTGCTCTTATATGAAAATAACCTTTCATTATGAGCACAGACGTTTCTATATAAGGTAAGCACTTTCATGTACTGAATTAGTTCTTTTTCACTTACATAATCAAAATGTCGGCTAATTTTCGTTTTCATACTGGTCGTCAGAAATGAATACATCTTTGACATCTGTCCAAATGTTAAAGTTTTCATAATGACCCACATAGGAACATTTCCATATGTTTTTCTTTGATAAACTACATAAGCGTGATCTGTGCTTTTCTTTGCTTCTCTATCCAGTATAGCTATTAAAGCAGCAATTTTCTTTTTATTTGCTCCCGAGTTATTATAATGTACAGCATTCAGATAATCTTCCTGTTTTTCTGAATAAGTATCACAAAAATGATAAGAAATCAGCGATCTCATTTTTTGCTCAAAATGACAAAGATACCGGAAAATCAATGTACGAAGTTTTTCATCAAATTCATATAAAGCAACAAGATCCTCAAAGGTTGTGCCTTCCTTATATTTTCTTGTCATAGGATTATAAAACAGATTTTTATATCCATCTATTAAAGCAAAATAACTGATATCTTCTAATTTGGACACAGCAAATTTATGATCATTAACAATCATTCCTTTTTGCTCGATGAGATTATTGATTTGTTCTTCATAATTCAAAAACGGTTTTATCGGTTTTAACGCTTTTTCTGTCATTTTTCACCTTCTATAAAAATCTGCATATATAGAAAAACGGAGGGCCCTCAGGTCCTCCGTCCGGTCGCAGGCATCGCAAGTTTCTGCAACCTGATCACTGACAAAAATTTTATCACGAACCTTTGCAAAAGGCAAGTGATTTTTGCAAACATTTGTCAGTAAAATATTATATGCGTATTTTTATATCGCATTCAAAATTTGACAGAACAAACCTCGTCTGAGCCTTTCTTCTAAATTCTTTTGTTCACATACCTTACAAATAATTTCTGCACAACTATCTGAATAATTATATAAATTCCAACGAGCTTAAGCCAGTAGATCCAAAAAGTGGTTGATATTTTTTCACCCATCGCATCATACCAATGTAAATAAGTCATTACATATAAAAGAGCTAAACAAATACCTGTACCTAATGCTATATTTGCTACGCTGCAAATCTCAAAACTTAAGATCTTCTTTTGCTCTTTTTGTTTCATGCCCATAGAATGAAAAAATTCATAACGTCTTTGATAAGAAGACATTTCGGCCAGATTTTTAACAACCATAATAAAAGCACCACTAATCAAAAGTGTTATCAGAATAAACAGCTTGCTAAAAAGTAAAAATATATTACTTGCTTTCTGCTCTTTTAAAAACACAGTCTTATCATAGCATATAGCATGTGGCGAATGACTGTCATCTGGTTGAAATACAGTAATTCCCTCTTTATCTGCATGACATTTTATCTCTTTCCAGGCCATCTGCTCTTTTGTTTTTGGAAAAGAAAATGCTTCTAACATTGAAACTTCTTCATAATCTGTTGCCTGTTTTTTCCATTGTTTATCAAAATATTCATCCGAAAATATAACTGTATCTTCACACCCTTCACCGGCATCTTCTGGTACGA
>NZ_JAOQJW010000027.1:0-50870 GCF_025567265.1 Dorea amylophila | reverse complement strand
AGATAGGTCAGAGGTGGAAGTACAGTAATGTATGGAGCTGACTGATACTAATCGGTCGAGGGCATGACCAAGCAAGGTGATAGGTAGGATGAAAGAAAGTATTTCTTGTATGCAGTTTTGAAGGTGCATAGCTTCAATTGAAGATGGCCCAGTGGCTCAGTTGGTTAGAGCGCCGCCCTGTCACGGCGGAGGTCGAGAGTTCGAGTCTCTTCTGGGTCGTTTGTATGGGATCATAGCTCAGCTGGGAGAGCATCTGCCTTACAAGCAGAGGGTCATAGGTTCGAGCCCTATTGGTCCCATCAAATTAAATAATATGGATGGATTCCCGAGTGGCCAAAGGGGACAGACTGTAAATCTGCTGCAAATTGCTTCGGTGGTTCGAATCCACCTCCATCCATTAGCCGTAAGGCACTCGCCGATGTGGCTCAATTGGCAGAGCAGCTGATTTGTAATCAGCAGGTTATCGGTTCGAGTCCGATCATCGGCTTTAAGTCACAAGACTTAACTTAATATCGCGGGGTGGAGCAGTCTGGAAGCTCGTCGGGCTCATAACCCGAAGGTCGTAGGTTCAAATCCTGCCCCCGCAACTCACACATAATATTATGTGTATGCCCAGATAGCTCAGTCGGTAGAGCAGAGGATTGAAAATCCTCGTGTCACTGGTTCGATTCCGGTTCTGGGCATTTTCCTTGCAAAAGGAAATGAGGGCGTGTAGCTCAGGTGGTAGAGCACTTGACTTTTAATCAAGTTGTCCGGGGTTCGAATCCCCGCACGCTCATGGAATGAGAGTGAAGTAGTATATAAGTACTGCTTCTTTTTTTTGTTAAAAATGATTGACAGAAGTCAGAAAAATGTTTATATTATATTTTAATAAAAGGGAGTAATCGGCATCTATTTATTTTTAAGGATAGATGTTTACGATGACGTCAGTACGATGACAGACAGGTCATCCGTATCGTAATGAAATGGTGAGACTTTTATTGCATAGTTTTTGTGCAATAAAGGGCTCTTTTTTTATTATTAAGATTTACGCTTTATTTTGCACAACGGTTTTGTATAACTTTGCACAACAGAAAGGAGAATAAGATGTTAACAAGTGAACAGGCAAAGAAGAATCAGGAAAAATATGGATTCAATGAATTGACGGAAGGAAAAAAGAAAAGTGTACTCCGGATATTTTTGGAACAATTCAAAGATTTTCTGGTTATTATATTGATTGTATCAGCGGTCATATCAGGAATTCTCGGAGATGCGGAGAGCGCAATTGTTATCTTCGTCGTGATCACAATGAACGCGGTTCTGGGAACGATACAGACGGTAAAGGCGGAGCAGTCACTGGACAGTTTAAAGCAGTTATCGGCACCGGAAGCCAAGGTGGTGCGTGATGGCAGCGTGATCCAGATCCCGTCCAGGGAAGTCACGATCGGTGATGAAGTGATCCTCGAAGCAGGAGACTGTATCCCGGCAGACGGAAAGCTGATCGAATGTGCAAGTCTGAAAGTAGATGAAAGTGCTCTGACGGGAGAAAGCATTTCCATAGAGAAGAATCTGGATGAAGTGGAAGAAGCTGCGGCACTTGGAGATCAGACGAACCGGGTATTCTCCGGAAGCTTCGTCACATATGGAAGAGGAAGATATGAAGTAACTGCGATCGGTATGAAGACAGAAGTCGGAAAGATTGCAGATCTTATGAAGAATACTTCGGAAAAGAGAACACCGCTGCAGGTGAATCTGGATGATTTCGGAAAGAAATTATCGGTGCTGATCCTGGCATTTTCCGTAGTGATATTCGGAGTGAATGTATTTCAGGGTGAATCGTGGGGTTCTGCATTTATGTTCGCTGTTGCACTTGCAGTTGCGGCAATACCGGAGGCTTTAAGCTCGATCGTTACGATCGTGTTATCCTTCGGTACGCAGAAGATGGCAAAGGAACATGCGATCATACGTAAGCTGCAGGCAGTGGAAGGTCTGGGAAGTGTATCGATTGTCTGTTCGGATAAGACGGGAACGCTTACGCAGAATAAGATGACGGTCGAGGATTATTATGTAAATGGAAAGAGGATTCCGGCAGGAAAGATTGATCTGAAGAATGAAAATGAAAAATTACTTTTAAGATTCAGTATCCTTTGTAATGATTCTACGAATACGGACGGACAGGAGATCGGTGATCCGACAGAGACGGCGCTCATCAATCTTGGAACGAATCTTGGTATTGATGCGATGCAGGTAAGGGAGAGATACCCGAGATTGTCGGAAGTGCCGTTTGACAGTGACCGGAAGCTGATGTCGACTGCTCACAATATGAATGATGCACTCCTTCAGGAAGGACATATGATGATCGTAAAAGGTGCGGTAGATGTCCTGTTGGAGCGTATGGACAGAATACGGGTTGGGAATACTATAAGGAGGATGACAGATTCCGACCGGGAGGACATTGCTGTCCATAACATGCAATTTTCCAGAGAAGGCTTAAGGGTTCTTGCATTTGCATATAAGCAGGTGGAGGAAGAGAAAGAGATCGGTACGGAGGATGAGGACCAGCTGATATTTATCGGTCTGATCGCAATGATGGATCCGCCGAGAGAAGAATCGAGACTTGCGGTGGAGGAATGCAGACGTGCGGGAATTCGTCCGATCATGATCACCGGTGACCATAAGATTACTGCAGCGGCTATTGCAAAGAGAATCGGCATCTTAAAAGAAGAATCGGAGGCCTGCGAGGGAGCCGTAATTGAAGATATGTCGGATGAAGAGCTGCAGGATTTTGTAGAAGGAATCTCTGTGTATGCGAGGGTTTCGCCGGAACATAAGATCCGAATTGTCCGTGCATGGCAGGAAAAGGGGAATATCGTAGCAATGACAGGTGACGGTGTGAATGATGCACCGGCGTTGAAACAGGCCGATATCGGTGTTGCGATGGGAGTGACCGGAAGTGAGGTTGCCAAAGATGCGGCAGCGATGGTCCTGACGGATGACAATTTCGCAACCATTGTAAAAGCTGTGGAAAATGGAAGAAATCTGTATCAGCATATTAAAAATGCGATTCAATTCCTGTTGTCCGGTAACTTCGGGGCAATTCTGGTTGTATTATGTGCATCCGTTGCCGGACTGCCGGTTCCATTTGCACCGGTGCATCTGCTGTTCATCAATCTGCTGACAGACAGTCTGCCGGCAATTGCACTGGGAGTAGAACCACATTCCAAAGCGGTTATGGAGCAGAGACCACGGCCAATGAGCGAGTCAATCCTTACAAAGCCATATCTGCTGAGTATCGCAACGGAAGGAGTGAGCATCGGCGTAATGACGATGGCTGCATTCCTGATCGGATACACAAGCCAGAATGCAGCTCTTGCAAGTACGATGGCATTCGGAACCTTATGCATGAGCCGTCTGGTGCATGGATTTAACTGTAAGGATGATAAACCGGTAATATTTACAAAGAGATTCTTTAATAATAAGTATCTGATCGGAGCATTTGTCCTGGGTATGATCCTGATCACAAGTGTTCTTATGATTCCGGGATTGCACGGAATGTTCAAAGTAGTTACGTTGAGCCTGAAGCAGCTGATGACAGTATACGGGCTTGCATTGTTGAATCTTCCTGTGATCCAGGGAATGAAATATTTGAAAGAGAGATAGAAACAGAGAATGGAATTGAGAAAAGAAACGGTAAAACAGATCAGGGGGCTGATCGTATTTACGGCATTATTGATCGTCTGTCTGTGGAAATATGATGTTGTGATGGATGCGTTTAGATTCGTATTGAATATTTTATATCCATTTCTGCTTGGCGGTGCGATTGCATTCGTCTTAAGCGTTCCGATGAATTTTGTGGAAAGAAAATTATTCACAGAGAGAAAGCTTCCTGAAAAATATAAAAGAAAATATGCCAGAGGAGTCAGTCTTCTGATCGTTCTTTCCGGTGTGATCGGGCTTCTTGCAATTATCATGTTCGGGCTGATTCCGCAGCTTGCCGGGACATTTGCCAGTCTCGGGAAGAGTATCCAGGATTTTATCCCGCAGCTGCAGGAGTGGGCAGATCATTGGTTTCATAATAATAAGGAGATCATGAATGTAGTCAACAATCTGGAATTTGACTGGAACAAGGTGATGGAGGCTGCGCTGGAGTTTCTGAAGAACGGAGCCGGAAGTATGCTGGAATCTACGATCAATACGGCGAAAAATATCATTGGTGCCGTGGGAACATTCTTTATCGCTTTTGTATTTGCAATGTATATTTTGCTGCAGAAAGAAAAGTTGGGAAGACAGGCGAAAAAAGTGTTATTTGCATTTGTCAGAAAGGGAAGGGCAGAGGCTGCGCTGGAGGTTCTTGCATTGACATATAAGACATTTTCCAGTTTTCTGACGGGACAGTGTGTAGAGGCTCTGATTCTGGGATCCATGTTTGTGATTTCGATGACGCTGCTTAGACTTCCGTATGCACTTCTTACGGGAATTGTGATCGCATTTACCGCATTGATCCCGATCTTTGGAGCATTCATTGGCTGTGCGGTCGGTGCGTTTCTGATATTTATGGTGAGTCCGGTCCAGGCATTGATATTTATCGTACTGTTCCTGGTACTCCAGCAGATAGAGGGCAATCTGATCTATCCGCATGTGGTGGGCAATTCGGTCGGCCTTCCGTCTATCTGGGTGCTGGCTGCGGTAAGTATAGGCGGAAGCCTGATGGGTATTGTTGGAATGTTGATCTTTATTCCGCTGATGTCAGTGTTCTATGCTTTGTTTCGGGAAGTTGTCTACATTAAACTGCGGCAGAAAAAGATTTATCCACAGGATATTGGTTGATTGTGGATAACTTTTGGGGATTAAGCATCGGTTTTATCTTTGCTGCCTTTGCTGTCCTTTCCATTCTGGGCTTTGCTCCAGATACGGAGGGCAGCGAGGATTCCGAATGTATACAAGATCGTCACGAGTATTACCGGATTATCCTTCAGAAAATAAATAACAAGGATAACGGATAACAGACAGATGGCGAGCTGGAATGTAGTCCAGAATCTTTTCTCACGTACTTCCTTTGCCTGCTGGAGAAGTTCCATACGTTTCTGTTCCATGCGGAGATACTCCATCAGATCTTCATCGCTGATGCGGGAGAGGATCTGTTCATCACGGTTCATCTCGATCTTGCGTTTGGAACGGAAATTGGAGAAAAATTCGCGGAACGGATGCTCGTCTTTGGAGCGGGATTTTTCCTGTTGTTCGTAGAAATCTTCTTCCAGGTCATCGTCGTCGTCTTCTTCTTCCGCATCTTTTGGTGAAGATTCTTTTGTATTTTGGGTGTCACTGAATTTGTTAGTGTTATCGGCAGTTTTATCGTCGGTAGCTTTGCTTTCAGTATCTGAAGTTTCCTGCGCAGCAGATACAGTTTTCTCCTCATCAGAAACAGGGTAAAGCACAACGTTGTCAGTTCCTTTAGTCTCAGACGATTCTTCGGTCTGTACTGCTTTTTCTATATTTTCGGACATAATTTTACCTCCGTCTTCATTTCTATGTTGTATATTGTCTTTTATTTTATCTTTATTATTTTATCATATCAGCTATGAAAGCAAAAAACAAATAAAGAGTACATAAAATTCTGGAAAATAACTTGCAGTAGAAAAACTCCCCTAAAAATGGTAGAATTGTAAGGAATCATTTGGAGGAAAACAAGATGCAGTTAATGAATGAAATCCCGGATACGTTCTGGAGTCTGTTCCGTTCGGTCAACCGGGATATTTATATTGAAGCACTTTTATGTATTAATGAAGAATACGAATATAATAACTATTTCCTGACGAAAGAGGTGTGCATCCAGATCTTAAGTGATATGAATGCGAAGAAGCGCTTTGAGCTACAGCGGGAGGAAAATGATACAGACTTTGATATGTTGGAGACGCCTTCTTCGAGGATCTTAAACTGGCTGCTGCGGGCAGGATGGCTGAAGCGTATCGAGGATTATAATACACTGGTGACAAATATTGTCATTCCGGATTATGCGGCGGTGATGATCGATGCATTTGAAAAGCTGAATTCGGAAGATGCATCGGAGACGGACATTTATATTCAGAATGTGTATGCGACGCTATATGCGTTCCGCAATGATCCGCGGGCAAGTGTCGGGCTCTTAAGGACGGCTCTGGTGAATACGAGGCGGCTGAATAAGGCACTGCAGGATATGCTTCATAATATGAATAAATTCTTTGCGAAGCTCTTGCAGCAGGATTCTTACAGTGGGATTCTGCGGGAACATCTGGACAGTTATGTGGAAGAAATCGTATGGAAGAAGTATCATATCCTGAAAACATCGGACAACTTTTATATCTATAAGATGGATATTAAGAAATGTCTGAGAGAGATCCGGGATGATGAAGCATTTATCATGAAGGTACAGGCACGGTCGAAGATGCTGGGAGATAACCAGGATGATGTGTTGGATCTGTTGGATCTGATCGAGCGTGGATTTGACGACATCGAGCACCGCATTGCCAATATGGACAAAGAACATACGAAATATGTCCGGGCAACGGTAACCAGAATGAATTATCTGTTAAGCGGTGAGACAGATACGAAGGGCCTGGTGGTACAGCTTCTGAATAAGATGTCGGAAGAACCGGAGCAGATGGAAGAGATTATCACAGAGACCGGAAAGCGCATGAATCTGTCACTTCTGGAGATCCTGTCAGAGAAGTCTTTATATAAGAGAAGAAAATCCAGAAAAGACTTCATCAGTCAGCTGCTTCCGGATGAGACGACGGGAGATCTGGATAAGGATGATATCTTAAGACTGAACCGGATACAGATGCGGTTCAGCAAGAAGCAGATTGAAGAATTCATCGAGAATAATATGGAAGATGAAGTGATGGATGCGTCGAAGATCAATATTGCTGACGAGGAAGAATTTGAAAAACTGATTCTTGCTTATGATTACAGTACGCGTAAGAACAGCAGATATATGGTGCTGGAAGAAGAACCGGAGATGGTGGAAAAGGACGGATACCGGTATCCGGCACTCAGGTTTGTGAAACGGCGCGTGTAATAGATAAAAGGAGTTCTGAAAATAAATGATAGATTATTACGAACAGTTAACTCAGGAAGAAAAAGAAGAGATCACAGAGGTCATCCAGACACTGTACCGTCAGACATTTCTCCTGGAAAGAAAATTTGATAAACGTGCGGGAAGGATGCAGTATACAAAAGAATACCGTACCTGTACGAAGCATCTGGAATTTTTTAAAGCATATTTTGAGGTGGCGGGGATCATACTGCGGGAAAATGTACATATGGGTGTGATCTATATCCAGGGAGAGCAGTTATGGGGTGAGAAGCTGCCGCGTCTAGCGACGATCTATTTACTGGTGCTGAAGCTTATCTATGACGAGCAGATGCAGACTGCATCGTCAAGCAGCCATGTGGTGACAACACTTGGTGCAGTAAACGGAAAAGCGGGAGAATTTCATGTATTGAAGAGTCTTCCGTCAATTACGGAAATGAGACGGACGATCGCACTTCTGAAGAAGTATCAGATCATCGAGCCGCTTGATGTTCTGGAAGAATTAAACGAGTCGACCCGCCTGGTCATCTATCCTTGTATCCATACGGTACTTTTAGGAGACGACATCAGGGAATTATTAGCAACATTCAGTGAGGAGGATCAAATTGGAGACGAAGCAGCCATTCAAAGCACTCTCGAAGATATGCCTGAATAATTGGCATTACATAGATAAAAAGATACTGACGCTTAATGAAGGAATCAACTTCTTCACCGGACATTCCGGAAGCGGTAAATCGACGGTTCTGGATGCGATCCAGATCGTGCTGTATGCCAATACGGACGGCCGTGGATTCTTCAACAAGGCGGCAGCAGATGATTCGGACCGTACACTGATCGAGTACTTAAGAGGTATGGTGAATATCAGTGAAAATAATGAATCACAGTATTTAAGAAATCGTAATTTTTCCAGTACGATCGTGCTGGAGCTGACACAGACGAATACCAGAGATAAACAGTGTGTTGGTGTTGTGTTTGACGTGGATACGTCGAATAATGACGTAAGCCGCCTGTTCTTCTGGCATACGGGAGAATTACTTCCGAATCATTACCGCTCGGAAGGCCGGTGCCTTACTACTGCGGAAATGCGTGAGTACCTGCAGCGTTCCTTTACGCCGGAACAGTTCTACTGCGGTCCGAGCAATGAAAGATTCCGGAGACAGCTATACGATATCTATCTTGGCGGTCTGGACATGGAAAAATTTCCAAAGCTATTCAAACGTGCGATCTCGTTCCGTATGAATATCAAACTGGAAGATTTCGTAAAGGAATATATCTGTATGGAGCAGGATATCCATATTGAGGATCTGCAGGAAAGTGTCATGCAGTATGGACGTATGCGCAGTAAGATCGAAGAGACGATGGAGGAGATCAGAAGACTGAAGCTGATCTGCGGAAAATATGAGCAGTATGCAGAAAAATCCGATGAGGAGAAGGTGTGCTCTTATCAGATCGACCGTCTGGAGATTATGAACCATGAGGTGAAGAGTCAGGAAGCCAGAGACCGGATCAAGGTAAGGCAGGAAGCCATCGAAGATTTGAAAAAGCAGCAACAGGTGCTGGAGCAGGAAGAAAAGGACCTGCAGAAAGAGTATGAAGAGATCATTCTGCGGATCGCAGACAGTGGGTATGCAAGACTGGAATCAGATCTGGATACATTAAATGAGACGCTGGAGCGTCTGAATAACGGAAAAGTCCGCTGGGAGCAGACTGCAGAGCATCTGAAGGCATGGACGGAGAAAGACATTACGCCAAATCAGGTGATCTGGGATATCGAAAAATTCGCAGACGGAAGCATTTCCGAAGAAGAGCTTGTGCGCCTGCAGGAAGGCTTAAAAGATCTGCAGGAGGAGCTGGAAGACCAGAGACAGGAAGCGGATGCAGACCTTCGCCGGATCAAGAAAGAAGAGAAAGAGGCAAGAGCAGAATTAAAAGAACTGAAGCAGGGAAAGAAGGCTTATCCAAGAGAGCTGGAAGAGGCGAGATTCGAACTGCGTAACCGCCTGCATGAGCGCTGCGGCAAGTTCGTGAATGTGCATATTCTTGCGGACCTTCTGGATGTGAAGGACGAGAGATGGCACAATGCAGTGGAGGGTTATCTTGGAAATAATAAATTGCAGCTGATCGTGGAACCAAAGTATGCCAGGGCTGCGATGGACATTTACCAGGAGATGGATACAAAACGTTTCTTCCGGGCAGCAGTCCTGGATACGGAGAAGCTTACGAAGGACAAGCATCAGGTACAGCCGGGGGCGCTGGCAGAAGTAGTAAAAGCGAAAGAAGCGTATGTGCAGGAATACATTAATTTCTTCCTTGGAAATGTAAAGAAATGCGAATCACTGGATGAACTGCGTGAGTGCAGGATCGGTGTGACACCGGATTGTATGCTGTACCAGAGCTACAAACTGCAGCACATGAATCCGGAGAATTACACCAGAAGAGCCTACATCGGTGAGACGAGTATGCGCCAGAGAATCCGCAAGCTGGAAGAAAAATGCGAGAAGTTAAATGGCGAGAGAATGCCGGTACAGGAGCTGTTAGAAGAGATCCGCCAGGCAATGCAGATGGAGATGTTGAAGCAGCCGGCAGAGGATTATCTCGGATGGCTGGCTGACAGCAAGGCAATCATTTCCAAAGAAAAGAAAAAGGCTCAGCTTCTGGAACAGATGCAGAAGTTAAAGGATGAATCCGTTGCTGCATGGGAAGGCAAGAAGAAAGAAGTGCAGGCGGCACAGGATGCGAAGAAAGAATCCGTATCCAAGGTGCAGGAAGCAATCTGGGAGAACAAGAAAGAAATCGAACGTCTGAATGCAGAAGTTCTCGAATCGGAAGAACAGATGAAGGACGTGAAGAGAAAAGTAGCAGATAAGCGTTACGAGAAGGAGTTCCAGGAATATCTGGCGAGCAGAAAATCCGAGAATTATGAGTATCTGAGACGTCAGATGGTTTCGCGGGTATATACGCTCAGGGAAGAAGAGGAAGACGCTTACCGGAAGCTGGTGGAAGAGAGAAGCAGTTATATCAGAGAATATCCGAACCGTACATTCTCAACTTCTATCCGGGACAATACGCCGTATGAGAAGCTTTTGAATTCGCTGTCCTGCGATCATCTGGAGACTTACAGGGAGTCGGCGAAGACACAGGCGAAAGCAGCTGTGGAGCATTTCAAAGATGACTTCATCTTCAAGATCCGAAGTGCGATCCTGGAGGCTTATCAGAGAAGGGATGAGTTGAACCGGATCATCAGCAAACTGGACTTCGGTAAGGATAAGTATCAGTTCGTGATCACGAAGAACAAGGGTGTAGATGGAAAATATTATAAGATGTTCATGGATGATTCCCTGCAGATCCGTCCGTCTGACTTAGATGATACGATGGACAACCAGCTTGATATGTTCACGATGGAGCATGAGAACCAGTATGGGGAGATGATGAACGAGCTGATCAATATCTTCATCCCGCCGGAGAATGCGACGAAGGACGAGATGGATGAGGCGAAACGCAACATGGATAAGTATGCGGATTACCGAACCTATCTGTCATTCGATATGCAGCAGATCGTACATGGCGATAAGGAGATGACGATCGGACTGAGTAAGATGATCAAGAAGAACTCCGGCGGAGAGGGGCAGAACCCGCTGTACGTGGCACTTCTGGCAAGCTTTGCGCAGCTTTATAAGATTAATCTGTCGCCGAAGATGCACCGGTCACCGACACTGCGTCTGGTTGTGTTGGACGAGGCGTTCTCCAAGATGGATGCCGAGAAGGTGGCAAGCTGTATCTCACTGATCCGCGGACTTGGCTTCCAGGCAATCATCAGTGCGACGAACGATAAGATCCAGAACTATCTGGAGAATGTAGATAAGACTTTCGTGTATGCGAACCCGAATAAGAGACATATTTCCATTCAGGAATTTGAGAAGACGGAGTTTGGGGAGTTGGCGGAGGAAGAATAAGGAAGATATAAAATGGAAGCAAAAGAAGAAATCTATCAGTATATCAGGAAAAATATAAAAGAAGATGGTGTAACGGCTCAAAGTATAGCGGAAATATTCGGAATAAAAAGAAATGTTGCATCACATTATCTAAACTTGCTGGAAAAAGAAGGAAAATTGCAAAAAGGAACTAACCGGCCGGTACATTTTTCAATTCCGACAGATACAGAAAAGAAAGCGGAAGAGTGTAATAATATGATAGATGAAAGACCGGTTGCTCAGAAAGAAGTATCTGTATTTTCAAAATTTATAGGCTATAACGGTTCGATGGAACAAGTAATCGAAAAATGTAAAGCAGCTGTGAACTATCCGGTAAATGGACTGACGATGATCATATGTGGTGCGAGCGGAGTAGGAAAAAGTTATCTTGCATCATTGATTCATCAGTATGCGGTAGAATCCGGGGCAGTAGAAAAAAATGCTCCTTTCGTTGTATTAAACTGTGCGGACTATGCGAATAACTCGGAGTTATTGTCATCTGTATTATTTGGACATGTAAAGGGGGCTTTTACAGGTGCAAATGAAGAAAAGCAGGGACTGCTTGCAGAGGCGGATGGAGGTTATCTTTTTCTGGATGAGGTACACAACCTGTCAGCAGAAAATCAGGAAAAACTATTTCTGTTTATCGATTCGCAAAAATATAGAATGCTGGGCGACAGCAAAAACTGGCAGACAGCAAAGGTACGGTTATTGTTTGCAACAACAGAAGATATTCACAGTACATTGCTTGCAACATTCAGAAGAAGGATTCCGTTTGAAATCCGGATTCCGGATTTTCTGGAGCGGTCATATGGTGAAAGGTTCCTGCTGGTATCGTCCTTCTTTCAGAATGAAGCAGAGATTTTAAAGAAGAATATATGCGTGGATTCAGAGTATTTCAGAAGGATGTTGAATCTGCACGAGGAAGGAAATATAGGTGCTGTAAAAAGTAGGATAAAAGTCTTGTGTGCACAGGCATATAGTCAGCAGAGAGAAGAAGAATTAAGAATCACTACACCGGGAAAAGAATCATCCGATAGTTTTCATTTTTACTGGAACCGTCCGGAAAAGAAAAAATGGATGTCATCCTATCAGATTTTCAGTAATATTACCGGGTGTTTTGTGCCGGGGATGAATTACTCAAAAATAGAAGAAGTACTGGATCTGTTTTTACAGACCATTACAAGAAGACTTGAAGAAAATAAAAAAGAAAATAATTTCTGTGAGATTCCTCCGTTCAGGCACTATGAAGAAAAATGCAGAAACAGCATCAATAAAATATTGAAAAGCTATGGATATCGCTTAAATGAGTTGGAGATAGATGAATTTTATAAGATGGTCATAGCAGTGTTGTTTGACGAGACATTTTTTGGAGCGGCATTTAAGATCAGTGGATATGAAAAGAAAAAATATCGGAAATATGAAGTGATGATCAGCCGGATACTGGATGCTGTGCTGGAAGATTATAATGATAATGTAAGGGAATTCCTGCAGACGATATTAACGGTATGGTTATCAGACAAGGTGAAGGTAAAGTCCAAGATCAACGCATTGATCTTAATGCATGGAGAGCACAGCGCATCAAGCATGGCAAGTCTGGCAAATGAAATGATCGGCGATTATGTCTATGAAGCATTTGATATGCCAATACAGGTACATACGGAAGATCTGATCGTTAAAGTGAATGATTATGTAAGAGATATCGAGACAAATGAGGGATTGGTACTTCTGGTAGATATGGGATCACTGGAAAGAATGTATGATAAGATATCTTGTAATGTAGACGGGGATCTGGTGATCGTTAACAATGTTTCAACGGCATTTGCACTGGAACTTGGATTTAGTCTCTTTGATAAAGCGGATATTTATCGTATTACACAAATGGATATGTCACAATTTAATATGAAAATGCAATATTATAAAGGACTGTCCCAGAAGCCGAATATTATTGTATCCTGCATTTCGGGAGAAGGAATTGCGGTGGAAATTAAGGAAATTCTGAGCAGATATGTCAATACGGATGAAATTGATATTCTTACGATGGATTATTCGGAATTGAAAAAACAGCTGAACAGAGGAGCCGCAGAAGATTTCCATAATACGATAGTTGTCTTTGCAACAACACCGCTTAGCAGTACGGTAGTACCGGTAATGAATGTGGAAGATCTGGTAAATGGTTTTACAAACCCGTCCTTTCCGGAATTTATGTTAAATAAAGAAAATGTCAGGGAATTTACAAATGATATTATTAAGTTATTCACATTAAAAGGTGTGGCATCCCGCCTGAGATTTCTGAATCCGGAAGTAGTTATGCAGGAAGTGGATCAGGTAATCCGCGGGTATGAAAACTACTATCATGTACAATTGCCGAATTTCCTTCGGATTAATTTGTTTTTACATACATCGATAATGATTGAAAGAGTATTGGTAAAAGAAGAATCGGGAAAAATAGACAGTATTGATACAGAAGGAATCAATGAGGAGAGCAGAAAATTTATTGAGGTTTCAAAAGATATTTTCAAATCCATTATGATGAAATATAAAATAGAAATCTCCGATGCGGAATATTTATTGTTATATCAGATATTACAGTCTGTCATTCAAAAATAGAATAGTGTCTAAAGAAAAAATAGTGTCCAAATGCATGATTAGACACTATTTTTTTCGTACAAATCAGGAAAAGCCTTGAAAATAAAGGAAATTTTTAATATTTTGATTTGAGAGAAAGTTGGCACGCTTCTTGCATGTAATAGAGTAGAATGCAAAATAGAATCTAAGGAGGAAGAGAAAATGCATGTACAATTATGGCAAATGTTATTGATCATTGCTTATGGATTTTTTATCAACTATGACAAAAACGGAACAATGATCGGAACGTCACAGCCGGTCACAGCCGGACTGATCGTAGGATTGATTATGGGAGATTTGAAGACAGGTCTTTATATTGGAGCAACACTTCAGTTAATGACTCTTGGTATCAGTAGTTTCGGAGGGGCTTCTGTACCGGATTATCAGACAGCTGCTTTGGTTGGTAGTTATATTGCAATTTCGACAAAGCAGGATGCTTCTATCGGAATCACACTGGCAATCCCGGTTGCTATGTTAATGGTTCAGTTGGATGTGCTGAAATGGTCTATCAATATCTTTTTCCAGAATAAAGCAGAAAAATTTGCTGAAGCTGAGAATTACAAAGGAATTGAGAGAATGCACTATTGTGGAGTATTGTGTACGATGTGTACATCAGGAATTCCGGTATTGCTGACAGTTATTTTTGGGCCAAAGCTTGTTGGTGGAATCATCAATTACATCCCGGACTGGCTGTCAAGTGGTCTGTCAATCGCAGGTGGTCTGCTTCCGGCAGTAGGTATTGGACTTTTACTTCGCTATCTGCCTGTTAAGAGTTACTTTGGCTATCTGATTGTAGGTTTTGTTGCAGCAGTATATCTGGATATTCCGATTCTTGGAGTTGCGCTGATTGGTTTTGCTATTGCACTGATCATTTATAAAAACAAAAGCGTAGAAGCTGTTTCACCGGTTGTAGCAGGAGGTATGGATGAAGATGAGTAAGAAAGAAAAGACAGTTTTAACAAAGACTCAGAAAAGATCTCTGTTCCGTTGGTTTTTAAATGGAGGGGCATCGCTGAACTATGAACGTATGATGAGTATGGCATATACATATTCCATGTTGCCATGGTTGAAAGAAAATTATAAAGGAAATCCGGAAGGATTGAAAAAATCAGTAAAGACACATTTACAGTATTACAACTGCAGTCCATATATGAATCCGTATGTTATGGGAGTTAACATGGGAATTGAAGGACAGGGAAAAGAGAACTCCCTGGATGCGGTTATGGCAATCAAGACAGGACTTATGGGACCTCTTTCAGGACTGGGAGACAGTGTATTTGTTGTAATACCATGGACAATATTTGGAGCAATTGCTGCCAATATGGCATTAAACGGAAGTGTAGCTGGAATTTTCATCTGGATTCTTGTAACATGGATTTTAAAGGGACTTGGATATCCGTTATTTAAGGCTGGTATAGCTTCCGGAACAAGCCTTGTAAATTCAATTGAAACAAAGATGAAAGTTTTAAAAGAGTGTGTTGCTGTACTTGGACTGACTGTAGTTGGTGCACTGATGCCGACAGTTGTAAAAGCAAATGTTGCACTTACCTTTAAACAGGGAGATCTGAAAATGACAGGTACAGAGATCCTGGATCAGATCATGCCAGGGTTAATTCCGGCAGCACTTGTAGCACTTGTATACTGGATGCTCGGAAAGAAAGTAAAACCGGTATGGATTATCTTAATGATCATTGTTGCATCTATCTTATGTGCAGTATTTGGAATTTTAAAATAATAAAGAAAAAGGGAAGGTAATATAATGGAAGGAATTATACATATCAGAATCGATGACCGTCTTATTCACGGGCAGGTAGCAACACAGTGGACGAATGATCTTGGAGCAACCCGTATCATGGCAATTAATGATGAAGTTGCAACAAATCCAACATTAAAAACCGTACTTCGTATGGCTGCACCACCGAATGTCAGTACATCGATCATTACAAGAGAAACCGCAGTAACCAATATTAAAGCAGGAAAATATACCGGACAGAAAGTTCTGGTAGTGGTAAAATCTCCGTTTGATATCTTATATCTGATCGATCAGGGATTAGATATAAAGACTGTAAATGTTGGAAATATGTCAGCAAGAGAAAATACGGAACATTTACGTCCTACTATCAGTGTGACACCGGAAGAAAAAGAAGCATTTAAGGAACTGTTAGATAAAGGAGTAGAGATTACAACAATTTTAGTACCAAGTGCTCCGAAATCTTACTTAAAAGACAGTCTGGCATAAAAGGAAGGGTGGATATGTATAAAATAATTGTAGCAAGTCATGGTCCGATGGCTGAAGGAATGAAGAAATCACTGGAATTTGTTATGGGACCGGCAGAAAATGTAACGGCACTCTGCCTTGATGAAGAAGGAATCAGTAAATTTTCGAAAGAGGCAAAGAGGCTGTTAGATGAACAGGATACAGAAGAGGTTCTTGTAATGGTTGATTTTCTGTTTGGCAGTCCATTTAATGAATTTTCAAAACTTGCAGCTGGTTATGCAGGAAAGATGGAAATTATTACCGGGGTAAATCTGCCGGCACTTGTAGAAGCAGTGAATTGTCAGGAAGACGGAAGCAGTATGGAAACGGTAATTCCACAGATAAAAGAAGCTGCAGTAATGAAAACTTTAAGAGAGATACTTGCAGAAGAAGAAAGCGGAGATGACGATGAATAAACCGATCTATCATATTACACCGGAAAAGGGATGGATGAATGACCCGAATGGACTGGTTGAATACAATGGTGTATATCATGTGTTTTATCAGGCAGACCCGGAGCATCTGATAAATGAAAATATTGGGTGGGGACATAAAATAAGCTCTGATTTGTTACATTGGGAGGAGTGCCAGCCGGCACTGCTCCCTGATCAAAGTTATGACAGAGACGGATGCTTTACCGGGAGTGCAGTGATCAAAGATGATAAGATGTATCTGTTATATACAGGTCATGTGAATCAGGAAAGCGGATATATAGAAACACAGAATCTTGCAGTGAGTAAAGATGGAATTCATTTTGAAAAATATGACGGAAATCCGGTAATAAAAAACCCGCCGGCAGATACGACAATGAGGTTCCGTGATCCCAAAATATGGGAAAAGAATGGAAATTATTATGCAGTTATCGGTGGGGAGACAGAAGATAAATGCGGAAAAGTTGTATATTACAGAAGCCGGGACCTGCAGGAGTATACATATTGCGGAGTGTTTGCAGATTCTGACGGATCCATCGGAAATATGTGGGAATGTCCGAATTTTGTGCAGATAGGAAATACAGATGTTTTGATCATTTCACCAAAAGGATTGGAAAAAGAAAATGGATTTTCTGCTTCGTTTGAAAGTGGGTATATGACCGGAAAGATGAATTATGAAGAAGGGATGTTCAGTCATGCTTCGTATAAAAAATTAGATCATGGATTTGATTTTTATGCACCACAGGTGATGGAGTGTGGAGACCGTAAAATTCTTTTTGCATGGTTTGCAATTCCGGATTCGCCGGGAAAAGAGATGGAAGACGGATGGAGACATTTACTGACAATACCAAGGGAATTAAAAGTAGCATCAGATAACAGTCTTCTCATGACTCCGATTGAAGAGTTGAAAAAATTACGTACAAAAGTTCTCGAAAAGACGGTACCTGGAGCATCATGGAATTGTAATATCGAAAATCAGCCGCTGGAATTATTGCTGACCGGCCGGTATGAAGAATTATGCTTTGAAATAGCTGATAAAAATGAACCGTTGCTCGAACTTACTTTGAAAAAAGATAATATAGTGTTAAAGCAAAAAAGAGAAGACGGATGGCAGATCCGTACTTGTAGTTATTATGATGATATCATGCGTAAACTGCAGATTTATATGGATTACAGTACAATTGAAGTGTTTATCAACGACGGCAGATATGTATTCTCAAGCAGAATATATCCGGTCGGATCATTGGATTTTAGGATAAATGCAGCCGCAGATAATGAAGATGGAAGTTTGAAAATATATTCTTTGAGTTTATAGTGGGGAACTTTATGATTCTTTCGATGAAACAAGGTCAGCAGCAAAAGCAGAAGCTGACACAAGAGCAAAGCTTTTTTCTGGATATTTTAAAATTTAATAAAGAAGAATTGACGGATTATCTGGAGAAAGAATATCAGGAAAATCCATTGATTGATTTTGACCGGCGCATTTTTAATAAAGAAGGTGTATCTTTTGAGGAGGATTTGTCGGATATCGAAAACAATGCCGTAAAAGAATCGTTACAGGACCATTTGCTGCAGCAGACAGGATTTCTTTCAAAAAAAGTCCCGGAACATATTGCGGAATTTTTAATCTATTCTTTAGACCGCAATGGATATCTGCGGGAGGAAAGTATAAATGAAGTGATAAAATTTTTCCCGGAATATACGGAAGAACAAGTAGAGGATTTTATCAGATGTATGCAGCAGATGGAACCGACGGGGGTATTTGCAAGAAACCTGCAGGAATGTATGGTGCTTCAGCTGCAGGAATCAGAATCAAAATATAAAATGAAATGTATTCAAATCGTGAAGAATCATATTCAATTGTTAGCTGACAATAAATTGCCGGAAATCAGCAGGCTGGAAAACAGTACACTCGAACAGATAACAGAATGTGTAAAAATAATAAGATGTCTAAATCCAAAACCAGGAGCAGAGTATGTCGCTGATGCATCCTATATGGAATGTGAAGTAGAGGTTCTGAAAGAGAATGAAAGTCTGACTGTAAAAATGCTGAATAATTATGAAGCACTGCAGTTGCGGCCGGAATATTATATGACAACGGATGAAACGATGACGGAGTTTGTACAACCATATCTGAAAAGAATCCGTCTGCTGGTAGACACATTGAATGCACGGGAGAGGACACTTTTTTCTATTGTTTCGAACATTACAGAACATCAGAGGAATTTTTTCCTTAAGGACGGCAGGCTGGAACCATTTACACTGAAAGAAGTTGCAGAAGAACTTGGAATGCACGAATCAACCATATCCAGAGCAATTTCAAATAAATCCGTGCGCTTTAAAAAAAGGGAAATTCCATTGAAATACTTTTTTATCAGTAAAACGGTAAATGGGGACAGTAAAGATTGTGTAGAAGAAAGAATAAAAGCTTTAATTGCATCGGAAGATAAACAGCATCCATTGAGTGATCAGAAATTGTCAGAATTAATGAAAAAAGAGGGAATTGTTGCGGCAAGAAGAACGATCGCAAAATACAGGGAGCAGATGGGCATCTTGCCGGCAGCAAAGAGAAAAGTTTATTAGGGGGACGGGGAAAGTGGTTTTTTTCCTGTCCCTGCTGGCTTTTTATAAGTTCAATTCCGAATGTGCCTTTTCATATTCCAGTTCATTGATGAAGTTTTGGATGACGAGAGGACTTCCTTCAAGAGCATCCGCAAATTCATTGATAGATTTTCCTTTGGCAAGTTTTTTCTGAATTTGAGTTTTCAACAATTCATGCTGACCGTATTCAAATTCGGCTTTTCTTAACTTCTTTTCTTCAAATTCCTTGTCATATTCATATATGCTCATTTTAATTACCTCGGCCTTATTTTTTAGTAAGAATTCTGATAAGATTCCTTCTTTTATACATTCATTAACGGCCCTTTTTACAGAATCTTCAAGGGATAGTTCTGATAGGGATGTGTATAGTTTTTTTCATTAACTGCATTATATAAAGATAATAGATTTTCTTTTCTTTGTATAACATATGGAAAAGGGTATCTTTGTACTTTACATTTGCTCTTAATCGATGGTTACTTACCTGATACTTCTGGGTAAGCTTTTTCTGAGTGTTTCTTTTGGTCATATTCAGTTCCTCATTTCGCAGGAGAACTTAGTTGTTTAAGTAAAATCTTCTGCTTTTTTACAATTGATTGGTATAAATCCATTGAGGACAGGGAAAAAGCCACTTCCCCCGTCCCCAATGGCTTTTTTTGTTATTGTTATACGGATGAAATAAAATTAAATATATTAACTTTTGAATATACAAAGCAAATATGCTACAATGCAATTACTTCAAAAAAGCATTCGCTTTTTACTATGATTCTTTATCGTGAAATTAGATTGTCAAAACTGCTGACAGCAGATAAGAACAAAGCAGCAGAAGTGCTGGGAGCATATCAGGTAAAGAAGCAGGGGGAATATACATTAGAGGATTATTATGCCCTGCCCGATGACCAGAGATATGAAGTGATCGATGGCGTTTTATATGACATGGCAGCACCTGCCGTTACACATCAGGAGATTGCGGATGTGAAAAATCAGAAGGTAATCGTGTATGATCTGGGAGAAGATTTTGGAGAAAATATGGATCTGATGATATATGGAATGGATGGGGAAGTGCCGGTTGGAATTTATGATGGGAGTGTAAGATAGATTTTGAGGAAATTGTCAACAGTGTTGTAAATATTTAACACATTTATATTATAAAAAGAAAAAATGAATATTATTTCAAAATCCAGTACATAACCAGTTGAAAAAAATATGCTATACTGCTGATAGAAGTACTACGAAAAAGCGGTACAAAAACCAGAAATGGAGAAAAGCATATGAAATTAACAATATTAGGAACCGGAAATGCAACGGTAAGTGAATGTTATAATACTTGCTATGCAATCAGCGATGAAGGGAAACATTTCCTTGTAGATGCAGGCGGTGGCAACCGTATTCTGAAAGTATTAAAAGACACAGGAATCGACATGAATGATATCCATGATATCTTCGTTACACACGAGCATGTAGACCACGTGCTTGGAATTATCTGGCTGGTGCGTATGATCGGACAGAGAATGAACCAGGGAAAATATGAAGGTGATCTTCGCATTTACTGCCATGAGGAGCTGGCAGAGAAGATTCAGGCAATCGCAAATATGACGATCCAGCAGAAGGTCTGTAAGCATATGGGGGAGCGAATCCAGTTTGATGTCGTGAAAGACGGAGACAGCAGAACAATTCTCGGATGTCCTGCGACATTCTTCGACATTGGTTCGACAAAGGCGAAACAGTTCGGATTCACCATGCAGCTTAAGAGCGGTAAGAAATTCACCTGTGTTGGTGACGAGCCGTACAATGAGGTGGATTATAAATATGTGAAGGGCAGTGACTGGCTGCTTCATGAGGCATTCTGCCTGTTCGGCGAGGCGGATAAATTCAAGCCTTATGAGAAGCATCATAGTACAGTAAAAGAAGCATGCCAGCTTGCGGAAGAACTCGGTGTGCCGAATCTGTTGTTGTATCATACAGAAGAGACACATCTGGCGGAGAGAAAGAAGTTGTATACGGAGGAAGGACAGCAGTATTATCATGGCAATCTGTATGTGCCGGATGATCTGGAGACGTTTGAGATATAGAAAAGCAAAAGAAAATAAAAATAGATTAGAATGTAAGAAAACCTGCCGGCGGGCAGGTTTTCTTACGTTCATTTTTGATCCGGAAGGGACAATAAAAAAGTCAAAAACCCTGTCCCCATGGCTAAAAAAGATCGAGCATATTATCCAGATAAATCTCTTCCCTGACATGCAGTTGATATTCCGGCTTCGTCATATAATAAAGCAGAAATTCAAGAATCAGCGCACTTCCAAGCCCGCGTCCTTCAATCTTAAAATTAGAAAATCCCATGGGCATGTAAATATTCTGTATATCATCCACACTGATGAATCCGGGATTTTCCATTGCCTTGGAAAAGCGGTAACCGTTACCGCCATCCGGCGAAGCACAGTGAAACTCCGGGGCAGGATTTCCGAGATTCTTCCGGCTGACGGATTCATAACAAGTCTTTCTGTCCTTACAGCCGAACCAGCAGCATTCATTGCATAAGAATTCTACTTTATCTTTCTGGTGCTGCGACATCAGGTTTAATTTATCGAATACTTTGTTTAACCGGAAGTCCGGTACAATATAACGGAAATCTTCTCGGTTTATTTCAGTTAAAAAATCCTGAAAATCTGTCAGAACTTTTGTGGTTGAAGAGATAAGGTAGAGATCAGGATAATTTTTTTGTAAATAGTTTAATAAAAGCTCGGAGTGCACGATCACGCCATTCTGGAGTTGGTGTGTATGTGGTGAATTATCAGCATCAGAGGCGTGTTCGAACATTTTACAAAGCTCGTTACATTTCTTATCTGTAAGATGTTCTTCCCGTAGCAACGAATTACTGAACGTCAGCCGGGCCGAGATGCCGTATTCCCGCACCAGATCAAGCACGTCTTCCGGATTAGAATATCCAAATGAAGTACGCCCGCCGCCCCAGATACTATCCGAAGGAGCGCCATAGATCGAGCCAATCTCACACCAGTCGTAAAAATATTCCCTGTGTTTCCGGAATAATGGAAGGAATATGCGGTACAATTCGTAAAATTCAAACAGGCCTGGGAGGTGGTAAAAGGCAGTAGGATTATTATTTTGAATGTTTGCTGTAGTTGCTGTATTCATGTGGTTACCTCTGGAAAATTTTCTATGGTTAATGATAACACATTATCCCGATAGTGAACACGTATATTTCTGCATATGATACACCACATATACTGCGATCACAAGTTCTGTAAGCGGCATTGCGGATCACAGACTTCCGGGCAGGCAATGTCCTTATAGCATATTTTTAATTTATGTCAAGGTTTTACATGCATTTCACTTGCATTATCCATATACATGTGTATAATAAAGCTTGTTCGGTATTTTTGAAAAAAAAGTATAGTAATAGAAAACTTTTGGAAATATGGAGGTGAAAATGTGGATATCGGAAAGAAGCTGAGAGAGCTTAGAAAGCAGAACGATCTGACATTGGAAGATCTGGCTTCGCGCAGTGAGCTTACGAAAGGATTTCTGTCACAGGTAGAGCGTAACCTGACGGCACCGAGTATTGCGACATTGGAGGACATTCTGGAAGCACTTGGAAGTAATCTGTCGGAATTCTTTCATGAAGAGGAAGAAAAGCAGATCGTGTTCGGAGTAGATGATTTCTTCGTTGATGAGAAAGAAGATTACCAGGTGGAATGGATCATTCCGAATGCGCAGAAGAACCAGATGGAGCCGATTCTTATGACACTCTATCCGCATAAAAAGAGTCATATCCAGACGTCGTATACGGGCGAGGAATTTGGCTATGTACTGAAGGGAAATATTACGATTATGCGCGGCGGTAAAAAATATAAAGTGAAGGCGCATGAGACGTTTTATATGGATGGTGCGAAGAGTCATTATCTTTATAATCACGGGAATAGCCCGGCAAAGATATTGTGGATCACGACACCGCCAATCTTTTAAAAATAAACCAGAGGGGACAGTAAAAAAGCCGGAAAACCCGTCCCCATGGAAAGGAGAACCATGGAAGAGAAAAAACTAATCGAATTTCGCAATATTGTGAAAAGCTTTGATTCGCAGGTTGTGTTAAAAGGGATCAACCTGGACATATATGAAAATGAATTCGTAACCCTGCTTGGACCAAGTGGATGTGGTAAGACTACACTGCTCCGAATCCTTGGAGGATTCCTGGATGCGGATGAAGGAAAGGTGATCTTTGACAATGAAGATATCACCGACAAGCCGCCGTATGAACGAGAGCTGAATACCGTATTCCAGAAATATGCATTATTCCCACATCTGAGCGTATATGAAAATATCGCATTTGGATTAAAGCTTAAAAAAATGAGTAAAGATATTATTGAACAGAAGGTTATGAAGATGCTGAAACTGATCGGTCTGGAAGGCTATGAGGATAAGAATACGACCTTACTTTCCGGTGGTCAGCAGCAGCGTGTGGCAATCGCGAGAGCACTGGTCAATGAGCCGAAGGTACTGCTTCTGGATGAGCCGCTGGCAGCGCTGGACTTAAAGCTTCGGAAGGAAATGCAGTATGAACTGAAGCGCATCCAACAGGAGGTCGGCATCACATTTATCTTCGTAACACACGATCAGGAAGAGGCACTTACGAT
Source organism: Dorea amylophila (assembly GCF_025567265.1). NCBI lineage: Bacteria > Bacillati > Bacillota > Clostridia > Lachnospirales > Lachnospiraceae > Dorea > Dorea amylophila. Next base: position 27,285 of record NZ_JAOQJW010000027.1, on the reverse strand, counting down.
GTCGGATAAGATCGTCGTTATGCAGAAAGGTGAGATCCTTCAGATCGGAACCCCGCAGGAGATTTACAATGAGCCGACGAACCGTTTCGTTGCAAACTTCATCGGAGAGAGCAATATCATTTCCGGAAGAATGATTGAGGATTACAAAGTCCGTTTTGATGATATCACGTTCGACTGTGTGGATCAGGGCTTTAAGGAAAATGAGCCGGTGGATGTCGTGATCCGTCCGGAAGACATCGATATCGTAGATGTAAAAGACGGCAAGATGACAGGTGAGGTATTAAGTGTTCTGTTCAAGGGTGTGCACTATGAGATCATGGTGGAGACGGTTCCCGGAACGAGTGTTACGGTGAACATGCGTGTCATCCGTAATCACGATGTGACCAGCGAAGACGGAAGCGAGAAGATCAGTGCCAACAACTTCTATGTAGATCTGGAAGATGTGGAGAATCTGGATGATAAGGAAATTGTCGCACTGTCGAATGCACAGGCATGGGAGACGGAAAGTGATGAGTACATTTCCATTGCAAATATTGAATATGAACTGGAAGCAAAAGAAGGCCAGTATCCGGTAACATTCAGCACAGCAAACGGAACCAGCATCGAGAGAACCATCTTTGTAGTTAACCAGCCGTTCGTTAAGAATGAGAAGGCAAATGAAGGTGTTATGGCATTCAACTTCTTCAAGACGGTAGATGAGATTACAGAATCCCAGGCATTGGATACGGATCTTAAGACATGGGCAAATGCACAGGGATGGAAACTGACGGATGAAGACCAGAGCGTGGACATCAGTGTAGACTATGATTTTGATCCGGAAGAAGTAACAGAAGGCGTGTATGAGATTACATTTTCCACTACGGGACGAGAGTTCAAGATCCATACAACGGATTATTCGGAGGAAGGACAGGAGGTCGGCCTGACATTCTTCCCGGAAGATATCCATGTTATGCCGAAGGTGGTATTCTAAGATGAAGAAATTTTCACAGTTAGCATTTCCGTACATTGTGTGGGCGGTACTGATGCTGGTGTTCCCGATGGTTCTGATCGCACTTTATTCAGTGACAGACCAGGGAAATACCATTCTGTCGTTCACATTTACACTGGAACATTATGCCAAATTTTTTACCGACCCGGATTTCTTATTAATCCTCTGGCGTTCCATTGTGATTGCGGTAAAGACAACCGTGATCTGCCTGTTGCTGGGCTATCCGATCGCATATTATATTGCGCGCAGTGAGCAGAAAAAGCAGAATGCGCTGATTCTTGTGATCACGATCCCGATGTGGATCAACATGCTGGTAAGAACATATGCATGGATCGGACTCTTAAGTGACGGCGGCCTGATCCAGAGAATCTTACAACTGGTGGGATTGGGAAAGGGGTCTCTTCTTTATACAGAAGAGGCAGTGCTTTTGGGAATGGTATATAACTTTCTGCCATTTATGATCCTGCAGATCCAGACGTCACTTAGTAAGATGGACAATTCCTTGCTGGAAGCGAGTGCAGACCTTGGGGCAAGCCCGGCGCAGACATTTAAGCGTGTGACACTGCCGCTTTCCGTGCCGGGAATCATCAACGGGATTACGCTGGTATTTCTTCCGGCAGTCAGTTCGTTCTTCATACCGAAGCTGCTCGGCGGCGGTCAGTATTTCCTCATCGGAAATATGATCGAGAACCAGTTCATTACGGTTGGAGAGTGGAACTTCGGAAGTGCCATTTCCATGATCATGGCGGTCATCATGATGGTACTTATGATGGTTGTCCGTAAGATCGAGATTCGTAACCAGGGCGGAAAGGGGGTATAATCGTTATGAATAATAAGGGAAAACGTCCGATAGGGAAGATCCTTATGATACTGGCGGTTGTGTTCTTCTATCTTCCGATCCTGTACATGATCATATTCTCATTTAACGATGGGAAATCACTGACGAGTTTTACAGGATTTTCACTCCGCTGGTACAAACATATGCTGGATTCATCAGATATGATGGATGCACTGTCGACAACATTCAGTATTGCATTGCTTGCGACCTTTATTTCAACGGTAACAGGAACAATTGCAGCAATCGGTATCAGTAAATCAAAGAAGATTGTGCGTGACCTGATGGAGCAGATCAACAACCTTCCGATCATGAATCCGGAGATTGTAACAGCAATCGGATTTATGTTATTATTTATTACATTTCATGTGGAAAAAGGTTATGTAACGATGCTTCTGGCACATATTGCATTCTGTATTCCGTATGTTATGTTATCGGTCATGCCAAAGATCAAATCGCTGGATCCGAACCTTGCCGATGCGGCAATGGATCTGGGGGCAACACCGTGGCAGGCACTGACGAAAGTTGTTGTGCCGCAGATCACGCCGGGAATCGTAGCCGGTGCATTGATCGCATTTACCATGTCAGTGGATGATTTTATTATCTCTTACTTCGTAACCGGACGTGGTGTGAAGAACTTAAGTATCATGGTGTATACGATGAGTAAACGTGTCAACCCTAGTATCAATGCAATCTCGACACTGGTGGTTGTGATCATCACGATCGTACTTGTGATCATCAATGCTGCACCGGCACTTTTTGCAAAACGTGCGAAGAGAAACAGCATCGGCAGACGAAATGTACTGGTACCGGCAGTTGCGGTTGTGTGTGTACTGGCGATCGTAGCCGGAGTTGTGACATATAATAACAAGAAAGAGCCATTGCCATTCGAGGGGCAGACGCTTCGTATCTACAACTGGGGCGAGTATGTAGGTGAACATATTATCCAGGATTTCCAGAAAGAGACAGGGGCAACGGTACTTCTTGAAAATTTTGATTCGAATGAACAGATGTATATTAAGGTCGCAAATGGAGAAGCTTACGACATTATTGTACCAAGTGATTATATGATCCAGAGACTCATTTCCGAAGGATATTTACAGAAATTAGATAAGTCGAAACTGAACTGTATGGATAAATTATATGATGCGGTCAAAGGACTTCCGTATGATCCGGAGAATGAATATTCTGTTCCGTATTTCTGGGGAACAGTCGGAATCGTGTACGATAAGACAAAAGTCGACATCAAAGACCTGGAAAAAGAAGGCTATAATATTTTCCTGGATCAGAAATATAAAGGGGACATCTACCTGTATGATTCAGAGAGAGATTCCTTTATGATGGCATTGAAGGCATTGGGATATTCGATGAATACGTCTGACGAAAGCCAGATCCAGGAAGCGTATAACTGGCTGGTTCAATGTGTACAGACCATGAAGCCGGAGATCGTTACCGATGAGATCATTGATAACATGGCACAGGGAAGGAAGGCACTTGGTCTGATCTATTCCGGAGATGCGACATATGTGATCAATGAGAATGAAAACATGGGATACTACATGCCGGAAGGCGGAACCAACCAGTGGTCCGACGCCATGGTCATTCCGAAGAATGCGAAGAATCCGGAACTTGCACATGCATTTATCAATTATGCAAGTGATTATGACGGAGCTTATGACAATTCAAGTTATGTAGGTTATACATCGGCGAATAAGAAGGTTATGAAAGATCTGTATGGCAAGGGCGGAGAGTTCGAAGGAATTGATGCATATATACCAAGAACAGATAATAAGAATGATGAAGTCTTTGAGTATAATGAGGAGACGAAGAAAGAGATCAGTAATCTTTGGAGTAAGGTGAAGATTGCGGCTAGTAATACGAATTAAGGGGCCAATGGGACCAATGGGGACGGGGAAAATGGAATTTTCCCCGTCCCTGTTTCTATTTAAACACATACTTCTGGATCACATCAAACGACGCCGGCCCAACATCCAGAACCGCCTTATGAAACCGCATCTGCGTAAAGTTATCACCCCATTTATTCACCGCATTTTTCTTAAGTTCCAGAAATTCCAGATACCCAATATAGTATTTCAGATAATTAGCCGGATCGGCAATGATCAGATCATAGATATCCTCAATGGTCGCATCATCCGTTATTCCATAAGTGTGGAAAAAAGCCGCCGCATCGGCAAGCTTCCAGCCATCGTAATGGATTCCCATATCGGTAAGTGCATATAGTCCCAGAATGACAGATGAGTTGCGTTGAAATAATGTAGCCTGCTCTTTCGTCAGTGTGGAAAAGTAGTAGCTCATCATCTCGCTGTAAGTGGCCCAGCCCTCGGTGTAGCCGCCATAGTTCAGTACACAGCGGATTGGATCGGGATGAAGGCTTGCATAATAGACATTCTGATATAAATGTCCGGGGTAGCCTTCGTGGGCGAGGGTGGTGAAGAGAGAGAGGTTGTCGGTGAGGTGCCCGTTGTTGATGTAGATTACATTTTCAGAAGTGTTGTCGATGGCCGGAATCATGTAGAAAGCCGGGCTTAAGTAGTCTTCCATGGATTTCTGGACGTATTTGATCTGTGTATGAATCTGTGGATATGGTGGAAAATCTTTCGTAATCTTGCCTGATAATGTGGATAAGATCTTTTTCGGATCAGATTCGGCGAGCAGTGTACCCTGGGGGCTGAAAATGTCAGAAGTTACGGAGGATGAGGCGGAAGAGGAATCATCAGTCAGCACCCGTTGCATAACTGTAAGATCCGAAAGTATCTGTGTATTTGCAAGATTTTGTAACTCTGCAATACTGCGGGAGGAACCGGTCTCACTTCTTACCAGATATTCGTAATAAGTCCGGCCATTCGGAAGATAGCACAGCCCGTTATTGTTTTTGCCGGAACTGCGGAGTTCGGACAAGCCGGAAATAAGTTGTTCATAGGCCGGAAAAATATATTTTTTTATGTAAACGTTGTTCTGCCGGGTATAGGCTTCCCGCTGCTTTTCGGTAAGGACACCGTCTTTGGCAGAAGCAAGTTCTTCTAGTCGTTCCACAAAAGAAGAATAGAGATAATTGCTTTCTTTTAAATTAACAAAATCCCGGCATTCTTTGATGATGGAGTCAGCAGTGTAGGAGGCCATAAAAAGACCGGATTCGGATTTTGTGTGTTCAAAATTCAGGATAGATCGGAAGTATTCCGGCGTCCTGGTAAGGAGTTTCAGGTAATTATCGATGTCGGAAATTTTATAAAAGCGGTATTCGGATAAGATAACAGGAAGCTGTGACTGAGTTCCGGTGAGTGGCGCAAGCGGTTCTTCGTAAAGTGTATAGGGAGCCAGATTATAAGCAGAAGTCAGATAGTTATCCAGCACATCATAGGTGAGACGGTTGTCTTTGGAAAGAGAAGTTCTGTTATGAGACTGAAGTCTGGTGCGTTCCGCATCGACACTTGACCGGACGAGCCCGGGGGCGGTAGTACATTGTCCATAAGAAATGGGTGTATTATTTATGCCATAGTTTTCGGGATTTTTCAGGGTGTAGTGGAGAGTGATCGTGTTCCCGCTGATTTCCTGACGGAAAAGTTCGGATGTATATTTAGAAAATGCCTGATCTGCGTCCTGGTGAAAGTGAAGAAACAGGACGGAAAGAATCAGAAATGCAGCGGCAGATGGGAGGAGCATGAACAGAGGCTTCTGCCGGAATTTTTTCAGAAATTTTTGCATAAAAATCCCCATATAAATCATTTGTAGTATTTATATGGGGATTTCCTGTAAATATGTATTATCCTTATAATCCGGTAATCAGTTCAACAATAAAGACGCCGAGACATGCGAACAAAGATACCTTCAGCAGACTCTTTCCCCGGTAAGCCAGGAATACAGCAATGATAAATCCGGCAAGTGCAGACCAGATATTTGCGGTGGCACTAAGGATTGCCGGGAATGTCATAGCCGCAAGCGTCACGTAAGGGACATAGTATAAAAATGATTTAATATACGTGCTTTTAATCTCTTTGCGGATCAGTGTCAGCGGAAGCATACGGATCAGGTAGGTGACTGCCGCCATTACAAATATGTAAATGTAAATATTATGATTCATGGTGTGCCTCCTTTGTACTGTCACTCAATTCGCCAGCTTCTTCCAGTTCATCGTACTCGTCCTCTTTCACCGGGAAGAAATAAGCCGCAATTCCTGCAATGATCAGAGTAATGATGATAATACGGAATCCGGATGAAATATTCCTAAGCCCGGGTGTTTTGTCAAATAAAAAGCTGGCTGCCATGGAAATGACAACAACACCTGCGAGTACACGGTTGTTACGGGCCGGCGGAATGATGATCGCCAGAAACATACCATAAAGTGCGACACTTAATGCACTGACAACACGAGCCGGTAATATATTTCCGGACAGGATGCCAAGAAATGTACCGAACACCCATCCGAATACAGAGATAAATATAACCCCGTAAGAATAAAAAGGACTCAGCTTCCCACCCTTACAGACTGTGACACCGAAGATCTCATCGGTTACACCATAAGCAATGAAAAACCGGTGGATCAGTGGTGCTTCCGGATCAATCTTCTGCGAAAGTGCGCAGGACATCAGACAGTATCTTAAGTTGATGATAAGCTGTGTGATGGCCATCTCTATATAAGAAGCGGTCGATGCGATCAGCGACAGCCCTGCAAACTGTCCGGCGCTGGTCACATTTGTCAGAGAGATCAGAACCGCATCAAAGATCGAAATTCCGACTTTTTTTGCCATGATCCCAAATGTAAATGAAACCGCTATGTATCCAAGACAGATCGGTATTCCGTCCTTGAAACCGGCGGTGAAATATTGTCTTCTGGTCATAATAAATTCCCCAATCTTATGTATAGTTTCTGTAAATAACGAGAATATTATAAGCTCTCTGATTGGTTGCGTCAATGATGTGAAAAGTGGAAGATGGGAGAGATTGAGAACAAAGATAACAGTATACTATGTAAACGAATAAAAAAATGAATAGAAATAATTCAAAATAGCTGCCGAATTAGTGGAAAACATATAAAACATACAAAACCTATTGACAAGGTAGGGTAAAAGCAGTATCATACGCATATCGAATCTGAGATACGAAAAATACACATAGATGGAGTGATGAGTATGATAAAAGTAGAACACGCAAACAAAACCTTTTCCGGAAAATACGGTAAGGTACATGCCTTGCAGGATGTAAGCATCCATGTAGAAAAGGGAGACATTTACGGAATCATCGGATTCTCCGGAGCCGGTAAATCCACATTGATTCGTCTTGTAAATGGACTTGAAACACTGGATAGCGGAACTGTAACGGTTCATGGAGAAGAACTTGGAAGTCTGAAGAAACCGCAGCTTCGTAAATTAAGAAGAAAAATTGGAATGGTATTCCAGCAGTTCAACCTTCTGGAATCCAAAACAGTTTATCATAATATAGCATTGCCGCTGATTCTTGAGAAAGTACCGAAGGCTGAGATTGACAAGAAAGTCAAAGAAGTTCTTCAGTTTGTAGAACTGGAAGACAAGAAAGACGTGTATGTCAGCCAGCTTTCCGGTGGACAGAAACAGAGAGTCGGAATTGCAAGAGCATTGACAACAACACCGGATATCCTGCTTTGTGATGAGGCAACCAGTGCCTTGGATCCACAGACAACAGAGGCAATTCTGAAACTGCTTAAGAAGATTAATCGTGAGATGGGGGTTACAATCCTTCTGATCACACATCAGATGCAGGTGGTTCAGATGATCTGTAATAAAGTAGCAGTCATGGAGAAAGGTCAGGTAGTCGAGGCGGGAAGTGTACTGGATGTATTCGGAAAACCGCAGGCACCAGTTACAAAGAGATTTGTTCAGACTGTTGTGAATGATCAGATTCCTGAAAGCATCATAAGTCTTGTAAAAGAGCAGAAAGAACATTTCCGTGTAGAACGATTGAAATTTATCGGAAGCAGCGTAAAACGCCCGGTTATCTCAGATATTTGTCATGTAGAAGGAATTGTAGTAAATATCTTAGGAGCAACCGTTCAAGAGCTTCAGGACAACATAATGTGTGTGTTCATTTTACAGTTGCTAGGATCTGAAGAGAAGATTCTGAAAGCAGAGAAACAGATTGACGAAAACGGAGTAATCAGAGAAAGGGTAGAGGTGATTTAATGGATCAGCAGTATTTTGGAGTTTCACTGGAGAAATTACTGACCAGTGGAGGACAGACTTTATATATGGTGGCATGGTCATTGATCATCGGAACCATCATAGGAATCATTCTGGCATTGATCCTTGTGCTTTGTCGCAAGGGCGGACTTGCAGAGAATCGGATTCTCTACAATATCGTAAGTATCTACATTAACATTGTAAGAAGCATTCCATTTGTAATCCTTCTTGTAGCAATCATGCCACTGACAAGAACAATTGTTGGAACTACGATTGGAAGTACGGCATCGTTGGTACCACTTGTTATTTACATCAGTCCATATCTGGCACGATTGATGGAGAACAGTTTGTTGGAAATTAATCCGGGTATTCTGGAAGCAGCAGAAGCGATGGGAGCTACAACATGGCAGACTATTCGTTACTTCCTTCTTCCTGAGACACTGGGATCTATTGTTCTGGCACTGACAACTGGTACAATCGGACTTCTCGGAGCATCTGCGATGGCAGGATATGTAGGTGGAGGCGGTGTCGGAGATTTGGCACTGACTTATGGATACCAGAGAATGAACACACCACTGATGATTTTCACAGTTGTAGTACTGGTTATCTTTGTACAGATCCTTCAGTTTGCAGGAAATACAATTTCAAGAAAATTAAGACAGCATAAATAAATATCAGAGTTCTGTAAGAAACAAAAAAGACAGGACAACAAGCCTGGTAATAATAGTTGTGAGTGTTTACAGTCACTGTGTAACGACAGCCGGACATGAGATAGATAAAAAGAATAGGGAGATTTAGATTATGAAAATGAAAAAATTTATTGCAAGTGTATTAGTAGCGGCAACAGCATTTGGTCTTGTGGCATGCGGAAACTCAGGATCAGGCGATTCTGCAAAGAGTGATTCATCAGCAAAAAACACAGATAAGAAGGAAATCGTCTATGGAAAATCTCAGGGACCATATACAGAGCTTTTTGAAGATGCCATTGTTCCGATTCTTGAAAAAGAGGGATACACAGTAAAGGGCGTTGATCTTTCTGATCTTCAGACAGCAGACGTTGCATTAAATGACGGAGATGTTGATGTTAACGTTGAGCAGCATACAGCTTACATGGAAAATTTCAACAAGAGTTATAACGGAGATCTGGTAGCAATCAGCCCGATCCCGACAGTGCCGGCAGGTGTATATTCTGATAAATATGATTCGATCGATGATATTCCGAACGGTGCAAAAGTGGCAGTTCCAAACGATGCATCTAACACAGCACGGTGTTATCTGATGCTTCAGAAGATCGGCTGGATCAAACTGGATGAGAATGCAGATCCATCCGCAATAACACAGGATGATATCACTGAGAACCCACATAACATTAAGTTTACAGAGATGAACAGTATGACAATCCCGGCTACAATGGCTGATTTTGATTATGTAGCAATTACAGGAAGTGTTGTATACAATGCAGGAATCGATGCTTCTACAGCACTTGCGAACGAAGATATCCAAGATTACCTTGTACTTCAGGTTGTAGTAAAAAAAGAGAACAAAGATGCAGCATGGGCACAGGCAATCGTAGATGCATATCATTCTGATGAATTCAAAGAATATATGAAAAAAAATAATGATGGATTATGGTGGATCCCAGAAGAACTTCAGTAAGTGGTTCTGAGCGGAGTTAAAGAAAGCGAGGTAGAAGCCATGGATCAGACGGAAAAGTTAATTATAGATATAATTGATCAACATAGAGATGAAATTATTGAGTTTGCAAGAGATATTTATACACATGCGGAACTTGGCTATAAAGAATTCCGTACCTCACAGAAATTTGTAAATAAGATGAAAGAATTAGGACTTCACACAGAAACAGGATTTGCCATCACAGGTGTAAAAGCATACCTGAATGAAGAGAAGAAGGAGAATGCAAGTCTTGCACTTTTAGGAGAGTTGGATGCTCTGAGAATCCCGGAACATGCCTATGTAAATCCTGAAACAGATGCGGCTCACTGCTGCGGACATCATGCACAGATGGCAGGCATATTTGGTGCGGCACTTGCACTTACAGTACCTGAGATTGCAGAAAAACTGGGTGGACAGGTAGTATTTTTTGCCACACCTGCAGAAGAGTATGGTGAGATTGAATTTAAGAATCAGCTGCGTGAGCAGGGCAAGATTCGCTATGGAGGTGGAAAATGTGAATTGATCCGTACAGGAGCGTTTGATGATATTGATCTCTGCCTGGCGCATCATATTCAGCCGGGAGATGAAATTCAAGTCGGAAGCGGAACAGGAAATGGATTTGTATCAAAAGTAATCCGCTATTTAGGAAAAGCAGCTCATGCAGCCGGAGCACCTGACAAGGGAGTGAATGCACTTTCCGCAGCTTCTCTTGGCCTTCAGGCATTAGGGCTCAACCGTGAGACTTTTCGTGACGAAGACTGCGTCCGTGTTCATCCGATCATTACGAAAGGTGGAAATCTGGTTAATGTTATTCCGGATGAAATTGTGATCGAGACACTGGTAAGAGCGAAAACAATTGAAGCATTTACGGATGCGGCAAAGAAAACAGATCGTTCTTTTCAGGCAGGTGCAGTGGCGATGGGGGCAAAAGTAGAGATTACTACACTGCCGGGATACCTTCCGACACTTGCAGAACAGGCTTTGCCGGAGTTGAAGAGAGCTGCAGAACTTGCAGCACCGGAAGTACCTGTAAGAGAGGCTGCGGGACATTCCGGCGGTTCTACAGATGTAGGTGATGTGCAGCATCTGATGCCTGTTTATACATTCAATACAGGCGGTGTAAAAGGCGGACTTCATCAGATTAACTTTGAAGTGACAAATGAAGAAGAGGCTTATATTGATACAGCGAAAATGTTTGCATTGGCAGCATATGGATTGCTGAAAGAGAAAGCTGCAAGAAGTAAAGAACTGGTTAAAAATTACAAACCGGTATTCAAAGATTCTGCAGAATATACAAAATTTATGGAGCAGTTTGATTCTAAGGAAGTACTTGATTGATAGTTAAGGAATTTAATTGCAGAAGATTGATACGTACAGCCTGTAGACCTTGACATCCCGCCCGCTTATATGCTACGATTTACAATACGAATGGATATATGACAAACGCATTGATGAAGAGAGTATGTAACAGGAAATCTTACAGAGAATCCCGTGGACTGCAAGTGAGAATACTGCAGTGTGATGCTGAGAGGGACAGGTGGAACGTTACAGAAGATGGCTTACTGAGCGGTGTGGATGAGCATGGAAAATGTAAGTTCACGAAGGGTTCCGCCCTTTACAGCGGAGAGGTGGAGTGGTGACTTCACCCGCAGAGACTGTCGGTTGCGAGACTGATAGTGAATGGAAGTGGTAACACGGATTTTCGTCTTCCCTGGGATTTACGAATTGTAACAGAAGTTATGAGGAGTGAATGCAGGGGAGATTTTTTATATAACAGGAAACTGAGTTTCCTGTTATATAAAAAGCCTCCGGCAGGATGCGCATTCGCGCGAAGAAGTAGGATGTCGCAAGCGACCGCGCTCAGCGCGAGAATGTGCCAGGGCACATTCTATATTTCATATATCCGGTAAACATAGAAGGAGAGAGAAAAAACATGTGTGAAAAATGTAATAAAGGAAAATATTATATTACAACAGCAATCGCTTATGCATCAGGCAAACCGCACATCGGTAACACGTATGAGATCGTGCTGGCAGATGCCATCGCAAGATATAAAAGAAGTCAGGGATACGATGTATTCTTCCAGACAGGAACAGATGAACATGGACAGAAGATCGAGCTGAAGGCAGACGAAGCAGGTGTTACACCAAAGAAATTCGTTGACAATGCATCAGGCGAGATCAAGAGGATCTGGGATCTGATGAATACTTCTTATGACAAATTCATCCGTACAACAGACGAAGATCACGAAGCACAGGTTAAGAAGATTTTCAAAAAACTGTACGATCAGGGAGACATTTACAAAGGATCTTATGAAGGAATGTACTGTACTCCATGCGAGTCTTTCTGGACAGAGTCTCAGTTAGTAGACGGTAAATGTCCGGACTGCGGACGTGAGTGTAAGCCTGCGAAAGAAGAAGCATATTTCTTCAAGATGAGCAAATACGCAGACAGACTGATCAACCACATCAATGAGCATCCGGAATTCATTCAGCCGGTTTCACGTAAGAATGAAATGATGAACAACTTCCTGCTTCCGGGACTTCAGGATCTGTGTGTATCCAGAACATCTTTCAAATGGGGAATCCCGGTAGACTTCGATCCAAAACATGTCGTATACGTATGGCTCGATGCGCTGACCAACTATATCACAGGAATCGGATATGACTGCGACGGTAACAGCACAGAACTGTTTAATAAGAACTGGCCTGCAGACCTCCACTTGATCGGAAAAGATATTATCCGTTTCCATACCATTTACTGGCCAATCTTCCTGATGGCACTGGATCTGCCGCTTCCAAAGCAGGTATTCGGACATCCATGGCTTCTGCAGGGCGACGGTAAGATGAGTAAGTCCAAAGGAAATGTACTTTACGCAGATGAGCTGGTTGATTTCTTCGGAGTAGATGCCGTACGTTACTTCGTACTTCACGAGATGCCATTTGAAAATGATGGCGTGATCTCATGGGAGCTGATGGTAGAGCGTATGAACTCTGACCTTGCAAATACACTTGGAAACCTGGTAAACAGAACTATTTCCATGACAAATAAATACTTCGGCGGTGTTGTAACAGATAAGGGTGTTGCCGAGACAGAAGAAGAAAAGGCTGTCGATGCAGATCTTAAGGCTGTCACAGAAGATACTCCGAAGAGAGTCGATGCGAAGATGGATGAACTGCGTGTCGCAGATGCAATCACAGAGATCTTCGTACTGTTCAAACGCTGCAACAAATACATCGACGAGACAATGCCGTGGGCACTTGCAAAAGATGAGGCAAAGAAAGACCGTCTGGAGACCGTTCTCTACAACCTGATCGAGAGCATCAAAGCAGGAGCAAAACTTCTGGAATCCTTCATGCCGGAGACTTCAGAGAAGATCCTTGCTCAGCTTGGAGACGGAAAAGTAACAGAAAAACCGGAGATCCTTTTCGCAAGACTGGATGTCAATGAAGTAATGAAAAAAGTAGAAGAACTTCACCCACATGTAGAAGAGAAGGAAGAGGCAAAAGAAGAAGCTGACGAAGAAGTGATCGACATCGAAGCAAAACCAGAGATCACATTCGATGACTTCGGAAAGATGCAGTTCCAGGTTGGTGAGATCATTGCCTGCGAAGAAGTGAAAAAATCTAAGAAACTTCTCTGCTCACAGGTTAAGATCGGAAGCGAAGTAAAACAGATCGTATCCGGAATTAAGAAACATTACTCTGCAGAAGAGATGGTAGGCAAGAAGGTTATGGTTCTTGTGAACTTAAAACCTGCAAAACTTGCCGGAGTATTATCTGAGGGTATGTTACTGTGCGCGGAAGACGCAGAAGGTAATCTGGCACTTATGACACCGGAGAAGAATATGCCGGCCGGTGCAGAGATCTGCTAATGTAAGTATAGTAAGTATAGAAAGAATAAAAATGAGGACGGAGGATTTGGAAAATCACCGTCCTTGTTTGATATAGAACTTCATTATCTTTCAATATCCGATATCTATATACAGTATCTGTCATGCAAGTTATCCACATGATGTGGATAAGTATGTGGAAAACCTTGGGATAAGGGTGGGATAACCGTAAAAAAGCTTGGGATAACGTGTGGAAAAGATGGGATAAATATTGGGATACAGAAGACAGGACATTTTTGATTTGAAACGGAGGATATATGATATTTGATACACATGCACATTATGATGATGAGCAGTTTAATGAAGACAGAGTAGAATTACTGAATTCGATGGAAGAGCAGGGCGTTGGCACAATTGTAAATGTCAGTGCAGCATATAATTCCTGCAGGAAGGTTATTGCACTTGCAAAGGAATATCCATTTGTATATGCGGCAGTCGGGATTCATCCGGATGAGGTCGGAAGCCTGAATGAAGAGACCTTTGCACAGATGAAAGAGCTGTTTAAAGAGGAGAAAGTGGTTGCGGTAGGCGAGATCGGTCTGGATTATTACTGGGACAATGAGCCGAGAGAAGTGCAGAAAAAATGGTTTATACGGCAGCTGGAACTGGCAAGAGAGTTGGATCTTCCGGTTCTGATCCACAGCCGGGAGGCAGCGGCAGATACCATGGAGATTATGAAGGAGCATGCGAAAGGACTAAGCGGTGTGATCCATTGTTATTCGTATTCTAAAGAGATGGCACAGGAATATATCAAGATGGGATTCTATATCGGCGTTGGCGGAGTGGTAACGTTCAAGAATGCGAAGAAGCTGAAAGAAGTAGTGGAAAATATTCCACTGACGTCAATTGTACTCGAGACGGACTGCCCGTATATGGCACCGGAACCGAATCGTGGAAAGCGCAACAATTCTGCTTATATCCGTTATGTGGCAGAGAAGATTGCGGAATTAAAGGGCATTACGTATGAAGAGGTAGTCGAACAGACGGAGAAAAATGCAAGAGAGATGTACCGGCTGTAGAATACAATGTTCTATTTATACATATTTCATTTTTATCGCTGTCAATCCCGGCCAAATTATTGTATAATGAGGAATAATCAAGAAACCATATAACAGATACGGGAGGGTCTATGAAGGAACCAACGTTAGGAAATCCGCAGAATACCATCGAGGTTCTGCAGAAATATAATTTTTCATTTCAGAAAAAATTCGGTCAGAATTTCCTGATCGATACACATGTATTAGATAAGATCATACAGTCGGCGAATATCACGGAGGATGATATGGTACTGGAGATCGGACCGGGAATCGGTACGATGACGCAATATCTGGCACAGGCGGCAGGAAAGGTGATCGCAGTTGAGATCGATAAGAATCTGATCCCGATCCTGGAGGATACATTAAGCGGATATGACAATGTACGTGTCATCAATGAAGATGTATTGAAGCTGGATCTTAAGAAGCTTGCAGACGAAGAGAACAACGGAAAGCCGGTCAAAGTGGTGGCGAACCTGCCATATTATATTACGACGCCGATCATCATGGGACTTTTTGAAAATGAGGTTCCGGTAGAGAGTATCACTGTCATGGTGCAGAAAGAAGTTGCGGACCGTATGCAGACCGGACCGGGTAATAAGGACTATGGCGCACTGTCATTAGCAGTACAGTATTATGCCGACCCGTATATTGTGGCAAATGTTCCGCCGAACTGTTTCATGCCGAGGCCGAAGGTGGGATCAGCGGTTATACGCTTGACCTGTCATCAGGAGAAACCGGTACAGGTGCAGGATGAGAAGCTGATGTTCAACATCATCCGTGCATCTTTCAACCAGAGAAGGAAGACACTGGCGAACGGTCTGAAGAATGCGGCGACATTAGATTTTACAAAAGAAGAAGTGGAAGCAGCGATTGATGCACTTGGAAAGGGTGCAAGTGTGAGAGGTGAGACACTGACACTGGAAGAATTCGCAAGATTGAGTGATTTATTATCTCCATATAAGAAAGGATGATGACGATGGACAGAAAAGAAGGACAGACACTATTTGAGGTAACACCGGAAATCAGCCATTTTGCAGAACTTTGCGAGAAGAACAATGCGATAGACAAAGAGCTGTATACGAAGTACGAAGTCAAACGGGGACTCCGTGACCTGAACGGAAAAGGTGTCCTTGCGGGACTTACGAACATTTCCGATGTATGTGCGAAGAAGATCGTGAACGGAGAGGAAGTGCCATGTGCAGGAAATCTTTACTATCGCGGCTACAATATCAAAGATCTGGTGCAGGGGTTTCTGAAAGATAAGCACTATGGATTTGAGGAAATCGCCTATCTGCTGTTATTCGGTGAACTTCCGGATAAGACGCAGCTGCAGACATTTCATGAGACACTGGTGGAAAGACGGACATTGCCGCCGACATTTGTCCGTGATGTGATCATGAAAGCGCCAAGCCGTGACATGATGAACAGCCTGTCGAGATCGATCTTAAGCCTGTACACGTATGATCCTCATGCAGACGATACGTCGATTCCAAATGTACTGCGTCAGTGCCTGAATCTGATCAGTCAGTTCCCGATGCTGATGATCTATGGTTATCATGCATATAATTACCGTATGGGAGAAGATCTCTTCATCTATGCACCGTCACCGGAATTATCAACAGCAGAGAATATACTGATGATGCTGCGTGAGAATAAGGAATATACGAAATTAGAGGCAAAGATCCTGGATATGGCACTTGTCCTTCATATGGATCACGGCGGCGGTAACAATTCTACATTTACAACGCATGTGGTAACATCATCCGGAACGGATACTTATTCGACGATCGTGGCTGCTATGGCATCCTTAAAAGGACCAAAGCACGGGGGAGCAAATGTCAAAGTAACCCAGATGTTTGACGATATGATGGAAAAAGTCAGTGACTGGGAAGATGATGATGAGGTACGCCGGTATCTGACCGATTTGTTGGATAAGAAGGCATTTGACCGGAAAGGACTGATCTACGGAATGGGGCATGCAATCTATTCCGTATCTGACCCGAGAGCCGATATTTTTAAGAAGTTCGTTAAGCAGCTTGCAAGAGAAAAGGGCTGTGAGAAGGAATATGCACTGTATGAAAAGGTAGAGCACATGGCACCGGAGGTCATCGCAGAAAAGCGTAAGATATACAAAGGTGTAAATGCGAATGTCGATTTCTACAGCGGACTTGTATATAGTATGCTGGATCTTCCACCGTCACTTTATACACCGATCTTTGCGGCAGCGCGTATCGTCGGATGGAGTGCACACCGTCTGGAAGAGCTTAAGAATGTAGATAAGATCATTCGTCCGGCGTACAAACCGCTGGCCGAATACAAAGAGTATGTCAGAATGGATGATAGATGATGAAGCATGAATTTTATTATACATCCAGAGATTCCGTGACAAAGATCCATGCGATCGAATGGCTTCCGGATAGAGAGATAAAAGGTGTCTTACAGATATGTCATGGAATGGTGGAGTATATTGATCGTTATGATGAATTTGCCGAATTTATGTCGGAGCACGGATATTATGTAGTCGGACATGATCATCTGGGACATGGGAAATCCATACAGACAGAAGCTGATCTGGGATATTTTGATGAACGGAAAGGGAATCAGTATGTGATCGGAGATATTTATCAGTTGCAGGAGATGACACGGAAAAAATATCCGGATGTGCCGTATTTTATGCTGGGGCACAGTATGGGGTCATTCCTGTTGAGACAGTATCTGACGATGTATGCGGAAGGCCTTGCGGGAGTTGTCATTATGGGAACCGGTCATCAGGGAATGCTGACGCTTTGTGCGGGAAGGATGATCTGCAGGATCATCGCAGCGTTCAAAGGATGGAAATACAGAAGTACATTTGTGGATAGTCTGAGCTTTGGAGGTTTCAATAAGAAATTTGAACCGGGCGAGACATCGAAGGAATGGATCACATCCGACAAGAAGAAAAGGGATGAATATGTGCGGGATCCGCTGTGTTCCTATACATTTACACTGGGAGCCTATTATCAGATGTTTACCGGTATGAAGGTTCTGGTACGGAAAAGAAGCATGAAACGGATTCCGAAGACGCTTCCGGTGCTCTTTACGGCAGGAGCCGATGATCCGGTAGGGGCTTTCGGAAAGAATGTGATCAGAGTCTATGAGAAATATAAAGATGCCGGGATCAAAGATGTGTCGATCCATCTGTATGAAGGCGACCGGCATGAGATCTTGAATGAGGTGGACCGGCAGAATGTGTATCAGGATATCCTTGCATGGATCGAAGAAAGAAATAAAACAAAAGCGGAGTCGTAAAGACATCCGCAGAAATTATCGGTAAAGTGGACCGCCAGAAGTAATCTTCTGGCGGCCTTTACTTTATGAGGGGGGGCGATAGTTGTTATCCAACTATCTGAAAGTATTATAATCAAGAAATGTGAAAAAAGTATGTTCATTTATAAAAAAACGCAACAAAAAACTCTCCTTTTCGGAGAGCTTTTTGTTGTTGTTATAATTACTAAAGGAATGAGAGTAAAGTGTACACCGGAGAGTGATTCCGGTGTTTTACTTTATGAGGGGGGGTGATAGTTGTTGCTTATCAACTATCTGATATATAGTATAGACAAAAAATATGTCTAAAGTATGTTAAAAACATAAAAGAATTCGAAAAAATCTTAACTAAAAATGAAGAAGACAAAAACAGATTCTAAAGAGCGGAAAGTAAAGGACAGCATTCAGAGTATTTGCGTAAATGAGCAGTTACGATATCAAAGAATTCACCGGAGGTTGGTTTCAGAGTTAAAGGGCGTAATGCAATTTTTTCGAGAAGCGGTCTGTTTCCGTGCTCCCAACAGACCTTGATGACAGTGCGGATATCACGTTCAACACTATAACTTGTCGTATTATAGTGATGTGCGATGTCTGGATAAAGATACTTACTGACGAAAAGGAGGTAGTTTTCATCAGACAGACAAAGACGTATACCATAAATGAGATATTCATAGCCACGGTAAGTTGCACCAATACCAAGAGAGCGAATAAGATATTCTATTTCTGGTTCATGCATAATATGCCATCTTCTTTCTAAAAATTTTGTTTGGAAGAATCCGACAAGATGAAAATCCCACGGAGTATGAAAAAATAAAAAAGATTCTTAAATCACCAGGGATTATTATATAGAAAAAATATCTTTACGAAAATATGGTTTATTGTTTTTAGACATAATATTAGCAGTTTCTATTTTAGACGACAGAACGGATAAAGAGCATATTTTCATAATATCTTAAGAATTTACAAGACCAGGACTTAAAAATTAGTTGATATTCTTGTATAGTATAAGGGAGGTGATGAGAAATGTACAACGTACTTGTATGTGATGATGATAGAGAGATTGTAGAAGCAATAGAGATATACCTGTCGCAGGAAGGATATAAAGTGTTAAAAGCCTATGACGGTGAGGAAGCGTTAAAAGTGCTGGACAGGGAGAAGGTGGATCTTCTGATCATTGATGTGATGATGCCGAAGCTGGATGGGATCCGGGCAACGTTAAAGATCCGCGAGAAGAAGAATATGCCGATCATAATCCTGTCGGCAAAATCTGAGGATGCCGATAAGATCCTGGGGCTGAATGTAGGAGCGGATGATTATATGACGAAGCCATTCAATCCGCTGGAGCTGACAGCGCGGGTAAAGTCCCAGCTTCGCAGATATACACAGCTTGGAAGCACGATCGATAAAAGTAATCAGGCTGTTTATGCGGTCGGTGGATTATCTATCGATGATGAACAGAAGGAGGTTACGGTTGACGGGGAACCGGTCAGACTGACACCGATCGAATATAATATTTTATTATTACTGGTGAAAAATCAGGGAAAAGTATTTTCTATCGATCAGATATATGAAAGTATCTGGAATGAGGATGCTATCGGGGTGGATAATACAGTGGCAGTACATATCCGCCATATCAGAGAGAAGATCGAGATCAATCCGAAGGAGCCGAGATACCTGAAGGTAGTCTGGGGTGTCGGGTATAAGATAGAGAAGCTTTAGGAAGGAGCATATATGAAGAAATGGTACCGAATGCCAAGAGTAAAATTCTTTTTGCTGGCAGCGGCACATATACTTGCAGCTGCAGGGGTGTTATGCATCCTGTGGGCTACGCGTTATCCGATGCTGATACAGGAGCTGTGTTCTGCTGATGCTGCGAAGACGTATGAGGAAAGCAATGCATTTGCCAATGCTGTGGCCAATGCCAATTATCACATCCTGGACGAGATCCAATATCAGACCTTATATGATACAGATGGAAAATATGACCCGGATAAGATCGTAGATGTGGCAAAATATGAAGATACAGGCGGGATAACGGGTAAAGACGAGACCGGACTGTCCTTCCGGCTGGGGGACATGTATTCCTGGGGCAAATTAATCGCAGAAACGATGACAGATGATGGTTCCGTCTCAGATACCCGGGACGAACAGGACGCTATCATTGTGTGTCAGCAGTCAGACGGAAGCTACCACTATTTCCGTTATAAAGAATTTAAACAGATGATCGACAGAGGGGATCTGTCATTTGTCATTACAGGAAACAGTTCTGCAGATGATATTCTGGATGAGTTGAAACAGGGGGAATATCAGGAAAGCAGCAGCGGGGAATCCAGATTCAGGGGACTTCAGGATACCGATGGAAAGATTGCTTACATCAATTGCTGGAATTATGACGGGACAAAGATTCCCGGAGACTATAAGACGGTAAACGGAGAAACGGTACTTCAGCTTGTGAATAATTCCAAGATATGGAACGGCAGGCTGAGTGATGCCTACAGAATGATAAATGATGCGGCCGAGATCATCTATTCGGATGTTGACAATTATGTGCTAAACCAGAAGCAGTATCAGGAAGGAAATACGAATATCACATACCTGTATGTGAACCGGGATAACGGAACGGTCATTACGAATAAAAAGAAATATCAGGACTATGATCATTACGAGGAGAGCCTGGAACAAATAAAAAAATCAGGGAAATATGTGATCGTAAGACCGAAGCTTGCAGACTATGAAAGTAATATTGAAAAAGCCGGCAAAGGAGATTCAATGGCACAGGAATGGCAGAAGACAGTAGCCGGTTATGTAAATGCGTCAGATTATGTATATGCATCGGTTGTGGATACAGCGTATCCTGTGAAAGATGATTTTTACGAGCAGAAACAGATCTTTACACAATATGCGGCCGGGGCAAAAGCGGCCGGTATAGGGGCAGTTCTGGCAGTCGCAGCCTATCTGGCGATTCTGGTGTTATTGACGATCGGAGCCGGAAGAAGTGCGGA
Source organism: Dorea amylophila (assembly GCF_025567265.1). Lineage (NCBI taxonomy): Bacteria > Bacillati > Bacillota > Clostridia > Lachnospirales > Lachnospiraceae > Dorea > Dorea amylophila. The sequence goes on along the minus strand of NZ_JAOQJW010000027.1, from coordinate 6,384 downwards.
AGATGAAGAAGTGCATCTGGTGAAGTTTGATCACATAAAGACAGAACCGGCAGCGGTTGGTGTAATATTGCTCTGGGCAGTAGTTATGCTGGTAGTAACAAAAGCCGGGATATTTACATGGCAAAGCGTAAATGGAGAGACTATCTATACAGAAAATAAACAGATATATCTGCAAGGAATGGCGGTGGGATGTCTGGGGGCGCTGTATAGCTGTGCGATGTTCCTTCTGGGTTATCTGAGTCTGGTGAGAAGAATCAAGGCGAAGACTGTATGGAAGAACAGTGTATTCAGATGGCTGTTACTCTTTTTGAAAGAGATGCTTCAAAACATCCGGTATCTGTGGAAAATGATGATCGGATTAGCAGCATTTTTACTGTTCCACTGGCTGACCTATATATTTGCTGCAGATGGAAGTACTACCTGGGCGTGGGCATTCATCTTGCTGGTAACAGATGCCGCAGCATTCGTCTGGATGGTTCAAAAGGCAAAAGGAACCGGAAAGATCATGATAGGGATCGAGAAGATTGCCGGTGGCGAAGTGGAGTATCAGATTCCGGTAAATGGATTACTGGCAGAGCAGAAAGAGATTGCAGAGAAAGTAAATTCTATTGGAGAAGGACTGGAAACAGCACTTGCAAAGAGTATGAAAAGCGAACGGCTGAAGACAGACCTCATTACGAATGTCTCGCATGATATCAAGACGCCGCTTACATCTATCATTAATTATGTAGAATTGTTAAAGCAGGAGGACTTTAAGGATCCGAAGATCCGGCGTTACATTGAAGTTCTGGAACAGAAATCACAGCGCCTGAAGACATTGACAGAAGACGTCGTAGAGGCTTCCAAGGTAAGTTCAGGGAATATTACGTTGGAATTCATGAACCTGAACCTGGTGGAAATGATCCAGCAGACGAGTGGAGAATTCGAGGAAAAATTTAAGGCAGGAGATCTGGAAGAGGTCATGAACCTTCCGAATGAGGAGATTGTGATCCGCGCAGATGGAAGACGGCTTTGGAGAGTGCTGTCTAATATATATAACAATGCGGCAAAATATGCGATGCAGGGAACAAGAGTTTATGCTGATCTCGAGAAGAAAGATGGCATGGCATGCTTCAGCCTGAAGAATATATCGGCACGGCCGCTGAACATCCCGGCTTCCGAGCTGACGGAACGATTCATCCGCGGGGATGTATCAAGAAGCACAGAAGGCAGTGGTCTGGGATTGTCGATCGCACAGTCGCTGACGGAAATGCAGGGCGGAACATTTGAATTATATCTGGATGGAGATTTGTTTAAAGTGACAATAAAATTCCCGGTTTCATAGTTGGGGACGGAGGATTGCATGCAATCCTCCGTCCTTAACTGCATTTTCTCGGTTCTGTCCGGTAAAATTGCCATCCATGATACTTGCGCTCTTGTCTAAAAAACAGTAAAATATAATATTATGAATGAATTAAGTAAATTATTACAGGAAAATTTAAATATAGAATTTATATCAGCAACGCTGAGTAATCCGAAGAAGAAAGACGATGTGCAGAAGGTAAAGGTAAGACCTGTACTGAAAAAAGAGGTACTTTACTTCCAGTTTGAATCGTTCCGGAACAATCAGGCATTTCACGAGAATGTGGAGGAGAAAAAAGCTTGTGAAATACTTCTCGAATATATGGGAAATATGCGCCAGATGCAGATGGAGACACAGAGAGCGGATTATACGGTTCTTGTAAGTAAAAAAGGAAAAGTGACCATAAAAAGTAAGATAAAAAAGGGCGGGAAAAAGAAGATTGATATGAGCCATGATCGTAAGAAAAAGTATGTGTTGGAAGAGGGAGTCCCGGTACCGTTTCTTCAGGATCTTGGAGTTATGACGCAGGATGGAAAGATTGTGCGTGCAAAATCCGATAAGTTCCGCCAGATCAACCGTTTTCTGGAGTTTATCGAAGATATCCTTCCGGAGCTGGATAAGGGAAGAGAACTTACAATCCTGGATTTTGGCTGTGGAAAGTCTTATCTTACATTTGCCATGTATTATTACCTGCATGAATTGAAAGAATATGACATAAGAATCATAGGGCTGGATCTGAAGAAAGAGGTGATCTGTCACTGTAATGAACTGAGTGAGAAATACGGCTATGAAAAGCTGAGATTTCTGGAAGGGGATATTGCAGATTATACCGGAGTCAACAAAGTAGATATGGTAGTAACTCTACATGCCTGTGATACGGCAACGGATTATGCACTGGCGAAAGCGGTCGGCTGGGATGCAAAAGTGATCCTGTCTGTACCATGCTGCCAGCATGAATTGAACCGACAGATCCGGAATGAGGTGTTAGAACCGGTATTAAGATATGGACTGTTGAAGGAACGTATGGCGGCGCTGATCACGGACGGACTCCGGGCACAGTATCTGGAGCGCGAGGGGTATGAAGCACAGATACTGGAATTCATCGATATGGAACACACGCCGAAGAATATCCTGATCCGGGCAGTAAAAAGGAATCAGAAAGCAGATCAGAAAGAATCTGTAAGGCGGCAGCAAATCGAAGCATCTATTCGGAAATGTGAAGCAGAACTCAGGGTGTCACCGACACTGGGGCATCTGTTAGATAACCAGGGAAAAACGGAATAAAGAGGGAGTATAAATGACATTAACTTTAAAGAAACGTTTGATAAATGTGGGCGTTTTGTCTGCAGTATTTATCGTGGCTGTCATTATATTCAGCTACGTGACGAATAAGGGGAATGACAACATGACGGCTGATATGGGAGCCGCAACATTTCCACAGATCTCATTTTCATATGGAGATTATAAGATCAATACACTTACAGGCTATGCAAAGAGGATGGATGTGTCTTCTATGCATAATACCATCACTCCGGTAGCCGATCAGAGTCTGGATGTAAATATAGAAGCATATGGCAATAAATTTACAGGAGCCAGCTATAAAGTCTACACACTGGACGGGACAAGTGAACTGGAATCTAAGAAAATCAAAAAGGCAGGAAAGAACTTCAGTCTGGATCTGAGTGGAGATAAGGTACTGGATGAAGAAAGAATTCTGGAGGTTCGGCTGAACAGAAATGGTGCGGATCCGGTATATTTCTACACCAGAATTGTCAGTGATGAAGATGCCAATGTTGCACAGTGTCTGAATTATATCAGTGATTATCATGAAAATGCACTTGCAAAGGCAGAGAATGCAGGCGTAGGAGCAGCGCTTGAGCCGACGGATGATGCGGATAATACGACGCTTCAGCATGTAACGATCAATTCGAATTACGAACAGGTTACATGGGGCAGTCTGAAACCACAGGTAGAACAGGAAGAACGCTGGAGTATCAAAGAACTGAACAGTACCTGCATGTCGGTATTGTTACAATACAGGGTAAGCTGTAAAGGAGAGGAAAATGAATCCGACCGGTATGCGGTCAAAGAATTCTTCCGTGTCAGATACATCGCAGATGCACAAAAGGCATACCTCTTAGATTATGACAGAACGATGGATCAGATATTTGATGCGACGAAGAAGGTTCTGAATGAGAAGGGAATTATCCTCGGAATTGCACCAACGAATCTGTCTTATAAGGTGAATAAAGACGGAACAATCGTATCATTTGTCGAGGCAAATGAACTTTGGAATTATAATAAAGATTCGGATGAGGTGTCACTTGTATTCGGATTTGCAGATGCGGAAAATACAGATGTGAGAAATCTGGTTCCGGATCACAAGATCAAGATTTTGAAAGTAGACGCAAAGGGCAACACAACCTTCCTTGTGTCGGGATATATGAATCGTGGTGAGCATGAAGGTGAAGTCGGAGTGGCCGTATATTATTACGATATAGAGAAAAATTCCGTGGAAGAGAAAGTCTTTATCTCTACCAATAAATCTTATGCACAGGCAGTCAGTGAACTGGGAGAAATGTCTTATTATGATGCGAAGACAGACATGCTCTACACCATGGTGGACGGTACACTATATCAGTATAGTATAGAGGATGATGAGAAAACAGTACTGGTCAAAGGTCTGGACGCACAGCAGTATGTCGTATCGGAAGATGGAAGTCTGATCGCATATCAGGCAGACGGAGAACTTGGAACTGCAACGAAAGTATCGATCCTGAATGTAGGGACAGGAAAGAAGCAGAAAATAACCTGCAGCGAAGGAGAATGCATCCGTCCACTGGGCTTCATCAGAAGTGATTTTGTATATGGAATTGCGAAGACGGAAGACATAGGAAATACCGTGTCCGGAGAAGCAACCGTCCCAATGTACAAATTGGAGATCCGGAATCAAAAAGGAAAAGTGATTAAAACCTATCAGACAGATGGCATTTACATTTTAAATGCAGCATTTGATGAAGATATGATCACGCTGGAGCGTGCATCAAAGGATGGGGACACCTATACTGCAACAGCTCCGGATTATATTACGAACAATGAACAGAAGACGAAAAGCAATATTACACTGGAGACATATGCGACAGATCTGAAGCAGACACAGGTACGACTGACATACAATGATGGGATATCAGATAAGGAACCAAAAGTACTGAAACCAAAACAGATCCTGTTCGAGACACCGCAGACGATCACATTTTCAGACAAAGACGCACCGGAGAAATATTATGTCTATGGACATGGTGAGATCCAGGGTGTGTATACAAAGGCAGGGGATGCGATCAAGAAAGCAAATGATTACAACGGAGTGGTAGTCGATTCCTCACAGGACTATGTATGGGAGCGTGGTAACCGTAACCTGCAGTATTCGATCACAGAGAAAGATGATGTATTAAATACAATCAAGGACCGTCTTAAAAACCAGGAGAAGCCAATTGATATTTTGAAGGATATAAATGATGGTGCTGCCTATGACCTGACCGGATGTACGACAGAAGAGATCCTGTACATTATCAATCAGGGCAGACCGGTCATTGCAATGCTGGATTCGCAGAATGCGGTTATTCTGGTGGGATACAGTGATACGAATGTTGTGTATGAAGACTTGAATGACAGTACAAGACACAGCGTGAAGTATGAAGAGATGGATCAGATGACATCCGGAAGCGGAAATGCGTATATTGGATAGTTGTGTATAGAAAATAAAAAAGAGCGGACATATAACTGTTATGAAATGAGTTATATGTCCGCTCTTTTTAATACCATTCAGATATAGATTAAGCTGTGCGGAAAAGTGTTCCTTTATATTTCTTCAATGCTCCGTACACGATCAGACCAAGAACAGTGCAGGAGATCACCTCACCAATTCCAACCGTCAGCATCATAAACGGAATCGGAAGTGTCACACCATAACCGTAACGCAGTACGAACGGAACGATGATGATATTCGAAATAATCGGTGGAAGTGTTGCGACAACCGGCTTCTGCTCACGCAGTTTCCATGTGAAAAATGCACCGATCAGAGTTGCAATACTGCCGAATACAATATCCGGAAGGATCGCACCGCCCAGAATATTACCGATCAGACATCCGACAAAGAGTCCCGGAATAGCGGCTGGTGTAAATATTGGTAAAATAGTGAGTGCCTCGGAGATACGAACCTGTACTTCTCCGAAAGAAAATGGTGCAAAGATGTAAGTCAGCACCACATAGATTGCAGCGATCATGGCTGCCTGGGTCATGAAACTAAGATTTTTGTTTTTCATTTTTCAATTCTCCTTTAGTTTTGTTTTACGTGTGGAAGGTCACGAACACACGCGCCGTAGCGGATAGGAAAGAAATCCGGTGGATGTCTTTTCTATCATCTTCTTTACGCCGGGAATCGGCGAAACCCTTGTAAGACCTTGGTTTTTTCGGGTTTTGTAACGGGTGATAGTATAGCATGAAAAGACAAGAAAAGCAAGAACATACCCACTTTCTATTAAAATTGCATATTGTATTGTTAAATTGCATATGCTATAATGCCAGTAGGCAAAAAGATAATGCTATTCCATAGTGAACAGCAACGAAAAACCCTCGGAGTGCCATCCGAGGGTTTTTCTATTCCTGATTTTGGTGTGGAAAGGCTTAACTCCACAGGTTAGTTACCGGCTATTTGTCGCCATCTAACCATTTGATGATGTAGTGGCAAACTACACCAGCCGCAACAGCGACAATAAAAGATAATGCCAAATCCATAATGAACACCCCCTTCCTGTTGCCAGTATGGAGGCAGCAACATTGTCAGTATACTATACGGTGTTTTGAATTTCTATATATGTTGAAATAAATTTGGGTTTAATTTGGAATTTAATTCAGAAAGGCTGTGGACACCCGAACCGGAATAAAGCTTGGAAAGGCGTTCCTGTTCAGGTTCCATCGGCGGGTCAATTCTAAAGGGGCAAAATTCTGCTAAAAGCAGGCTTTCAAAATTTGAAACTCGGCAT